>JAKVCB010000172.1 GCA_022448345.1 Pirellulales bacterium
TGCCGGAGTGGTTTCCGGTGTTTCCGTGGTTAGCGGGTCGTCTTGAGAACTGCTCCACAGCGACGTCCACCGTGATCTCCACGTCGATTCCGATGTCGATTTCGCTTCCGGCGCGCCAGGGGCCTCTTTGATGGTTTCTGGAATTTCACTCTCTTGACTTGCTACCGAAACTCGTGGCGGTAGTTCACCTGGCGTTGACGAACTTTCACCGCTCTGGGTGGCTTCGGTCTCCTCAAGATCTTGGCCAGCAGACTCCCAGAACTTCCACCACGCAGCGCCAGTGTGAGTTACTGCAATCGCCGACTTTGGCTCGGCAACGCTATCGGTATCCGAGTTTAAACTTGGATTGATCGGCTTTGCGGTAATGACCGCCGTGGTATTCAAACCGTCTTTGTTCTCTGGAATTGCTGAATCCGATTCCGTTTGCTTTTGCCCGGTCATCTCTTTATCAATGAGCTGACCAAACATGGAAACCAACTCTGACTTTTTCACCTTGGCAGCCACTCGTTGCGCAATCGTTGGCGGTTGGTCTGCTGGTTCGAGATCACTTACAAACGTCTCACCCGATTCGTGCTCCACTGGAATCGGTGTAATATCGCCGTTTGTCACGCTTGACGTTTTCGCGACCGACGCCTGTTGGACAGGTGCCTCCGCAGCCGGGGCCGTTGTCAGCTCAGTCATGACTGGAGATGCAACAGGCGCGGCTTGGACCAGACTCGGAGCAAGGTAGCTCACCTCGGCAAACTTATCCAGTTGGTCTGGCAAGGTCGTTGTCAGGTAAAGCTGTACATCGTCGGTTCGTCCTGCCGCCAGACGCTGTTCGGCTGTCTCTAACGCAAGGATAAACTCTTGGTATTCTTCTGTGCTGAGCCACATGTCACTCAGTTGCAGGTTGTCGACCCACACGTTCCCCTCACCGCTCACATCAAACGCAACCCGCAGGTTGGAAAGACCTTCGCGCGGCAACTCATCAATCTGCAAATTCAGGGGGGTCCATTCCCCTTGCTTGCTGCCCGCGTTGGCCAAATCAGGGTTGTCTGAAAGCTCAACCTGATGCCTAAACCTTTGGCCTTTGTATTCACCTTCCAGCACCAACTTCACAGAAGGAGCATCCACTTCCGGTTCCAAACGAACCCAAGCCTCAACGGCGATGCGACGAGTAGGATGAAACTGGAACGACTTGCTCCGCAGCGATATGGAATGATCAGGGCTGGAATTGCAAAGACGTATACTTTGCGTCCCTTCTCGAAAGTGCGTTTTGTCGATCTCGAGGGTAGCTCCATCAGCAAGATACGTATCCCACTCGCTAAGCTTGCCGTCGACAACCATCTCGAAACCGAGGTTTTCCAAGTCCGTTGTGGTCGAATGGATTGTCAGGGAATCAATATCTTTACGGACTGCTTTAAGCACGCTCGCCAGGTTCGATACTGGCTTGCCAATCCCGACAAACGCCGGGGGCAATCCATCTTCACTTGAAAGGTGTGACACAAAGATCACCTCAGGGCAGGTACTCGCAATCGCAACAGACAAGCGCTTGTTAAACTGCTCCGTTGTATTTCCGTCTGCATCAACAAGTGGTATCGCCAGGCATGTGGTCAAGGTTGTTTGTGAGATCATCTTCGCAGAGCAACCGCGGCAGTCAATCACAATCGCCTTGAATGCGTCGTGTTCGGAATAAAGTTCCGCAACGCGTTTTACATCCTGCCATACACACGAAGGTATTTGGTGACGCATACTGTTGTAGGGCAGTGCGTAGGATCCAAATTCTGTTTGCTCCAGGACAAACAGCGGAGCACTCGTTGGCGGTTTTTCGGTGCCCTCTGTTGGATTGGCCACCTTTGCCTCTTGTCCGGGAACCACCAAATATACATCGGATCCAGACTGATCCAATCGACGCATGAGCAGCTCCAGCACGTCGGCCTTAGCCATCGCCGTTGGGTTCTCTGGTGTCGCGCTACCGGTCGGATAGAGGCCGGTTACTGCAAAGCGGGTCGGGATTGCAACCGTGCTGTATCCATTTGCCTCGAGTTCCGAAACAAAACCTGTGCATTGGTTAAAAATATGGTTCCAGTCGAATTCTGGCGCACTCCCGGTTCGTTTCTCCAAGCCAATTTTTCGGACAAAATCTCCCGGCTCATTCCATACTGCCAATAAATCCTCAGTATTGTCGTTTGGTTCTGTCTTTTCGAGATCAGCCTGCATCACGGTCGGTTGATCTCCGCTTTTCTTTTCATGCGCGGCAACAAGCAGCGGTAAACGCTTCACGAAAATCTGCTTCGATGGTGCTGCGGAATCTTCTGGACGAATCGTTAGTTTGATTTCCAGTTGAAATGCACCTTCGACACCTGGCGTCTTCTGGCGAAAAAGTTCGAAGTCCGGCAATACACCTGCTTCGTTGACTTGTTGTTCCTGGGCAATGTTCCAGGTTGATGTGCCGTCGGCCACCTTGATTGCATCGACAGTACACCGCACGAGCGTACCTGGTTGTGCATGAAAATCGGCCAGCCCAACTCCAAGGCTCAATGGCTCCCCTGGGGAAAAGACCAGCGACTTATGGTCCAACTGAATACGTACATTGGCAGCCTGCCCGACACTTTGAAGGGGCTCGCCAAGTAGCACAAAGAACACGGCCAGCGGCAATACCACGCATGAAGCGATAGCTTGAATATGTTTTCGCACAGGTCGTCCCTCAACAGATAAATTAGAAAAGCATTAACACGACAGGCATCCGGGGGGACGAAATTACCTGCCGCGAACAATTTAGGTCTTCATTAGACTCCGGAAAATCGAACGCATCGGTATCATCGGAATAACCGGCCCCACTGAATTACCCTAAATACCAACTCGTCCAATTGGGTGGAGATTCAGTGCTGGCAGAACGACATCTAGAATCGAGCCTGCTCTATAAAAAACAGGGATCTGCGTCTATTCCATTGTTGGCTGGCTTTTCTGTGGAGGATCCTCCACGTGCGGACATTTGCATGGCAACCAGGGAGTAGGCCATGATGGCCAACCGATAGCAACAAGCACGTCAGGAAAGTTGCGTCACGCTATTGCCAGGCTCCTCGCAAACCGTCTTCGTGAAATAATCACGTCCTACACTGCTGATAGCAACGACATTGCTACCAAAACCCAAACCCCAACTGGCAACGGGGTTACCCTACTGTAGCAGGTAGAAATTCAGGCCTGAGATGAAGATTCCCGCCACTTGGACCTTTCCCTGGGACCTTTCCCTGGGACCTTTCCCTGGGACCTTTCCCTGGGACCTTTCCCTGGGACCTTTCCGCGGTGGCTTGTCCTCTACCTTCCAACTTTCTCTTTCAGGACCCCTGAATCACTGGCGCAGATAACGTGCCGATGCCATCAATGGAGATATCGATACGGTCACCCGGCAACAAGGTGAAATCGTTTTCGGGGACGATCCCCGTTCCCGTAAGCAAGATGGCACCCGCTGGGAAAGAGTTATCCCGCCCCAACCAACCGATCAAATCTTCGAAACTTCGGGCCATTTGTTCGATATGCGTCTCACCATGAAACACGCGTTCTGTATTGCGGAACACCTGGAGCTGAATTCCAATCTCTGACCTTGGAGGCATAGCACTCGAAAGCGTAATCCAGGGACCAAGACCGCAACTTTGGTTGTAGACTTTTGCCTGGGCCAGATAAAGCGGGTTATCTCCTTCGATATCCCGGCTACTCATGTCGTTGCCAACCGTGAAACCAACCAATTGCTTGCGCGAATTGATCACCAGCGCCAATTCTGGTTCGGGCACGTTCCAACTTGCATCAACCCGAATGCGGACTGGTTGCCCCGGGCCAGCAACCCGGTTTGGCGTGGCCTTAAAAAACAGCTCGGGACGGTCAGATGCATAAACCCGATCATAGCAGGAAGCAGCAGCAGCTGACTCCTCCATCCGAGCCGTCTTGCTTCGCTTGTACGTCACACCAGCTGCCCACACTTCCTGGCCATCCAGCGGAGCCTCAAGCTGCACCTCTTCAATGGCAATCGCTGATGGAACATCTTCGCTGGCCAACAGGCTGGTAAGGGTCGCGACAATCTCGTCAGCTTCCAGCAATTCAAACAAATTGGCAGCTTCGCAGGATGGATGGTCACCCAGTGGAACGATCGATTTGGAACCTTCAAGGACACCAAACCCCGTTTCCCCTGACGATGTCCTGTATTTGGCCAGTTGCATCGATACACCTCAAAGATAGCGTGGAGTCTTTTATGTCGTTCCATAGCATAACGCCCCACCGAAAAACATTCCATGGTGCCTGCGTAACACGACTGTCACTAAAATGTTACAATGCTCCTTCTACTTGATCCATGATCACCGAGCGAGAACGACTCCGCTCTTCCGTGGGTTTCATAACTTCGAGAAGGCCCAACTCATGCGAAATGTCGCCACTCAACAGGCAACCTGCCGGAAAGAAGTCCGGATCGCTCAAGGTTTCCGTCAACAAGCCATATTCTGGGTAACGTTGCTGGGAACGTGTTTTCCCGATGCTGCTGCTGGCGAGGTCAACCCCCTCCCCCCTGCCGAAAACTCCGGTCTGGTCAAACAGGCTCCTGGTAATGCAAGGCACGTCGTCACCGAACGCGGAATTATGGTGGGGTACACAGAAACAATCCCCGGCACCGACGTCACGCTGAAAATGATCCCGGTTCCAGCTGGTGTATTTCTGCTCGGCAGCACCGAGGACGACCCACACCACCAGCAAGACGAGGGACCCCAGGTCAAAGTTGAGATCCCTCCTTTCTGGATTGGAAGTTGTGAAATCACGTGGGAGCAATATCACGTCTACATGAAAATGTATGGTGCCTTCAAACAGTTAGCACAAATGCAACAGCAGGCTGACCTCGCCATCGAAAATCCCCAGATCTCCGACTATTTCGAAAACCTTCCACCGGGAATCGATGCGGTGACCTCACCCACACCGCTTTACGATCCTTCCACCACCTATCAAGTCGGCAAACAGCCTGAGCAACCGGCAGTCACGATGACACAATTCGCCGCGAAGCAATTCACCAAGTGGCTCAGTGGTATCACCGGGCGGGATTACCGCTTGCCAACCGAAGCCGAATGGGAATATGCAGCCCGGGCAGGAACCACCACCGCCTATTCCTTTGGAAACAACGATGACTACTTGAGCGAACACGCCTGGTATGCTGAAAACGCCACAGAAAAAACCCATCCCGTCGGGACCAAAAAACCTAACCCGTGGGGGCTTTACGATATGCATGGAAATGTGGCAGAGTGGGTGCTCGATGGCTACGATGCCGGTCATTTCCAAAGTCTGCAAGGAAAACTGGTCACGCCCTGGGAAGCAGTCAACTGGCCCACCCAACTTTACCCGCGGGTCATCCGAGGTGGGTGCTGGTTCGACGATGCCGAACTCTGCCGTTCGTCAGCTCGGCATCAGTCGCAGGACCCAGATTGGAACATCTCGGATCCCAATCTCCCTTTGAGCCCATGGTGGTTCACCGAAGAAGAATCGATGGGAGTCGGTTTTCGGATTGTGCGCCCACTAGAACCGATGGACGAATCGGCTCGAAAGCAAGTTTGGGAAGCTGATATTGAAATGATTCAGCTTGATGTAACAGACCGAATGGAAGAAGGACGCGGCGCCCAGGCAGTGCCAACCAAACATCTACCAGCCGCCGTGGATACTTTGAACCAGGAGTCCCCACAATGAGCGATGGACTCCGCAGATTCCCTGTTGCTGTCTGCACTGTTGCTGCCACCATGGGTCGCCTGTTTGGTGGTCGAACCTTGTGCTGGACGGTATTACTCATTGCCAGTAGCAAAGCTGATTTCAGCGCGGGCGCCGAACGGGTGGCTACACCAACCACGCAAATTACCTGCCCTGACGGATTTGAAGTCGAGTTGCTCCGCTCCGCACAACAAGACGAAGACTCCTGGATCAGTATGACGTTTGACGATCAGGGACGGATCATCCTGGGGCTTGATACCGTCGGGCTGGCACGATTGACCTTGTCGGAAGACACCAAAGACGTCCATTTTTCGAGAATCGACAACACCCTGCAGCATTGTCGAGGCGTACTTTACGCCCATGATGCACTCTACGTGTCGGCAACCGACAGCAAAGGCTTCTATCGTCTCAGAGATGTAAACCACGATGGGCAGTTCGAAGAAAAAGTTCTGCTCAAACCGATGGATTATCGCAGCCGATATGGTCACGGCACCAATCAAATAATTTTGGGGCCCGACAACATGATTTATATTGTCAATGGAAATGACGTGTCATTCCCAGCGGGAACTTCTCCTGACTCGCCTTATCAAAATCCACAAGTTGATCGATTGTTGCCGCTGCCGCAGGATGCGGGCCATGATAATCGAGTAGGTCATATCGTGCGGACCGACCCCGAGGGAAAAACCTGGGAAGTCCTTTGCGGTGGACTCCGTAACCAGGTTGACATCGCGTTCAATGCCGACGGCGAATTATTCACGTTCGATGCCGATATGGAATATGACGTCGGTTTGCCCTGGTATCGCCCAACTCGTGTGAATCATCTTGTCTCGGGAGGAGAGTACGGCTGGAAATGGGGATCTGCAAAATGGCCAAACTATTTTCCCGACAGTCTACCCACGACACTTGATGTTGGCCTCAGTTCCCCGACGGGATTGATTTTTGGATATGCAAGTCGTTTTCCGCCAAAGTACCAAAGCAAACTTTTTATGGCCGACTGGCAGAATGGGCGAATCCTGATGGTCGAGCTCACACCTCGGGGGGCAAGCTACCACGCCACCTGCGAGGTCTTTGCCGAGGGTGGGCCGCTGAACATCTGCGACATGACCTTTGGCACCGATGGGGCACTCTACTTCATAACCGGTGGTCGTGGATCGCAGTCCGGTTTGTATCGCATGCGGTATGTCGGCCCCTCTCCCCAAAATCAAGACGTTCGCCCCTCTAGAAAAAGAGCTGGCCTCACTGCGTCCCAATCTAGAACACTCCGGCACCAGCTGGAAACTTTTCATGGGCGCTCTGATCCCCAGGCAATTGAATTTGCGTGGCCACATTTGAAAAATCACGATCGTTGGATAAGGTTTGCTGCACGCCTGGCTGTTGAACGCCAACCACTCTCCGAGTGGCGCGACCGCGCCCTGGCCGAAACAGATCTCAAGGCATCGCTGGTGGCGTTGTTGGCACTTGCCCGTGCGGGTGAAAAGTCCGATCAGCAGGCTCTGCTTGAAGTGCTGCAGCGATTGCCGTGGGAAGAACTCGACGACTCCCAACTGCTTGAGGCACTGCGCATTTTTGAATTGTCTCTGATTCGCCACGGAAAACCGATACCTGATTTCGCCAGGCCGATTGCAAAACAACTCGATGCGATCTATCCGCACCACTCCAGTAGTGCAAACCGGCAACTGCGTGAACTGCTTGTCTACCTGGAAACAGCTGGGGTCATTGAAAAAACCTTGGCCTTCCTTGGTCATTCAACCACTCAAGAAGAACAAATTCACGCCGCAAATGTGGTCACC
>JAKVCB010000173.1 GCA_022448345.1 Pirellulales bacterium
TACCGGTCACACCACCGCCCATTCAACCCCTTTTCCAGTACGTTGACGTATTCCTTACCCAACGGTGCCAGCGAATTGAGCACCACTTTCGTCGCCTTGCTCCACGAATGGCGAGTTTTCTTCTCAACCAGAATGGGCACGTACGTATCGTAGTGGTGAATCGACCGCAATTTCATCTTACGTCGGCGTACATCGTAGTAGTGATGTACGGTCGGCAAATGCTCACGGACAGCACTAATTAAACGGTCGTAAACGCCCTGTGGAACATTGTCGGGAAACATCGCCGCTTGCAAACAACTCTGATAACCCCGCGCCCGGGCATAATAGACATCCTTCTGAATCGAACCACTGAGCGTTGCTGCAAGTGTATTTTCGTGCGCCGCAAATTGATCGTAATAGCGATGAAAAGCACTCTTGCGTACGCTTCTCTTGGGGGAAGTCAGAAATTGAGCAAAGGTCGCGTTCCCCAACTCAACGTCTCGACCTTTTTCATCTTTTACCAGACCGAATTTCATATCTGCGTCATGCAGTTGCCGAAAGGTCTGGCCCGATGCTTCCGACATTTCGCCTTGCATGGCAAGAAGAGTCTCTTCCTTTTTACCCAACGTATGCTTTTTGTAGCGACGAAGTCTCTCAAGTACCAACCGGTACGGTTGCAGCGCCGGATCATCCAGGAATTGATTCAAGCGAGCCGTCGAAAGGCCCAGAATCTCAGGCCGCAAGAAACTCGATGCTTCGTTGGCACGCGTGGCGACGTGATGAAAACGACCATACATGCGCTGGTACTCCGCACACTTCTGGTCTTCAGTAGTTCGCAAGAACGCGTAGACACCCAAACGTTCAGATAATCGACTAATCTCGGAATCAAATTTCAAGCAGGCCGCGAGCGTTTCAGGACCACTCCCCAGCGTCCCCGGAAACTTCTCGTAACCAGCAAGGCGTTTCTCAAACCGCTGAAAAGATTTTTCCCAAGCCGCATCGGTAGCAAACAGACTAGACAAGTCCCACGTATCGGCCGTCTTTATCTGTTTGCGTTTCGGAAGTCGGATGGCAGCATTCATTATCATCTCGCATCTTGAAACCAGGCCTCGGTGAAACTACCACCGCACGACCGCGGTTCCCCATGCCAGACCCGCGCCAAATCCGCAAAGCAACACATGATCACCGCGACGAATGCGACCCTGACGATGTGCTTCATCCAGCACCAGGGGAATGCTGGCAGCCGAGGTATTACCGTAGCGATCGAGATTGACGAGCACTTTGTTTCGATCCAGCCCTAGATCACTCACTGCGGAGTCGATGATCCGCATATTTGCTTGATGGAAGACAACCAAATCGAGATCGGATGGTGTCAACTTTGTCCCGCGCAACACATCCAACACCGTGTCTGCCAGGAAACGCACTGCCCACTTGAAAACCGGGCGTCCATCCATGCGAATATACTGTCTCGCCTCTTCAAGGGTTTTCGTCGTGAGGCGTTCACGAGACCCCCCACCGGGCAAACAGATAAGTTGACCACCTTCTCCATCTGCACCCAGCGTATAAGAAATCAAACCCTGCCGATCCTCGCCCTTTCCAAGCAAGACAGCACCGGCTGCGTCACCAAAGAGTGGAAAAGTCTTCTGATCCTTTGGGTCGACAACTCTCGACATGACATCCGCACCAATCGCCAAGACATGCCGATAACAACCTGTCTTGATGAACTGCATTCCGGTTACTAACGCATACATGAAACCGGCACAAGCAGCATTTAAATCGACGGCCGCACACTTTGCACCAATCCGACGCTGAACATGGCAAGCAGTCGAGGGAGTGGGAGTATCCGGTGTCATCGTACCGATCAGAATCAGGTCAAGCTGATCGGGCGACAAACCGGCTTGCTGCAAGCAATTTTCTGCAGCCACCACCGCCAAGTCACTTGTCGCCTGATCCTCGGTCGCGCGTCGGCGCTCCTGAATCCCCGTCCGTTGAACAATCCAATCCGCGTCGTAACCCAATTCCACCAAATCCTGATTGCCAACCGTGTTGGACGGAGCATAGGCGCCCGTTGCCAGGATCTGTACTCCAGTCAAGGTCGCCAAACCCTGTGGAGGATCTGATTCCATACTTACCGTTGGTTCAAGCGTGGATGCCATCGGGATTCAGAATTCCTTGGAGTTACGTGGAACAGCGGTCAATATAACAGATAGGGCGTACTAGAACCTCATTATTATTGCGGTTCGTCGGGAATCTCGACCCAGCGCCCCTCAGAGTGAGACGCGAGTACGCTATCAGCAATAACCTGCGCACGCAGCCCGTCATAAAAGCTCGGGACCGCGGCACGGTTTTCAAGGATGGCCGAAACAAATTCCCAGACCAGGTCATACCGGAAAACTGTCGCAGCCTCGCCATCACTGGGATTCCGAGGGCTGTCCGACGGCTTTAGAAATGGTTCTGGAACCGGCTCGGCATGAAGATCATCACCGGTCTTGCCAAGCAGGATCTCATTCGGTTCGTGTAAACGGTACACCGCAGACATCTCCGAGCCGTTGATTTCCGCCCATTCATGGCCAAAACCACCGCGATGATAACCTTTAGCTAGAGTCGTGCCCTCCCAAACGCCCATACAGCCATTCTCAAATTCGGCGATCAGACTCGACCAGTCGTCTACATCCGAAGGCGGACAGGGTTTTCCATCCGCCGTCACATCGCGATCCGCAAAACGGGCGACTGCACCACAAAGTCGCTGAATCGGACCGAGCAGGTCGATCGCAAAGTCAATCCGATGGATCGTCATATCAAACAAGTCGCCAGCGCCTGCGCGATCCTTGTATTGCCGCCAAGCCCAACTGGTCTCTGGCAGGTCGAGAAAACGCTGGCTGCGAAAATGGCGCGGATCACCAAGATCTCCGCTCTTAAGAAGGTGGCGAAGATAACGCATCGCTGGAGCAAAACGATAGGTAAAAGCCGTCATGTGCGTAATCTGGGCGTCCCGCGCTGCGTGATACATTTCTCGGACCTGCGGGGCATTCAGTCCTAGTGGTTTTTCGCACATCACGTGCTTGCCTGCTTGGGCAGCGGCCAGCGTCATCGGGTGATGGGTAAAATTGGGTGTAGCCAGAATTACCGCATCGATCCCTGGATCATCACAAATACTTTGATAATCGGTGGTTACATTATCTATCTGCCATTCATCCTGGCGGCGACGAAGTAAATCCGCGTCTGCGTCACAGGCGGCGACTAATTCAGCCCTGGGGTCAAGCCGAATTCCAGGAACGTGGTGATAGTCGCTGACTGCACCGGCGCCAATGATCGCAATTCTGACCGGACTCAGACCGTTCACAAGAGACTCCTTTGCCACTGTTTTAATGACGCAATACGTTAACTGGATGAAACTTAGGTGCCCTCGGATGCCAGCCTATCGGTTTCCTGGAACATGCTCAAGGTCGCATCTAACCGTAATCACTTTACACAGCCCTATAGAGGGGTGTTGGAGCACTCTGAAACAGAATAAATTGGGTCTCTTGTTAAGCACCTGCTTGGCAGCTGCTCCGGTTCGCCAACTGATACTACCAACCCCGAAAACGCATATGTGCCTCCTGGCAATCCAATATCAGCTCGTCCCTGAATCCCCCATTTTGGTGGCATGCAATCGCGAGGAACATTACGACCGCCCCACGAGTGCCCCCTCCATTCAATCTGGCAAACCACGAGTTCTGGCCTGTACCGATCAGGTAGCTGGCGGCACCTGGCTGGGTGTCAATCAGCACGGAATGTTTGTCGGAGTCTGTAATCGACCCAAGCTGTTTGTTTCTTCCTCGCCACGCTCCCGTGGCTTGCTATGTCGTGATCTCCTCCGTTCAGCATCGGCTCGGCTGGCGGTAGATTTAGCGATGGAAGAGTTGCATACAGGCAATTACGCCGGTGCGAACTTCGTCATCGCCGACAGCGAAAGCGGCTGGGTGATTCATGCTGGCGACGAGCTAGAAGCAGCGCCGCTGGAAGAGGGACTGAGCATTATTAGTAATAGCGATGTTGACAACCCCCGCGACCAACGCGTTCAAATGGCACACCGGCTATTGAGCCTGCAGACGCTTGATTCACCGGTCAAATTCCTGGCGGTTGCCAGCAAAGTATTTGCCCGTGCTCCATCACCGCCAGGTCGGCCGAGCATGGTCATTCGTGGCCAAAATCGGGGCACTGTCAGTTCGACACTGCTTTCCCTCGGGATGAAACCACGCGACGCAATCTATCAATATGCCTCTGGCGCACCTGACCAGACAAAATTCGAAGATTTTTCCCCGCTCCTGCGCGACATCCTGAGCAGAGGTATTCGTGAAACCCGATCCCAGGTCAAGGTACGTTAGTGCCTGATATTGGCGCAAACACCGGATACGCTGTGCAGTGCGGTACGTCTGCGCAGGCCCGGCCCGCGCCCCAGCCTGGTGGTCAGAAACCAGTCAATCGCAAGCGGCCGGTTTAACTGGTTCGTTCCAGCAACAAAGTTGCGTCCATCTCGGCAATCCCCAGCTCCTCCATCGTACGCGCTTGGGACCAAAGGTCCTCCGCGAGCATAATGGACGTTAAATCAACCAACGATCTCATGGTTGGACACGGGACACCAAGCTGTTCACCCAACAGCGCCCAACTTGCCAAACCGTAAGGTACATCTTCGGTCAGCCAACGACTCTCTAGTTTGCCAGGCGCGCGTAGTTGCGTAAGCATGCGGCTGCCATTAATAGTGGACCACAGATCACCACGAGGCCCAAAGCCAGCTGCGTGAAATGATTCCGCAACAGGCGATAATTCAACCTCTAGCACACGACCAATTGCCAGTCGTTCTTGATCGACAGCCTGAATAACGCGACACACACCGGGCATCACACCTTCTTGATAAAAGAAAAATTCCCCACGTGCGTATTCAATGCGTCCCGCATTCATTAGCACGCCTGCGGGATGGACAACGGGATTCATTGCGGCCAACCCACAAGCAACAACATGTGGGTAGAGCTGTACACCGGGAAACCACGGCTCCAGTGCCCTTTGCACTTGAAGCCCCTGCGCACCGGGCAGGGCTCCCAGCCCCATGCCATTGACGACCCCCCAAATCGTAGCAGTTGTCGCAGAAGTTTTCCGACAGACATAGGGTGCCGTATCAGTTTCAGCAAGTATCACCCCGTCCGCGCCACCTCGTTCCCGAAAAATTCGGGCCATTTGCAGACTCCCCATATTTCCTGGCATCAATACCAGGATTTGTCCCGCGCCAAGGTGGCCGGCACAAGCTTCCGCAAAAGCGCGATGGGCATACGAAGGTACAATTAACAGATTCAATTCATTTTCACGAAGCGCAGCGGCAAAGTCAGTGGTAACGTGCTTGATCTTCGCCACACCTTGGCGAGCCACTCCCTCTAATGTGATCTGGCGATCTTCTCGAATGGGGGCAACCATCTGCTCGAATTCTGGCAGCTCACAAAGCGTTACGTCGGCTCCTGCCAACGTTAGATTTGCCGCCACCGCAAAAGCCGTATTACCGCCACCTAATACCGTGAGACTTCCGGACATGAGGGCCCCCTCAAATAGAATCGCCACAAATACTCAAAACAACACACTCAGCACAACAAGGAACGCATGTCGTTTCGCGTAGCAGCGGGCGCAGGCAACACACCTTTTTGGTGCCACGTTGCACAGATGCTAACGTGCCAACTGCAACTCGACAATCGGACAAAAATCACTTCACAACACCCCCGTGTCAGGTCCAGCACACCCCAAGATTAGGTTCCAATCATTGTCCCCAGGCGGTAAGATAAAGTCTGGCAAAAAAGGCAAATCTAAAGTGGGTGACGGTTCGCAAGTTAAAGGAACCTAGAATGACGCGTCAGGCTCTAGCATTGCTCCTGCTGATGATTGGAAGCCAAAACGGTTTTGGCCAGGTGTTTGTCGAGAAAATCTTTCCACCCGCTCTTCAGCGCGGGCGAATTTCTCGAGTGGTACTTTCCGGTTCCAATTTAGCCGGCGCGACCTCACTCTGGACCTCCCTCGGACCGCAACTCAAACTGACACTAGCAACCGCAAGCACCGAGCACCAAGCGGTCTTTGACGTTTTTGTTCCGCACGATGCCCCACTGGGACTCTATGGCTTGCGATTAGCAACCCAGAATGGCCTGAGCAACGTCCATTTGTTTGCGATCGATGACCTGCCCCAAGCTGAAGAAGTAGAATTCTCGCAACCACAGTTGCCCAATAATGAACCCGCAACTGCCCAGCACATCAACCTTCCTGTGGCGGTAAGCGCCGCCTGCGGCGCAACGGATGTGGATTGTTTTTCATTTCGTGTCGAGCGTGACCAACGTGTCTCGTTTGAGGTGGTAGGAAGCCGGCTCGGCAAGGCATTCGATCCCGTAATCTCTATCCTCGATGCCAATGGCCGCTTTGTCGTGGACCGTGACAACGACGTCGGGCTGTTTTTCGATTGTCGGTTCGAGCACACCTTCGCTGAAGCTGGTACTTATGTAGCCAAGGTGCACGATTCACGTTACCACGGTTCGAATCACTGGACATACTCGCTTCGAATTGGCCGCTTTCCTGTGGCACGTGTTGCGTTCCCTTCCACGGTACACCCAAGCGGACAATCCCAGGTCAACTTCCCACAAGTGGAAGACGCTCCGCGCACCTTCTCATTTACGGCATTCAAAAAACAAACAGCTCCCTTTTTCTTCGGTTTGCGGAGGAATCAGGATGAAGGTTCTGCGTGGCTGCCGCTTTCATTCTCAACGCTACCCAATGTGATCGAAGTCGAACCAAACGACGACCGCCCTCAAGCCACCACCGCAACAGCACCGTGCAACTTACACGGCATTATCAGTAAGGAAAATGACTGGGACTACTTTCGCCTGGCTTTGAAGAAGGGTCAAAAACTGAAGTTCTGTGCGCAAACACGAAACATTGGCTCCGCAGCGGACCTTGAATTGAGTCTATTTGGAGTCGATGGAAAATCGCTCAAGCAGGTCGACGACTCCGGATATGAAGACGCCACATTTACTTTTACACCCCCCGCAGATGGGAATTACGTGCTACAGGTTGGCGATGTGCTGCGAGCCGGCGGCTCAGCATTTGTCTATCGCATTGAAGTCAGCGTTGTACAGCCACATGTCGAACTGGAAAGTGAAATTGGCCGGATTGCGGTACCGCAAGGAACATGGCAACCGCTACCGCTTAAACTCAAACGGACACAATACGACGGGCCATTAGAATTAAGCCTCGCTGGCGCACCCAGCGGCATTCGCTTGAGGACCTCATCGATCCCCGCCAATGTCAACCTGCTCGATGGCATTCTCGATGTCGATGAGACGGTCCCCACTGGGGTCTATACACTTCAGGTTGTCGCTTCCGTAAAATCCGCAGAAAGAACCATTCAAACCCACGCCCGTACGCAACCCTTAATTGACCGACTTCCAACAGGCCGCGGGCCCCATGGAGAACCTTTCGAACTGCGTGAAGATCAACGACGTCTGCCGGCAACACTCACCGATCGGATCGCGATTGTCGTAACACCACCCGCGCCGTTTGATTTTGAACTTCCCGAAAGCGAAGTCCTTCTGCCGCGTTACGTGTTCACCCATTTTCCAATCAAAACGCGTCGGTCCGAATCATATTCTGAACCAATTGAATTGGTTGCGCGCGGGGGTCAGCTGGAATATGACAGACTGCGGCAACCAAAAATCATTGCCACAATACCTGCTGCAACAACAGAGCAGGGCACCGTGATGGCTAAACTAAGCTCTGTTGTCGACACGGC
>JAKVCB010000174.1 GCA_022448345.1 Pirellulales bacterium
GTTACATTTCGCTTGCACCGGGTATTACGGTAAGGGACTGGCGCGGCGGGTTGTCTCTTGCATCGTTGGCGGTATCAAACATCTTGGGGGCCGCAACGGCTGTAATGATGCCGAGAACCAGTATCACAATGACTAATTCCACGAGAGTGAACCCTGAATTTTTCTTCTTGATCAGATGCAAACGTACCATGGCAGGTTTTCCTCCTCAGGAGAGATTTCAGCGTTGTTGGGTAATCCAACAAACGCCGCAGACGACAATGTATTCTTCTTCTACGGAAACCGTAGGTTGAGAAAAAACCGATTGCAAACTGAAAGGACGTTCTTGTTCTTGTTTTTGAAGAGGTAAGATTTTCATATGCCGTTGTCTACACGCTACACTTCTATTGTTTGTCGATGTACTTTACTGCTGTCGGCCGTGCAATCGATACCATGCAAATAACAGGGATAACCCGTATGAGTACGCCTGACATGAACAACCCACAGATTGCCAGGGGAATTAAAAAACTCCAGGACCTGTTTGATGCTCTATTTGCAGTTTGGTGGCAGCAGGGTGATCAGTGGATACCTGCTCGAGGTGAGGGGAGTGACGATGCTGCTTTGGCAGGACTGCTGCAGGAACATTATCAACCCGATCAACCCACGGTTGTACCAGTAGGGAAGAAGCAGGTTGTCGTGATGGTTCCGATTGTGACAACAAATGGGAGCCCTTGTGCGGCGGTTGGCTATGCCGACATAAATCCGGCAGCACTAGCACAGCAACTCGCTGCCACGGTTTGCCTGGTGGAGGACTGGCGGCTTTCAGCCACCGATTCCCCCGTATTTATGGAACAATTGGCCCAAACGATGGAAGAGTCGACCTGGCTTCGACGACTTGCCAGACATTTCGAATTTCGCGATGTTCGTCACTCGGTAAGGGAAGTGGCCTGCGAGGTTTTGCCCGAATTGCACCAGCTTCTGCGGGTGGGCGCGTTGGGCCTTGTTCCTGTCGGCCAGGCTGCTCCACAGGAAATAGGGTGCGAGTTTGACCCCATGTGGTGTGGTCAGAAACCAGATGAAGAAACGGTAGCAGAGATTCTTCAGTGCTATGCGGGACAGGCGGTTCAACGCGCGGTGGTTGTCAATCGAACGGCGATGGAATCGGAACTCGCGGTGAACCATGGGATCGACTCCTTGATCCTGGTAAAGATTGCTTCGACGCAACACAAGTTTGGCTGGTTGCTCGTAATCAACCGAAAAATGGATTCGCAACAAGTTCTTGCCGACGGTTCACAGGTTGCTGCTAGCGAAACTGAATTTGGTACGGTTCAAACCAGTCTTGTTGAGGCCGCTGCTGCAATGCTTGCCACACATGCCCGCAACGTGACCCTCTTTGAGGCCAAGGAACAACTTTTGTTGGGCGTCATTTCTGCGATGAGTGGCGCGGTTGATGCCCGAGACCCCTACACCGCCGGCCACAGCGAGCGGGTTGCCAATCTGGCACGTGCCATCGCCCATGAAATGGGAATGGATCGTCAACAGTGCCAGAAGATTTACGTAACAGGACTTTTGCACGACATTGGAAAAATCGGGGTGCCCGATGCAATTCTCAATAAAGCGGGTGAACTGTCAGCGGGTGAATTCGACACGATCATGCGACATCCTGAAATTGGTTGCCAGATCCTCGCGCAGTTAAAAGAACTCTCCTACGTGCTTCCGGGAGTGATGCACCACCACGAAACGGTTGACGGAACAGGCTATCCGCACGGCCTGGCCGAAACGAATATTCCGCTTGATGCGCGTATTCTGGCAGTTGCTGATGCGTACGATGCCATGACGACTTGTCGACCCTACCGCGGGTCGATGTCGAGCGGGCAAGCCAAAGCAATTATTCGAGAAAATGCCGGTACGCAGTGGGATCCTGTTGTTGTGGCTGCCTTCTTTCGCTGTATCGACGACATAGTAGATTCCACTGGTAAAACGGCCGGGGATCGTTCAAGTGCCGGGAGTCAGGACAAAGGGTCGCCTGAGTTCACCTCCCCTTTATCTAATTCAGGCACTTCAGCAGGCCGTTTAGAGGTGTGTTAAGGGAGTTCCAGCAATAGAAATAGGTTGGATTGTTTTAAGAGAACCAACAACGATCCACTGTCGGCGGATGTTCCTCTGTGTTTCTTGTGCCTGGTATTCACCATTCATGTTGTCTTAAAGCAACATCGTGGCGTTTAGGCAACCAATCGCCTGTTTCGGTCGATGGTGTAACCCGGGCAATGGAAACCAGTTGCGCCTGGGAGGTTAAAGAGATTCTGCTTGCGGTACTGGAAATGCTGAACTGGAAGACGTTCCTCGCACGTTCTTTTCGGAGTCAGCCCCACGATGCAGCCCCTCGATCTTTCAATCGGTGTGTTATTGCGGACAAGCGTTTTTTGGTTGGTTTTCCCAATCGTTGTCACCCGAGGCGATGACAATCTGGCCGTGGTCCATCTGGACGACGGTCGGGTTTTACAGGGTACCCTGGATGTTCGTACCGATGAAACGTTCTTATGGCTACGTACCGAAGCAGACAACTTCTCACTTGCAAGCCGGTTTCGTTGGACGGATGTACGGGATCTCAATCCGCAGAAGACCGATCTTTCCGATGACTGCCAGCGAGTCGAACGCGACGTTCCCCAAGGTATTGACGTCGGCAACAAAACTGAACCGGCTATCGACGCAGAGGAAGACGCAGGCGAAATGGTCGTCGATGGCGAGGCCAATTGGATAGACTGGCCGACCAGTTTTCCGGAAATCTCTGAGGTTGGCCCTTCGGATGTTCCCTTGGTGTTTCCGGTAGCCTGTGCGTTGAAGATCGAAGCAGGACTGGCAAATTGGGACGATGACGTAGAGCCAGATGGCCTGCGTGTGTTGGTTTCGCCAGTAGACAGCTTTGGACAAGTTGTTCCAGTAGCCGGTTCGATTGATTTTCAATTGATTGGTCAGCGCAGGATCGCTCGAGGTGGAGAACATGTAAGCCGGCAAGATGGGTTTCCACTCCTTGGGGAGTGGTCGCGACGGGTAACTCCAAAAGCATTCGGGCCTAACGGCTTCGTATACGAGTTGCCGTTTCGTAACTTTGCACCAGGGCGAGACGTTGATATAGCGTTCGAGGCGTTACTGACAGCCCGTCTTGGAATTCCTGGGGTGGGTGTGCTGAATAGTTCAGATTCCTACGTTTTGCTCCGGCCGGCAAGTTGGTTTCGTGATGACCTCCAACTCAGGACTGGTCGCCGTTACGATCGGAGAGAGTTTACACGGTTATACCAGGTAGACCCTCACCGATCCTGGGTGGGGCAGGGAGACTGAAACGGTGGGCTCCCAGTCGCAACGTTTCTTGCAGCGCTGGGATGGCCCATAACAGTTTGCGTTGAGCCAGTTGCAAACGTTACCCGCAAGTTGGGCGCGGTGACAGATGGCGTAAAGATGGGCCCTACGGACCGCCGGCTCGTTTAAAAGTGCCAAATTGAAGTGTCAGTCCGCTGGGAACCGTGTATGTCCCCATCACTCGATAGCAGAGTGCCTTTCTGGGATGGTAGCTAGTCCATCCGCTGGCCTGGTTGCCGCGAATCAGGCCAGAATCGGGATTGCTGTTCCGCTGGTTATCATAGGCGAACCAGGCTGCAGCATTCTGGCTCGTGCACTCGAGTGAAAGACAAAGTCCCTTGGTGGGGTCCAAGTCGGTATTTCCAGAGAAGCGGATTCTGTGCCAACGGGCATTCCAAGAGAGGTCGCTCTGTGGGATAGAAATGCGGTCGACAAGTACTTGGGGCAGGTTGTTGTTGTCGGGAGTGTAAAGATTGACCTGCAACAAGTCGGTCGATTGGTTGGTACTGGCGAGATAAAGATCGACGTTCGTCACTTTCCATCCGGTTGCTTCTGCGGGCAGGTCGGGTTTGAAATATTGGGCCCACCACCTGCTGGCGTTGACCGTGTTGTAACGATTCCGTTGTACGGAAGTTTCGAATTGGATGGGTCCTAGTTCTCGCAGTTCGCCACTGTCGACCGCGATGGCGCTGTGAACCCATACCGCTTTGCCGGTGCGACCGATGCCTTGGATTTCAACGGGGTGGTCTTCGTGGTTGCCGAGGTTGCCATCAGGCGGAGAACTGGCATCTTTAAGCTTCCAGCTTACCGTACCTTTACCAAAACGGAGTGGATTGGTTTCGACTCCATCAAGGTAGCGCGTTCTCCAATTCGGGTCGGTGCGTAGGGTTTGCAGTGCCAAGTCGATGGCCGCCCGTGCATGCATTTGTGCGGCGACGATTTCGCCGGAGCTTTCGCTTGATCGGCGTTCGATTCGAACGATGGTTAAAGCACTCAATGCCAGTAGGCCTACCAGCAGACTGTTGATCATGACAGCCGAGTAGAGAGCAATTCCTCGGCGAGGATGGGCCAGGAGTCGTCGGTTCCAATCGGTTGTAATTAGCACGTGTGCCTCGTTTGTATTCAATGGGCGAACCAGGCTGTGGAACGCAACGATTGTAAACGTGAAAGTAACCGGCCGTTTTTGTAGACGTTTACCGTAATTCGTTTCACGCCAGCATCATGGTCCAATGGAATCGCGGGATTATCGGGATCAACGTACTCAACCACGACCCTCCGTCGCCATCCTGCCAGATGATTCAGGGGAGTGCCATCGCGCTGCTCGGGAGGCTTTTTGTTCCAGGTGTGAAAGTCGTCGACATCGTTGTAGTTGTGACGGCTGCCTGTTTCTTCAGGGCCGAAAGTGGGAGAGGTACTATGGGGGTCGGCATACTCTTTTTCGAGAATCTCGGCCAGCAGTTCCTGTGCTAACCAAACAGCCTGCTGGTCGTCGGTAGTCGAATTGCGTTGTTGCATGACGGCGCCCACCGTTTTCATGGAGGCGACAAGAATCACGCCTACCAGCAGGGTCGAGATCATCGTTTCCAGCAGCGACACACCACGAGAGGTTAAAAGATTCGTGTTGCCCTTTGCCTGGTATCGTGTTGGTTTGTTGATGGTCATGGGTGGCTTATCTCAGGCTCGTTGAAGGTTCGCACGGTTGTTCGTATTTGCGATGCTGAATCGGCGCCAATTTGAACTGTGGCGGTAACGCCTGTGTTGAAATAGGACTCCTGGCCGGCGTTGTCGGGTACGATTCGCGTGTGGTAAGTCAGTGTGAACATGTGTACGTTGGCAATCACCGTAGTGAGGAGACTGCCGTTGAATGCCCGCTGGAGCGGATCTCCAGGAATACCAGACCATTCATAGCGGATGGTTTCGGCAGTGGCATCACTGGTGATGTCGGAAATTGCAAACTCGATCGCGGTTGCCGTATTTACGGTCTCGTTGAAGGCCACTGCATATTGAAGTTCTCTTGTAAGTTCGAAAATTGCTTTGCAGCCCTCGTTCGCCTCGTAAAAGGGACCGACATCCACGTCAGCAGCCCTCAGCGCCAGGTAGGTTGACGACGAGAGTCCTAAGAGCAGGATAGATGAAACGGTGATACTGACCAAAAGTTCCAGTAGAGTCGTACCTCGACGTCGACGCCTGTGAGCGGTTGACGTTCGTATGGGTGGTAGGTTGTAGATCATGGCAAGGTAACTCCCGTCGTCAAATCGTCAATCGGAATCGTCTTTTTGTGGGTTCCTGAGGAAACGACGATGGATCCCCTGCTATCTGGAATTCCGTTGAAGTCGAAAATTACAACCGAGTCACCTCCGAAGCTGGCAGATTCGATCGAGGCGCCATAAGGATAGGCGGACAGGTCGACCTCGTAGTTTGGAGTTGCTCCATTCAAACCAGGTACACCTGTCAGCTCATAGGTAGACGATGCAAGTTGGAATTGCACCGCCACACTGGAACTGGTCGCAATGGCATGTTTGCGGGCAAACTTCAAATCAGAAATGACCCGGTTGGCTGCCGCATCACGCCGACAGGCGTGCAGTGCGCCGGTAAATTGTGGCAGTGCGACCGCTGCCAAAATCCCCAGGATCAGCACGGTCACAATTGTGTCGATCATGGTAAAGCCCTTGCGCCAAAAAGCGATCGGTAGAGCGTCCGGCAGTCTCTGTGACGAGTGTCGGACGACGCGAGTGGATATCAGGGAGGGGGATGAAGGCATCAACAGTACCTTTGGATTCCAATACGCAGGATCATGGGCTGTAGGCTCTGTTCAAGGCATGCGGCAGGTGGGGCTGGTTTCACCAGTTGAGACTCGTTGCACCAACCGGTCCGTTGCACCAACCGGGAGGTGCATAGATATCTCGCCGTGCCTTGGGCCGCAAATGTGCAAGGAGCGGCCGTTTAACTTTACCTTGCAGACAAGCTCTGCTGAGTAAGAGCTGAGAAGAACCGTTTTTCCAGAACCGTTGTACCGGTTTACCGGGTTGTATCAATGATCCCGGTTATCGTGGTGTGACCGCGAGGTTTGTTTGCTGCTTGCCCTTATGCGCAGCAAGTCAGCGGTCGATAGCGGGGATAAAGCATGCCACTGAGCAGGGCTATTGAAAGCATCAGGGTTGTCGGTTCAGGGATCGCTACAACCGATAACGTGAGATTACCGAAATTCGAGGTTTGGGTATTGGTACCTGAATAGGGTAAGCCATTCGGAGCCAGTTGGTTGATGTCGATGTTCAAGTTAAAAGTACCGGCCAATGTAAAGGTATCGCCATTTTCGACATCAAGTGGCCCGTTTAAATTCAGGATAAAATCGTCGTTGAAATTGGACCCGCCATTCACAAGAGACAAAAATTTCCCGGTCTGACTGGTCGACCGGGTTGTGTTTGTAATGGCCAGTTCTCCGGATGGGATCAATGGGTAGTGAGTCTCGGTGACATAATCAAGAAAGTTGTTCCAGAAAAGGCTGGAGGTGACGGCGCCACCGAACCCGGTGATTGTGTCTGATCCGTGAAAGGTCCAATCGGTGACTCCCGTACTACGAATTCCTGTGACATCGACCTGGATCGCACCGCTGGAAGGTCGAGGGGAGGTCAGTCCCAAGAGCAGGGCGACAAAGGTTGTTGGCAGGATCAAAAACCAACGGTGGCTTTTGAAAGTGATTTTCCACAGGCGGCCCATGCCAAACTCCTTGTGTTGGTGCGTTGGAGGTTTGAACTTGTCAGAGTTTATTTTGTTCAGGTTGGAAAAATTATCAAAGCCACGTTAAAAGTGGCAGGATGAACGAGCGTGGCGTGATTCAAAATGATCTACGCTCGAGGTAGCTATCCCGTGGGGTGATCAGTATACGTAGGTTGAGCTGGGTGTCCAGCCAGCCAGTTGGCAAGATCTAGAAAAGCCAACAGGGGAAAGCATGTTACTGCTGGAAAACGATGGATAAACTGGCAATTGCTGGCGAGGCGGAGATGCGAGTTTTGTGTCCAGAGGACAGCTTCGCTTGGAAGATTGACGTGGGCTGGACTTTTGATTTTGGTCTCACTTGGAATTTTTCACGAATCCTCCATGGCGATCTGAACGACAGACGCGTTGTTTTTGTCCTCTCATTTTGGGGTGTGGGCGAAATCAAACGGTCTTTTGGACCGGTGGCGATGGCACTATTTTCGGTATCAGTAGCCGTGGCATCGGAAGAACAAGAGAAGTGGTGTCGCGACAAGGATGGCAAGCATTCATCTTGTAGGTAAAATAACAGCCCCTGTAATTTGAACTTTTGTGTTTGATAGGACCGCCGGTCAAATGTCGTGAATCGCTGAGACAAATAGGCTGCGAACTGA
>JAKVCB010000175.1 GCA_022448345.1 Pirellulales bacterium
AATTAAAACGACAGCCAGCGCCTGCGGAATGTTGCAGAACCAGGGTGCAGCAAACATGGTTTTGAAATCAAAGGCTGGCGCTTTGAAGAAAAGTATCCAGGTTTGTGCGGCCACCGCCAGGCCCCACATCCAGGCGCTGTTGTTCCAGTTGTCTCGGAACGGCCCGATACAAAAGAAGATCACCAGGTGCATCAGCATCGCCTCGTAGAGGGCGATGTTGCGGAACCGTTTGGTCAGCAGGCCTACTCCAATAAACACTTCAAACAGGGCTGCAAAAATCCCCGCCGTGGGCAGAAATGAAATCTCGAAAGGGAGCAGGTCGGTCAGTGGCTGGACGATGCTGGGAAATTCCTCGTTAAAAAAATGCGTGTTGAGCTTCTGCACGCCACTCCAAAAATAGATTGCCGCGGTAATGAATCGTATTCCTGCCAGAAGTCGTGGCGCATCGCTCTTGCCAGCATGTTGTCTGATGGTGACCAGAATCAGCAACAAAAAAAAGAATTGATAAAACGAGGGCCACAGGCGATTTTGATCTTGCAGGAATAGAATTGCAAAAGTCACCAGGACCAATGCAATCCATATTTTCGATCGCGGCCGGATGGCAACCGCCAGAAGTACCGCTACCAACCAGGCGCGAAAAAATTCATCAAACGGGTGTGGGAAGGCGGGGACGATTTCCCAGAAGGGAACGAGGGGATAAAACGGTCGTGAAATCCAAAGCTTCCAGGAAAAAGCGAGACAGAGCAAAACGGAGATGGCCAGAAGTCTTGTGAAAAAGACGAGTCGTGGTTCCTCGCTCTCAAGGAACCAGACGCTCCCTTTCGGCTGAGATGCCTCACCGCTGTGCCGAGTAGGTGGGGCCAGATCCGATTCCGGACGACGACTCGTGTTCATGCTTCTTTTATCCTCATCAACCCAGTCGGGGCCCCGCAGGAGGCGAGGGACTTGTTGTTCTCTTCCAATAACAGGCCAACATTATTGTGAAACCGGAAAATAGTGACAACAAGAAAAATAAGGGAGTCCCAAGCGGGATAGCCAAAATCACGGGTTCTTTGCGGGTGGTCACCTGGAACTCGGCAGTTTTGGAGATACCTGGCGGGATACCACGTTTTATGCCAAACAATTCTGGTGATTTCTCCGTAGGGTGATGGTATGCCGGCGGTTTTATCGGGCGACCGGTCTTATCCCAAGCCCCCAGTGGGGCTCCCTTGAGATCGCCCCAGCTATGGGTGGCGAACCTCTTTTTTGGTTGGAGGTGTGTATTTTTCAAAACCGGTCATTTGACGAATCTTCCAGGAAGCGTGCTTGGTGGGTTGCCATTGGGCAGGCGGTTGATTCCACGGTTGATTTCATAGTGCATTTCAGTGCTGTATTTCAACGGTTCATTTTTCAACGGTCCATTTCATCCGCGTATTTCCATGGTGCGATGCAATATGCGCCATTGGTATCTCGAAGCTGTTTCAAGCCGTGGGCAAAAATATCGCACAAGTCTCCTTTGCCCTTATTTGAGTATTGATAGATTCGAATGTGTTGGCAGTTTGCCTTGGGAGGACCAGAAGTCGTTTTCACGGTTCGATTATTTTAAACACCATAGAAGAAAAAGGGTTATGGATTATCAAAACACCGCTTTTATTTTCATCGGGTACCAGAATGATTATTTTTCAGAGACAGGTATTTTAAGGGGAGTGATTGAAGAGTCCGATCGTACCCGCCATATCCTGGACAATACACTGTCGTTGTTAGAGTCATTGCAGGATAAGGAATCTTTGCTGATTCAAACCCCCATTATTTTTACCGAAGATTACCGGGAACTGGTCAACCCGGTAGGGATTCTTAAAAGCATCAAGCAGGCGAGGGCATTTCAAAGTGGTTCGGGTGGTGCAGAATGTATCTCTGCCTTTCAGGCGTACGGCGATCGCATAAAAACACTGGAAGGCAAGCGGGGTTTGAATGCATTTTCAAACACCGAGTTGGACCGTGAATTAGAACAGCATAACATTTCCCATGTTGTACTGGCCGGTGCGGTGACATCAATTTGCATTGATTCAACAGGCCGTGCGGCGCACGAGCGAGGCTATCGGGTAACCATCCTTTCTGATTGTACGGCCTCGCGTACTCCCGAAGAGCAGCGCTTCTACTGTGAAAACATCTTTCCTCTGTATGCAGAAGTCACAGACCATCGGGCCCTGATGGAATCGCTCGAAGTGCTGGAGGCGTGTGAGCCAAGGTGCTGAAAGGCGCTGGGGAAATCGATAACCACGTAAGGTTTCGGGACTTCAAGTATGATGCAACAAAGCTGTGGATTTATACGATCGCTCTTTTCCAGGTATAGAGGTGATTTGGAGGAGACTCTTCGAGCCGAATCGTCTACGGTGGTCGAGTTGGACGGGTTTCCTGCCAAGACCGCGCCGCTGACGCTCTATCCAGGAAAAAAGGTGACGCCTGAGAGTGGGTTCGCTTTTGAAGTCCAGGAATCTCTTGGAGAGGGGGGGATGGGAACGGTTTACCTAGCCCGCCAGGATCAGTTGATGCGGGATGTGGCGATCAAGAGACTGCACTCCTCGCAACAACAAGCAGCGGTCCAGGCCGCTTTAGTCGGTGAAGCAACCCTGTTAGCCCGTTTGGACCACCCTCATATTCCACCTATTCATATGTTTGGGTATGACGACGACGGGCTTCCTTTGCTTGTAATGAAGCGGATTGAGGGTGTTTCATGGAAGGCACTTGTTAGTGACCAGGAGCACCCCTTTTGGGACAACCTTCCGAGGGATCGTTTTGCCTGGCATCTGCGGTCGTTTTTGCAACTATGCCATGCCGTTGAATATGCCCATTCCAAGCGTGTTCTTCACCGAGATATCAAAACCGAAAACGTGATGATTGGGGCGCATGGTGAGTTGTATCTCATCGATTGGGGGGTGGCGAAGGAGTTTAATTCCCCTTCAGGGGTTGAGGCATCGCAGTTTGCAGGAACTCCCAGATATGCGGCACCAGAAATGTTTTCTGGTGACAGAGTGCTTTCGCCGGCAACCGATGTTTACCTTTTGGGAGCGACACTTACCGAAGTACTGCTTGGACGCGCCAAGCATGGCGGTTCTAATCTCCAGGAGGTGATTTCCGAGGCTTTGATATCCGAGCCCACAGAATTCCCCCCAGAGATTCATCCAGAATTGGCGGCCATTTGCAATCGTGCCACGCATAAAGAATCGGAGTATCGGTATCAAGACGTGCGTTCTTTGATCGACGCCATTGAAGAACACCTGGAAAACCGGGATGCATTAGATTCCTTGCAGTCTGCCGAGGAGGTTCGCAAGAGGCTTGTGGCTGAATTTGAAAAGGCACAATTCAACGAACGAATTGTGATGCGATTGGCTTTCGAAAGCCGGTTTGCGTTTGAAGAAGTTCTCAGGAAGAAGCCAAATACAGCAGAGGCCAAAAAAGGCTTGTTAGATACTATGGGCGTGATGGTGCGTTTCGAGGCCGCCAAAAAAAATACCGTGCATGCCCATGGTTACTTGGAAGAAATGCGAGGTTTGGGTGCAGGCCGGTTGGTGTTGGAGGAGTTGGAGGCGACCATTGACCGGGCACAATCCAAAAAACAGCAGGCTGAAGAACTGGCAACGCAGATTCAATACAAACTGATGGAGCAGGTATTGAAGAAATCTTAAGGCATAAATCCGGAGGCGACCAGCAAGCCTGCTGGCGACCCCAAAGACAACTTCTTTATAGGGAATCAAGCATTGTGTACCAGGCGTTGGGTATCAGGCGGCGGGGGGTTGTTAGCACCTGGCTTGGCGTTGGTTGGGCCAAGCTTCCTTGGTCAGGCCAAGCCCAGCATGTCTCGCCCTCTCTAAGGGGCAAAGTGAAAAAACCATCCGTCTGTGATGGGTAAATTTTTCTCGTATCTGCTGTCGGTCGTGGAGATTGCAATACCCTTGTGACTTCACGCGCAGTAAAGTAGTCACAAGCAGTAAACGGGGTTCTGCCGGCCAGGCGTCGCAATTTGCAGGCCCCCAGATTGAGCCTAGACCTTTAACCGACGCTATTTTGCGATGAAGCAATGGACGCTTATTGCCGGCCCGCTGATGGCACTTGGCTTGGGGATTGGTTTGTCCCTGGCCGGGTGGTCGAGCCCCATTGCATGGACTGCCGGCATCACTGCGCTGACGGCCTGCTGGTGGATTTTTGAACCGATCCCGATTCCCGCCACCAGCTTGCTTCCGCTGGCCCTCTTACCGCTAGTGGGCGTGATCTCGCCTGCGAAGGTAGGCGAGTCGTACGGCAACCCCTTGATTCTGCTTCTGTTGGGGGGCTTTATGCTTTCCTCGGCGATGGAGCGGAGCGGCGCCCACCGGCGGATTGCCCTCAGCATGGTGGGGTTGTTTGGAGCCAATAGTGGCCGGGGGCTGGTGTTTGGATTTATGACCGCCTCGGCGGTGCTGAGCATGTGGATTTCCAACGTCGCCACCACCTTGATGCTCCTGCCGGTGGTGTTGGCATTGATCGAGAAGATCACCGATCCGCGTCTTCGCGTGGCACTTTTGTTAGGCATTGCCTATGCGGCCAGCGTGGGCGGGGTGGGCACACCGGTGGGAACCCCGCCGAACCTGATTTTCATGGAAGTGTATGCGGAGAATTTTGGGACGGAGCCCAGCTTCCCCGAGTGGATGAGTTGGGCTGTTCCGGTGGTGGTGGTGATGATTCCCTGCGTGGCGCTCTGGCTGACGCGCGGGCTCAAGCCACACGAACCGATCGAACTTCCTGAGGTTGGCCAATGGCGTCCGGCCGAGGCACGGACGCTACTGATCTTTGGCATCACGGCCCTTTTGTGGGTCACCCGAAAAGCGCCCTGGGGTGGCTGGAGCGGGTTTTTAGATTTGCCTCATGCCAACGATGCGAGTGTTGCCTTGCTGGCGGTAGTGGTGATGTTTCTTGTTCCCAATGGTGCAGGGGGGCGGCTGTTGGACTGGAAGACGGCTGCGGGCATTCCCTGGGGAATCCTGATTCTTTTCGGGTCCGGGATTGCGATTGCCAAGGCATTTGTGGCCTCAGGGTTAAGCGCGGTGTTGGGCGAGTTGCTCGCCGGTTTTGTTGAGGCCTCGCACCCGCTGGTGTTGATCGGATTGCTTTGCTTCTTTGTGATGTTCTTGACCGAGATCACCAGCAACACG
This sequence comes from Pirellulales bacterium, assembly GCA_022448345.1. GTDB lineage: Bacteria > Planctomycetota > Planctomycetia > Pirellulales > Lacipirellulaceae > JAKVCB01. Next base: position 5,169 of record JAKVCB010000175.1, read on the forward strand.
GCCACGACTACGTTGTTGATGCCGATTCTGGCCGCCGCTGCTCTGGCTGGCGAAATCGATGCCAGGTTGATCATGGTGCCGGCCACGATCAGTGCCAGTTTTGCTTTTATGCTCCCGGTGGCAACCGGTCCGAATGCGATCGTGTTTGGATCGGGCCAATTTTCCGTGCGCACGATGGCCCGGGAAGGGCTCGCCTTGAATGTGATCGGTACGGTGGTGGTGACCGGAATCTGCTACTGCTTGTTTGCCTGAGCGAATCTGGCAGACGCTTCCAAACCAGGAGGTGCCAGGAGAGTTGGCTTAGCCCGCAGGCAGGGCGCAGCTGTGTTGTCACAGTCCAAACGGCCACCGTTAGAATTCAACAGCGCAGGAATTCAACAGCGCAGGAATTCAAGAGCGCAAGAGTTCAAGAGAGCAAGGCGTGCCCGCTGGTCAGGCCCGTTGGCCAGCTCACAGCAAACGCCAGTCGATCTCTTCGTCCAGGGCAGCAGCCAGTGCCAACTCGAAGTCGTCGGCGTCGGTGTGAGCCGCGTCGAGCGCGTTGGAGTCTTCCTCTTCACCAGACTGGCTGCCAAGTTGGCCCAGCACGAGGTTCAGAAGATCGTCGTTGCCAGTGGCGTCCTCGGAGCTGCTGGTAGCCGCGAGGTCGGTACCTGCGGTCGTAACGTCAGTCGGTGATGCGACCGGGCTCGCCACGAGCGTTGTTGAGGCGACCGCTTCTTCGACTGCTTCCTCGAGGGCTGCACTTGCCGTTGCGACCGTTTGGTTGGCTTCGTCGGACAGATCACTATCGGTGGCGGCCGAGACGATCCCGATACCAATCACGAGGCCATTGTTTTGTTGCCAGATGGTGTAATCGGCCGCATCAATCGTACCATTGCCGTTGCCATCGGCTGCAAGCTCGGTGGTCGATCCAAAGGTACTCTGCCAGATTTGGTAGTCACCAGGCCCGACGGTGCCATCTCCATCGTAGTCGCCGAAGCTGGACTGGGCGGTTACGGTCAATCCGTTGTCGGTTGTGAACATGTAATCTTCAACTTCACCTGCGAAGAGCGAGCCGCCGGTGAAGTTCAGGTTTGCTTCACCCCAGCGGAAGCGGGCAGCAATAGGCCCATGGTCAAGAAGGGCCGGAGCGTTGAATGGCAAAACGTAGCTACCTGGGCGCAGGTCGATGTTGTCGAAAATCTGCTCACCCGTATCAAACGAGCCACTGCCGTCGAAGTCAATCCAGCCGTTTAGGAGTCCGCCCAGGCCTTGTACGGCAACTTCGGCCCGGTTTTTGCCGGGAGTAATGGGGAGGGGGTTTCCAAGGATGTCCTGGGAACGGCCTGCGGCGTCGACAATTCGTACACCATCATCGTCGGCAATTCCACGGTTGTCGTCACCCAGGCCATCGGGATGGGGTTGACCATCGAGTTCACTGTCGATGAAGGTGCCAAGTTGAAAACCGGGAACGGTTTGGTGGTACGGACCATTTTCGGCCAGCGTGGTAGGAAAGCCAGTCAGGTCGCCAAATTCAAGCGTGCCGAGGCTAACGCCGCCAACATTGCCACCGCCGCCAACGTTGCCACCACTGTTACCGGGGTCATCGACCGACTGAAGGTTGTTGACGCCGAACTCCAATCCCGTGTTGTGGCCGAATGGGGAGACCGATACCTGGTAGTAGTCAAAAGCAGGTGTAGTGACGTTCCATTCTACTGGAATCGTCATTCTCACCAACACGTTTCCCGGAGCCACATTGCTAAAGGAAAAATTGCCGTTGGTATCCGATGTTGCCTGGGGTTCGCCCGTGGTCCAGTTGCCGTTTTGGTCACCGTCGAGGTAGACGGTAAAGCCTGGTACCGCAAAGTCATCGCCATCTCGCAGTCCATTGCCGTCACTGTCGTGGAAAACGGATCCGGAAATTCTGCCGACCATCGTCGCCGATGGCTTGATGCCGAAATTGACCTGGCCGATTGTATCTCCAGGTGATTTGTCGAGCGCAACTTCTCCACTTGCTGGATTGGTGACCGAGCCATCTGCTCCGATGTCGACCCGGACTTCAAACGCGACCGGTTCGGTAGTGGAAAGGACCAGTTCATAAGAGCCATCGGACCTGGTGAATTCGAAGGGCTCGGTGTCTGGGTCATACGAGTCATTGTGATTCAGGTCCGCATAAATCCCGGCATTCTCCTGGAACGATTCAAACGCATCCTTCATGCCGTTCTCATTGGTGTCGGCAAACACCAACCCGGTGACGCGGATTTCCCGGTCCTTGAACACTTCCTTCAGAGTGTCCGGGGGAGGTTGCATGCCAAAATCGAGATTGTTCAGAATCAGTCCTGGTTTTCCGTACTCAATGTAGGAACCTGTCTCCGGTTTTGTTTGGGTCCACTCGTCGGGAGTCACAGCGATGATTTCAAAGACATTGCCGATCGAGGTGGGAACCGATAGCGAATAGGTGCCGTCGACCAGGCTTTTGGCGGCCGGTTCCTCGGCTGGGTCAAACTGACCGTTGCGGTTCA
>JAKVCB010000176.1 GCA_022448345.1 Pirellulales bacterium
AGGTCAGACTGAGAAAGCGTTGGAAATTTGGGCTCGCTGTTACCGTCATCCAGGCCAACACCGAATAAAAGTTGTGGAACTTCTGGCGGGACGTTTGCCGGCAGAAATGTTTTTAGAGAACTTTGATCCAGACTGGCAAACGTTATGGCGCGTTTGGCGTCGCTATCAAGAATTAGGCCAACCTGAAGACCTGCCACTCTTGGTGGAGCACGCAGAGGTGATGACCAAAAAGAAGGCGGTCGAAGCGAACCCAAACCGTACTGCAAAAAATTTTGTTTCACTATCGTACATGCAGCGCCAACTTGACCAGGTTGATGACGCGCTAGCCAGTTTGCACACAGCCTATCGACTGACTCCGCATAATTATTCAGTCCGTTATTCATTGGGGAAAACGCTACTGACGGCGAAGCAGTATCGCGCTGCCAAGCCGCATCTCCGTTGGTGTTTAGCACGAAAACCGGAAGCGACAATCCTGAGAAAAGGCCTTCTTGAGATTGCCAGGCACGATGTAGGGAATTTCCCAAATTCAGCGGCTCAAGCTCAGGGTACCACTATTGGTAACCATTAAATAGAAAATGTGGTTGCGAACACTTAACTACTTAAAAAGTTCTATGCGTACACTTCAACTCAATCGTCGTGGAATGCAAAGAGTTGCTGCTACTTTGTTGCTTTTCATTCCCCTGTTTACTGCGACCTATATCGTTAGCTATTTGCTCCGTTTTGCCGGCGACCCCACGTCTGTCTATCTTTCCCGGCTCCTGGCAACGCTGCCCTGGGTTCTCGCCGTAAAGCTCAGCACGATTGCCTGGTTCAAGTTGCATCAAAGTTGGTGCAGGTACGTCACATTTCACGACATGCTTGTGGTTGTGCAGGCGTTGAGTTGCGCGTCGATCGCAATCATCGTTGTCGATACCTTCCTGCTTTCAGGCCTGACAATTCCCAGGAGTATTGTCCTGCTCGACTGGGGATGCACTCTGGTAGCCGTGGGTGCCGTTTGGGGGCTACCCAGGCTGTTGCGGGATGGGGGCTGGCAAATATTTGCTCAACCGGTTGGCACGCGGGCACTGATCGTGGGTGCCAACGACAGTGGCGAAGGACTCTTGAGGGCCATTCGCCGGACCGCGCGTCTAGGTTATCAGCCCGTTGGTTTTGTGGATGACCGACCCGAACTTCAAGGCTGCAGGATCAGTGGCATACCTGTTGTGGGGAGAGCGATCGAAGTCGCAGAGCTGGCTCGAAAATACCGTGCACAAGAAGTCCTGATCACCGCCGGAGAGCTTACAGGAAAAGAAGTTCGCAAACTGGTTGATACGGCGAGCCAGGAGAGTTTTCGAGTCAAGGTGCTTCCCAGTGTTGAGCAGTTGTTGCGAGAAGACGTTGCCATCCAACCGAGGCCGGTAAGCATTGAAGACCTCCTTCAACGGCCGTCGATTGATCTGGATCTGGCTGGCATTCGCCAGTGGATTTCAGGAAAAACAGTGCTCGTAACCGGGAGCGCCGGCAGTATTGGTTCGGAGATCTCTCGGCAGCTTTTGAAATTGTCACCCGAAAAAATGGTTTTGGTAGACCGGTCCGAAACGGGGCAGTTCTTTATGGAACGTGAAATGCTTCGGCTAAGACAAAATACGCAAATTGAAACCTGCTTGGCCGATATTACCGACCGTGCCCGTGTTGATGCCGTATTTCGCGAACATCATGTCGATATTGTTTTCCATGCTGCGGCGTACAAGCATGTGCCGCTGATGGAAGAACATCCGGGTGAAGCGGTCAAGAATATCACCCTGGCTACTCGGCACCTTGTTGATCTGGCAAACGAGCACGACGTTACCGCTTTCGTTATGATTTCAACAGACAAAGCGGTGAACCCGACAAGTATCATGGGATCGTGTAAGCAACTAGCCGAGCAGTATGTTCAGGCGAGGGCAGCTACCTCAAATTGTCGGCTGGTAACGGTACGCTTTGGCAATGTCCTCGACTCAGCCGGTAGTGTGATTCCGATTTTTCGTGAACAAATTGCCCGTGGTGGTCCGGTGACGGTCACCCATCCCGATATGATTCGTTACTTTATGCTTATTCCTGAAGCTGCCCAACTGGTAATTCAAGCAGGTGCCATGGGGCAGGGGGGGGAGATTTTTGTCCTTGATATGGGAGAGCCGGTCAAGATTTGCGACCTGGCACACGACATGATACGACTGTCGGGCTTGCGCGTTGGGCATGATATCGAGGTCGAATTCACCGGCTTGCGACCGGGGGAAAAACTTTACGAAGAGCTGTACGGGGAAGGTGAGCAGCACCGTCAAACAGCCCACGCAAAAATTCTGGTGGCACAGGGCAAACAGCCAGATCTGTTTCAGGTCAATCAAGACCTGCGGCAACTTGAAAAAATTGTCGATCTATCACCTGACTTTATCCGCAATGCAGTGCGGAAAGTGACTTGTGGGGTTCCAGTTGCCGGGGCAATGCCAAAACGGATCGCGGCCTGACATCCCATTCTGCCGAAGGGCGCAGTTTCGACTTTGCCTTGCGCGAAAGCTCTTTTCTTTCGCCTGATGTGTACCCAGTGGAAAATTTGGTTCTCCATAACCAGCATTGCCGCCGTAGTATCCTTTGCGTAAAAATAAACAGATACGTATTGTTGAATGTTTTACTTCTTCTGGCTGGTAAGAGGTGTGGTCTTTTGAGAAACCCAGAGTTGACTATTTGCATCCTGTGTGTTCTAAATTGGCCGAATTGTTTGACAACCCTGTGACAACACCACCAGCCACCAGCCACCAGCCACCAGCCACCAGCCACCAGCCATGAGCCATGAGCCGTGAGCCGTGATCAAACCTCGAAGCTAGAATCGCTGCTCGATGAGAGAATTCTGATTCTTGATGGGGCAATGGGAACACAAGTCCAGGAACTGGGGTTGGGTGAAGCCGAGATGCGCGGGGACCTTTTTGCCAATCACCACAAGGATCTTCGCAATTTTACCGATGTTCTATGCCTGACGCACCCCGATAAGGTTGTTGAAATCCACCGTCGTTATCTGGAGGCGGGCGCTGATATCATCGAAACGAATACTTTTGGCTCCAGCCCGATCGGGATGGAGGAGTTTGACCTGCCCCCTGAGTTGATGCGTGAAATCAACTTCTCCGCTGTTAAATGTGCGCAGCAAGCGGTGGAGGACTTTGCCTCGCGTCATCCGGGGCATTCCAAATTTGTGGCCGGGTCCATTGGTCCGACAACCAAGCAAACGGCCATCTCGACCGACGTAGAGGACGCCAGCTATCGCGGGGCGACTTTTGCTCAAATGGAGCAATCCTATTTTGACCAGGTGAAAGCTTTGGTTGAGGCAGGCGTTGATATTTTAATTGCTGAAACGGTGATCGATACGCTGAATCTCAAGGCCTGTCTTTTTGCAATCCAACGCTATTTCGATGAGCAGTCCCTTCGTGTGCCAGTTATGGTTTCAGCCACCTTTGATAAGGGGGGGGCCACATTCATATCAGGCCAGGAGGTGGAGGCCTTTTGGACTGCTATTTCACACTTTCCCATACTCAGTGTGGGAATTAATTGTGCCCTCGGTCCCGATTTGATGCGCCCACACCTGGAGCGGCTTCAGCAGGTTGCAACATCATTCGTGAGTTGCCATCCGAATGCCGGGCTGCCGAATGAAATGGGCCATTATGACCTGACTCCCACTGCCATGACGGAGATTGTTGGTGAATTTGCCGAGCGAGGATGGGTCAACATCCTGGGAGGGTGTTGTGGAACCACGCCAGCACATATTCAAGCAATTGCCGAAAGGGCTGGCAAACTGGCGCCCCATCAACGAACGACCGTTGACCGGCAGTTGCGGTTGAGCGGAACTCGCCCGCTAAATTTGCGGCCAGACAGCAATTTTTTGATGATAGGAGAGCGGACGAATATCACCGGGTCGAGAAAATTCGCTCGTCTGATCACGGAAGAAAAACATGATGAAGCTGTGGAGGTTGCGCGTGGACAAGTCGAAGGGGGGGCCAATGTCATCGATATCAACATGGACGAAGGGCTCTTGGACAGCGAAGCCGAAATGACCCGGTTTTTGCGGCTTATCGCGGGCGAAAATGACATTGCCGCAGTTCCGGTCATGATCGATAGCAGCAAATGGTCGGTCATTGAGGCGGGACTCGAAAGCCTTCAAGGTAAGGGCATTGTTAACTCCATCAGTCTGAAAGATGGCGAGGAAGAATTTCTTCAGCGGGCCCGGCTTTGCCATCGGTATGGGGCAGCCGTCGTCGTGATGGCTTTTGACGAAACAGGACAGGCCACTGGAGTCGATGATCGCGTTGCAATTTGTCGGCGGGCTTACCAGTTGCTGACCGAGCGGGTAGGACTTCCACCAGAAGATATTATCTTTGACCCCAATATTCTCACCGTAGCAACGGGGCTGGTAGAGCACAACGACTACGCGATCAACTTTATCGAAGCATCCCGCCAGATCAAGGAAAGTTGCCCCGGTGCTCACATCTCTGGTGGTGTCTCGAATATTTCATTCTCATTCCGTGGTAACGAAGTGGTTCGGCAAGCCATGCACTCAGCATTTCTCTATCGGGCGATAAAAGCTGGTATGGATATGGGAATTGTTAATGCAGGTCAATTGGTCGTTTACGACGAGATCGAACCACAATTGCGTGAAAGAGTCGAAGATGTACTTTGGAATCGTCGGACCGACTCCACCGATCGGTTGGTTGAATATGCCGAAAGTGTCAAAGACCAAGGGAAGGCGACTGCCAGCACCAATCATGCCTGGCGTCATGGGACGGTTGAAGATCGCCTTGAACACGCACTACTAAAAGGAGTCGTCAAGCACATCGAAGAAGATGCTGAAGAAGCTCGCCAAAAGTATCAGACTTGCCTCGAAATTATCGAGGGTCCCTTGATGCGGGGCATGAATACGGTGGGTGATTTGTTCGGAGAAGGGAAGATGTTTCTTCCGCAAGTCGTTAAATCGGCTCGCGTCATGAAAAAGGCAGTCGCCTATCTCACACCGTTTTTAGAGGCAGAGAAGCACCTCGCAGGCGGGGTTCGCAAAAGTCGTGGAAAACTCGTCCTCGCTACGGTCAGGGGCGACGTTCACGATATCGGTAAGAACATCGTAGGAGTTGTGTTGGGCTGTAATAACTTTGAAGTTGTTGACCTTGGTGTGATGGTTGCTGCCGAAACGATCCTTGAAGCAGCCCGCGATCAGGAGGCTGACATCATAGGCCTTTCAGGTTTGATTACACCTAGTCTTGATGAGATGGTGCACGTTGCCAGTGAACTAGAGCGAACTGGATCTAACTTGCCGGTTTTGATTGGTGGTGCTACCACTAGTGCCAAACACACAGCCTTGAAGATTGCGCCATGCTATACATCGAGCGTTACTCACGTGCTTGACGCATCGCGGTCGGTTGGGGTTGTGGAGCAACTCGTTAATCCTGATGTGCGACCACGCTTTGAATCAGCGAACAGCAAGCTTCAGGAACAACTCGTTGCCACATACCAGAATCGTCAAGCGGCAAATCTGGTCCCGTATCAAGAGGCCTTAAAGCGACGATTTCCGACAAACTGGGATGCCGTGGATATTCCGATTCCTGAATTCCTCGGCACGCGCATTCTGGAAGATCTTCCCCTTAAAGAGCTTCTCAGTTGTATTGACTGGTCGCCGTTCTTTCTGACTTGGGAGCTACGCGGCAAATACCCAAAAATCCTGGAGGACCCCAAACTGGGGGAAGCCGCGCGGAAACTCTTTGGGGATGCCGAAGCGATGCTCAACCAGATTGTCCAAGATAAACTGCTGGTTGCTAAAGGAAGTTATGGTTTCTGGCCAGTAGCCAGCGAGGGTGATGATATTGTTGTCTATATGGACAACTCCCGAACCGAAGAACGGTGCCGGTTGCATACCTTGCGGCAACAATGGGAACGCAAGGGACAGGAACACTTTTTTAGCCTGGCTGATTTTATCGCACCGGCCGACAGCGGGCGGGAAGATTATTTGGGGGGCTTTGCGGTTACCGCAGGCCTGGGTTGCGATGAGCTTTCCGCGCAATTTGACGCCAAGCTGGATGATTACAATTCAATTCTGGTAAAATCGCTCGCCGATCGCCTGGCGGAAGCATTTGCCGAATATCTCCACTTGCAGGCTCGTGCCGCTTGGGGATTTGGCCTGCGGGAACAGCTTACCGGGGAAGAATTGATTGCGGAAAGATATCGAGGAATCCGTCCGGCGCCGGGTTACCCAGCTCAACCGGACCACACCGAAAAAAGAACTCTGTTTGAGCTGTTGGACGCCACCGCTGCCACTGGAATTACGTTGACTGAAAACTATGCGATGCATCCAGCCGCGAGTGTCTCGGGCCTTTATTTCGCCCACCCAGAGGCCCGCTATTTTTCCGTGGATCGACTTCTAAAAGATCAAATTGAGGATTATGCTTGCCGTAAAGGCCAATCTGTTGAAGAGACAGAGCGGTGGCTATCCAGCAATCTTGGTTACGAAATCACTCCCATCCCGTCAGTGTGACCCGGGCCAAGCCTTTTATCGCAGGACCGCTTTACAAAAAACGAGGATAACAGGCTGGTAGCATCGTGCGATGCTGTATTTTTCTGCCTACAATTACAGGCAGAGACCGTTCCTTGCGAAACGTGATTTTCTGACGAGACTTCCGGAAAGCTTGAAGAAATCTCCATGAATTCTGATACCAAGAACTCCGAACCCTCTGAATTCAACTGGCAGCCACAGCCTGAGGCAGCTCAGTTGTTGGATCTCATTCTGAAAAAATGCTGTCAAAAAATTTCCAAACTTGCAGCATTGGAAACAAACTTACAGGAGCAAACGGGCACAAGACTGGTAGATTGGATCGATCACATCGAGCTACCCTTCAATGATGCGTTGGCCAGCAAATTGTTGGCCAGTGGTTTTGCCGTCGATGCAAGTGAGTCTGGAACGATCACCACCTGGCGTCATACCGCGGGACTGTTTCCACCAATGCGTTTGGGAGCTAACCGGAATCGGGTAGCATTGAAGGTCGATTCAATCGACGATTTCATGGCTGCTGCTGGGCGTGCGACCGGTGAAACATTGCCGTTTCGCTGGCCAAGTCCTGGGCAATATCGTCTGATTGTAGTTTACCAGAAACCTACTATCGAAGTGTGTGCGGTCGAACGCCACGGGTACTCAGGGTTTACCAAAGTCAAGACAGAGCCGGAATTGATTGAAGCGGCTACCGACCATCTGGCCACTTTCCGTGTTCGTAACCGTCGAAGCGGCACCGACAATCACGGTTTTCTCAAAGCAAGCGA
>JAKVCB010000177.1 GCA_022448345.1 Pirellulales bacterium
TGGACTCGCATCCCAGCGGGGGCAAAAACCACCCGGCGGGCGAGACCAGGACCAGCAATTACCTTTCCGTACTCCTTGATGACCCGCGGCTGGCCAACTTGAAAGGCAAGGCTCGAGAGGGGGGGCCAGATTGTGCACAAAGAGACTTCGGCATCTCTTCAAAATCAAACAAGCGGCTCCCGAAGCGCGGACGAGAACTTACTCATCCCGTTCTGCAGACGACTCCGCTGCAGACGACTCCGCTGCAGACGACTCCACTGCAGACGACTCTACCTGGAACCCATCCAGATGGACCCAGGTCGGGCGTGGCTGCTCCTCTGGACTTAGGTGTTTGTCCGACCGGTGCTCGGCATGCTCGTCCAACACGGTTATCTTCAGTGTGTGCGGTCCCGGCTTTTGGAATTCTCGTGACCAAACCGCAATTCCCCACATCTCGTCGGCCGAGTACGTGTCAACCGTTTCTGCCTCGCCATCAATTTCAACCCGCGCCACCCCATTTTGGGGACCCAGCTTGGTGAACCACGTTACCTGAGAACCATGGAATTGCAGTTCGGCAGAATCACCACTGCGGTTGGACCGGGTGAGGCTGTGCTGAAAGGCCCAGGGATCCTCGTCGTTGACATCCCAACTGCCTGAGTAGGTCACCGGAGGATCCGTATCGTCGTAGATCTGACTCCTCAGGGAAGAAACCGTTTGGCAGGAAGCCGACTGCGAAAGATTGCCAGCCCCATCCACCGAAACAACTGCATACTGGGCCGCCGGGTCGGCCCCGGCCGAGTGGTCGAAGTAAAAAGTTCCCTTGGCGACCTTATCGATCATTTCACCATCGCGATAAATCGCGTAATGAGATAGCCAGTGGTCGTCCGTGCCCGATTTCCAGCGGACTTCAACGCCTGGATACCCCATGTTTTTGGCCCGCTCTACGGTCACGGCCTGCGGCGGGCCTGGCGGCACCACATCAAGATGATTGCCCGGGTGATAGGGAAGATTCAGATAAATGATTTCACCCGGCATGATTTCTTCCAGGGCGATTCCCTCGTTCATCCATTCGGCCCCACTCTTTTGCAGGTGTGACGACGACTCGTGAAAAGAAACCGTGTACTGAGCGTCGGGGATCAAGCCCTTCGGCCGGATGTTCACCGGCGTAGCAACAGGCCGCTTGGCGAAGATCACACCACGAAGTGCATCTCCACTGAGCCGCTGAAAATACATCGTCTGATCTTCGTCCCCCTCGACCATGGGCCGATACACCTTGACCCACCGGCCTACGACCTGGCGACTCTCGAGAAAATGATAAATATCGACCAGTTCGCGAATCCCTTCGATCTTGTCCAGGTCATAGGTGTCCTGGCTTATGTCGACGTTGAAAGCCAGCATCGCCCGCCATGATGCCTTGTCATACGAATTCGGTTGTGCCTTTTCAGGAAAATTGCTCGTCTTGTCAGGAGGCAACATCAAGGATGCCCAGTGATTGCGCAAAATGCCCACATCTCCATCGCTAAAGGACGTAGCCGAGGAAAACTGTGTGTATTCGTAACCGGCCAGCGTTCCTCCATTGTTGACCGACTGGAACGCACAATCGGGATGGGTCTCCAAAAAACGCTGAATGATTTTTCGGAACCCCTGATCCTGTGCCAACACGTTGGTGTCGTCGGGTGTGTTAGGGGCCAAAAACCCCCCGTCGTTTCTCCACGTGTAGGGGCCATACTCCACATTCCATCGATGCAACTCCTCGACCACGGCGTCCACCACCTCTGGTTGTCCCACATCGAGTTGATAAGGAGCATTGGCGGTGATGTAGCCATCGGGAACCTTCAGGCCAACCCCTGAATCACGCTCTGCATAGTTGGTGGTTCCATAGAGCAAGAGCCCCATGTCGTATTTTGCAAGGTACTGATTGACACTTCGCCAATCGGGCCCATCCCAATTACCAAGCTTGTTCCACCACCCCCAATCGCGATGATACACATCGCCACCGCAATAGCGCATCAGGTCCACCACGCGAAACACCTTGCGATAGGTACTATCGATATCAGGCTCGGTACCACACCCTTCGAGCCATTGACCTAACATTCGAATCGCAGGAAACCAGTTGTCGCGAGTGTAATCCCACAGGTAACGATACTGCCACTCGAGACACGCATTGCCACAGTCGTCAATGTCGCCATGGAACTGCCCGATAAACGCTTTGGGAGTCTCGATCGACTCGCCTGGCAACAATTCATGGCGATAGTTCATCACTTTCATTCGGTGACGGGTTGAACCGTCTGGTTGCTGCTGAAGATCCGATCGCCAGCGGCCGAAATAATCCCAGCCGATAAAAACGCCATCGCCCGTTTCACAGTTACGGTACGCGTACCAGGGGGCGTAACTGGCGGTGCCCCCTTTGGGGCCCAGCTCGGGATTGCCACAAAAATTCCAGGAGTTGGCAAACGTCCCTGTGACTTTAACCACACCATCTTTCTCGGCAGTCCACACGCGCGCCACATCGTGGTCAGCGCTGGGCTGGGCATAATTCCAACCAATCCGCGGTGGCTGTTTTGGATGCTCCGGGTCAGCAACCCAACAACCATGTTTGTTGGAGGTCAAACAGATGTGGGCCCCCGGAACATTGACCAGGTCCTTCAGTTCCTCGCCATCGTAGTATTGATAACTCCAACCATTTTTTCCCTGCTCGGTGGAGTAATACCCCCAGGAAAGAAAAGTTCCGCCTTCACTATCCCGGACCTCTGGTGCGTAAAGACTGGCACTCGCCGTGGAAAGCCCCATGGCATTGGAAACAAAAACCAGCCGGTCTCCCGTTTTTACATCGACGTCCAAATCGTACTTGTGCTGGTTGACCGAATGGAGCGAGACGGCCCAGTCGTCAGCCGGCCAGATCTGCCTGTCGTTGTGCAGGATACGCGCCCTCGTGCCGTTGCCTGGCAAATGCTGGACAATGTCATCGGGAACGGGAAAAGGATCATACGTGTCATAGCTGCGAACCGGTTTGGCCCCAAGGGGCTCTTCGTAAAGCCGCCACGACCCCCAGATGCTGGCCCCGCCAGCCATCCAGTAGAAAGAGGTGTCGCTTGGATTTGAAGTTCGAATGGAAAAATCAAAATACCCCGGATCGGTAATCTCCAGGGCCGTTTCGCCAACGTTCTTGTACGTTACCCACTGACGAATCACACTCGAGAGCGGATACAAGACATAGGTCTTGGTCACCTGCAGAGGGCCACGTTGGAGGGTTATTTCCAGCTGTAGCTCACCTTGTGCAAGAATTTGAATGTCGCTGCCGGCAACCTCCCATTTGCCCGAGTCCCCGTCGACGGTCCCACTGTCACTTCCGACAAAGAAACCGGTCGACACCATGTCGAGCCCTGCAGCCTGCAACTTGCCTCCCACCGTTTGGGTCTCTCGAAACCGACCATCGACGACTTCAATCACGCGAACCAGGTCGGTCGTGCTGAGTTCCCACCGGTCCCCATCCCACTGGATGGTGGCATCCCCCGAACGGGTTTCACCAGCAGCTGCAAGAAGGGGAATGGCAATCAACCAGCTCAAAACGTTGGCAAGAATCAAGATGCGCACAAACAAAATTCCTTAATCGAAAATCGTGCAAAAGGTCATCTGGGCGCCATGGCACTGACCTGAGATGGCCTTTGATGTTGATGGGCAAAAAACGGTGCGTGAACCTCGCTCTTGTAGTCTAGCAAAAAAAAACGGCATCCACATCGGTCGCCTTTTGCCTGCGGTTCACCCGTACCTGAAGAACCGTGCAACCCTGGTTATTTTTCGGGATGGGGGTAGGTTGTAGTAGTACAATAACTGTTTTAGGCTCACAGGTTCGGGCTCACGGGTTTAGGCTCACGGGTCCCTCCGCACTGTTGTTTTCTTGACGGACGCGCATGAACGTGGGGAGGAGACTTGTCGGCACCACCAAAAAAACAAAAACCGAGGTGGGGCCAGGGGTCAACATTCATCCGGTTCTTTCTGAGGAGGTCATTATGAATTTATGTCGACCAGGATTGACGCTGTTGTGGTTTGCTCTGATCGGAGGGCTGTGCACAAGCGGAGCCGTGGGGCAGGGAGGACCAGGGCCTGACTGGGTCCCGCTGTTCAATGGAAAGAACCTCGATGGATGGGAGAAGGTAGGGGCAGAAAAATGGGTGGTTGAGGACGGTACCATCTACGGGGAAGGGATCTCGCCAAAATATGGATATCTGGCCACAGAGAAAACCTATACCGATTTTGACCTATCGTTGCAATTCAAGTGTGAAGCCAGTGGCAACAGTGGGGTCTTTATCCACACCACATTTGAGCCTGGCACCACCACCGTGAGCAAAGGCAGACAGATCGAAATCGACCGGATGGTTGGTAGTCACACGGGTGGCCTTTATGGTGACGGCCGGGGCTGGATCGTGTGGCCCGCCCCTGAACTAGAAACGGTCATCCGGCCAGATAGCTGGAACAAGATGCGAATCAAAGTGGTGGGCAACCGCCATATTGTTTATCTCAACGGTACGCAAATGATTGACTTCACGTACCCCTCCCCTGGTGCCACCGAAGGGGTCATTGCCTTGCAGTTGCATTCGGGCGGCGAGGGAAGAATGCGGTTTAAGGATCTCTGGATTCGAGACCTGGCCCAATAGCCTCTTCCGAACGGATAGGAGACTAAGGTGAAGCCTCTGTCAAAATACGCAACGTCACGACGCCGGTTTCTGCAGGCGTCTGCCGCTGGGGTGACGACTGGCCTGTTGCCTGGCCGGAAGATTCACGCAGCCCTGGCAAATGGAAAATTGCAGCACGCCTGTATTGGTGTTGGCGGAATCGGAAACCACGACCGAAAACGGCTCACCACGCACCCCAAGCTTGAGGTTGTTGCAATTTGTGACGTCGATCACCATAACCTTCAAGAAGCTGCAAAAGACTATCCGGCAGCACGCAAGTACAACGACTGGCGTGAACTGCTGGACGCTGAGGGTGACCGAATCGACTCGGTCAACGTGAGCGTACCCGACCACATGCACGCACCGATCACGATGACGGCGCTGCGGTCTGGCAAACACGTCTACTGCCAGAAACCGCTCTGCCACAACGTGGCCGAGGTACGTGCGGTGACGCATGCCGCCAAAAAAGCTGGCGTCGTCACCCAACTGGGCACCCAGGGTGCCTCGGAAATGGGCGATCGCATGGCCGTGGAGCTACTCAGGCAGGGCGTAATCGGCAAGGTCAAGAAAGTCTACTTGTGTTCTAACCGGCCCGGGGCGATTGAAAGTTACCGCCTCAAGGGACCGCGCCCCACCAACGGCAAAACGCCACCGGATGACCTCGATTGGGACCTGTGGATTGGCGCTGCGCCACTGCGGCCCTATGCACCGGCGATTTACCATCCAGTCACCTGGCGCGCGTGGCAGGATTTTGGCACCGGCTGGTCCGGCGATATGGGCTGCCACATCTTTGACCCGGTGTGGAAAGGGTTAGGACTTGTCTCGCCCAACAGGGTCGCCGCTCGTGTCCAGCAATCGTGGAAAGACAACCCACGGCGGCGCGCCGACACATGGCCCCAGTCTGACCACATCACCTGGACTTTTCCTGGCAACGAGATGACCGCGGGAGACGAGTTGGTCTTGGAGTGGCACGACGGCAATTTCTTCTCGCCCCGGGAAGTCCGCCAGATCATCGAGCGGGATGACTTTCCCACCGAGGGTTCCCTTGTGCTGGGCACCGAGGGGGCACTCTTACTGCCGCAGGGTGAGCAGCCAGAACTCTTTCCCTCAAAAAAGTTCAAGGATTACCCGCGGCCCAAACTCCCGCCGCGCGACCACTATCACCATTACATCAATGCCTGCCTGGGTGGCCAGATGACCGAATCCCACTTTGCCCAAACCGGCCCCATGACCGAGGCCATCTTGCTCGGCACGGTGGCCATTCGCACACCCGACGTACCCCTCGAATGGAACTCTGCCCGGATGGAAATCGCCAACTACCCCGAAGCAGAAAAATTTCTTCGCCGGACCTATCGCACCGGCTGGCAGGTAGCAGGACTGGACTTTTGAGTTCCTGCTTTATTCTTGCTTCCACCGACACCAGCACGACTTTCGGTTTGGCAACCTACTTTTTCAGCCCCGCTTTTGCATGTTGTGTTGAGAGAGACGCCCGGTAACTCTGCAAAGCTGCTTCATCACGCTGGCAGCTGCTCCCCTCGGCAACCAAAGCGAATGCCCGGCGCGAAACGGTTTGGGAACGGTTGGCATCCGCACGATGAACCAGTTCACCATGATGGCATACCAGGTCCCCTGGTTCGAGCTCCATCACGACTTCTGCCGCCTCATCCTCGGGGCCATAGTCCGAGATCCCCTGAGAGAACCCAATGACCTCGGTTTGATGATGAGGGCGCAAACCACGCTTATGCGATTGCGGTATGTAACGCAACGCTCCATTTTCCTCACCGACCCGATCCAAGGCCAGCCACATTGTTATCACATTGGGAGGCCGCAGACAAAAATAAAAGTTGTCCTGATGAGGTGGGGTAACGTGCATGGTCAAAGGAGGTTTATTAAACCATTGCGGGGCCTTAAAACGAAAAGGTTCGTCCAGCAATGCTTCGGCCAGCGCGTTCCAACGCGGATGCTCAGGGTAGCGAAGAAAATAGGGATCAAATTCTCCCATATCTTCCATTTGCTTCAACGTTTCAGGACGGCTTTTGTCCTGGTAAAACGCTTTAGAATCTGGCAATTTTGGTACCGTGTCGCGAATGTAGCCGTCAAGATGGTCGTTGAGCTCTCTAAAGTCTTCTGCGGAAAGGAAGTCGCGCACGACCACGTACCCATCTTTGTCGTACTGATTTTTGAACTGGGAATAATTCATGAAGATTTCTCGCAGCTAAATTCACAGTGAATGTCCTGTGCTGTTTTGCCACAGGTTGATTTTTGACCCGGTGCTGACGATAGGACCCTCCAGGGTAACATCTCGCCGCTACCAGATAAATGGAATTGGACTCCTGTTTTTTGGTCGGTATCTTGACGAGGGATAAAAACCGGCGGGAAACTGTCGTTTGCAACAAAACTGGTGGAACTTCAAAGGTAGAGCCTTGAAATCCTTCGCCCTTTTGGCAAACGACTCCAGCGCGGTAAACTCCGGGGAACTTAGGCGCCTTCAAAGCGAATTGAGTTGGCTTGGAGAGGAAATTCTCTCATCAAATTGACATTTGCAGTTTGCGATGGCCAGATTCCTATTGTAAAACTGACATTTGCACTTTGCGATGGCCAGATTCCTATTGTGAAACTGACATTTGCA
>JAKVCB010000178.1 GCA_022448345.1 Pirellulales bacterium
CTGGGTCTTTGAGCGACTTGGAGTTTTGGAGAAACTTCAGGCCAGTGCATATCCCCGGAAAGTTGGTGTTCAGTTTGTAAGTCGTTCCGGCCGGGAATCTGAACCATTTTTGTTTCGCACGCACGATCCACGAGACTGTAGTGTGACGTGGCACGTCGACCGAAGCGAATTTGACCAGTTGTTGTTTGACAATGCGGCTGAAAAAGGCGCTGACTGCCGCTGTGGGGCCCGTGTTCGTGATATTGTTTTTGAGGGTGACCGTGCTGTGGGGGTTGTGGTGCAATCCGCAGCGAGTGATACCAACGCAGTCACCAAGACGATTAACGCAAAAGTGGTGGTAGACGCTACGGGGCAACGAGGCTTGATTTCCAACAAGCTGGGAATTCGCCGCGTAAATCCACAGTTGCGGAAAGCTGCCATCTGGGGGCATTTTCGTGGGGGCACGCGCGATACGTCTGGAGGTGGTGTTAAAACGATCATTTTACATACCGATTCCAAGGAAGCGTGGTTTTGGTACATTCCCCAGGCAGAGGATCTTGTCAGTGTTGGTGTCGTTGCCGATCACGATTACTTGCTCAAAGGTGAGGAAACCGTGCAAGAGGTGTTTGCCCGGCAGCGGGCAAATTGCGATGCCATTGATCAGCGTCTGCTTGATGCGCATCTGGTCGATGAACTCATGGTTGAAAAAGAGTTTTCGTACACGACCGATCGGGCCGCTGGCGATGGATGGGTGTTGGTTGGTGATGCTTGGGGGTTCATTGACCCGATCTATTCATCGGGAGTCTATTTCGCGCTGAAGTCGGGGGAACTGGCGGGTGACAGTATCGCCAAAGCTTTGCAGGCGGGTGACACATCGGCTTGCCAGCTTGGTGCCTGGTCCGCCGAGTTCGAGGTCGGGACAGAATGGATTCGAAAATTGGTTCATGCTTTCTATTCGAACGAATTCCGTGTGGGGAAATTTGTTGCCGAATATCCGCAGCACAAGGGAAACCTGACTGATTTGCTGATCGGGAGGATTTTTCGACCAGGTGTCGGAGAGGTTTTTGCGGACCTGGATCGGTGGATTGGTCAGGAAAAGACAGAATCGTAGGCGGGATGCTACAGCAGCTTTTGATGCCGAAGGTAGATTACGGTAGAACTGGGCGGGCCGATCCATTATTCTGCCTACAGTAAAAGACCGTGTCACACCACTCGCACTATTCTATATTCCCGTGAAGAATCTTATTTGGCTTCTGATTGTGGTGCTCATTGTTCTCCACCAGGACAACTGGTTTTGGCTTGATGGGACGCTGATTTGGGGATTCATTCCCATTGGCCTCTTTTATCATGCGTGTCTTTCGCTGGCTGCAGGAATCACGTGGTATCTCGCGATCCGGTACTGCTGGCCGCGACACCTGGAAAAGAACAGCACCGACGACGCGGTGGATTGACGAGCATGACACAACTCTGGATCATCGTCGGATACTTGTGCCTTTTGCTGATTTTGGGCCTGTTTGCCAGTCGCTATTTTTTGGGCACCCGGGCCGACTATCTTTTGGCGAGTCGTTCGATTGGGCCTTTCTTGTTGCTCATGTCGATGTTCGGAACGACAATGACAGCCTTTGCCCTGGTTGGCTCCTCGGGAGAAGCGTACCAGGTCGGGATTGGTGTTTACGGAATGCTGGCTTCCTCCAGCGGGATCATCCATTCGCTGTGCTTTTTTCTGATTGGTATCAAGCTGTGGGAATTTGGGCATCGTCATGGGTATACAACGCAAATTGAGTTTTTTCGCGACCGCCTGGAGAGTGACCGAATTGGCTTGTTGCTGTTCCCAATTCTTGTCGGGTTGGTCATTCCGTATCTTTTGATTGGCGTGATTGCCTCGGGGACAGTGATTCAACAGATGACCGCCGGTGCCTTTCCGGACCTGCAAGCATTTGCGACCGAAAGTCGGGCGACACACGGTGGGATTCCGACTTGGTTAGGTTCGTTGACAGTTTGTTTGGTGGTGCTCACCTATGTTTTCTTTGGTGGCATGCGGGGAACGGCCTGGGCGAATGCTTTGCAGACCATTGTATTTATGGTTCTTGGTTTAGTTGCATTCTTTGTGATTGCACATCATCTTGGCGGGAAAGGGGACTTGTGGAAAAATCTCCAAACCCTGGGGTCAGCAATCCCTGAAGCAAAAGCAACTCGCGTTGATATGTCGAAGACCAAATTTTTGAGCTATCTGCTGGTGCCATTGTCTGTCGGAATGTTTCCCCATTTGTTCCAGCATTGGCTTACGGCCCGCCATGCCAACAGTTTTAAATTACCCGTGGTGGCCCATCCCATCTTTATCATGATCGTCTGGGTGCCTTGTGTGTTGATTGGAGTGTGGGCAACCACGGAATTGGTGCCCGCCAAACCGCCTTTGCCTACAAACCCCAACGCGATTCTGCCCTTTCTGGTGAAAACCCAGGCTGGACCGGTACTGGGTGGGTTTTTGGCAGCCGGTATTTTGGCGGCCATCATGTCATCGCTCGACAGTCAATTTCTCTGTTTAGGGACTATTTTCACCAACGACATGGTGACTCACTACGCGGGCAAAGAACGGTTTAGTGACCGTCAGCAGGTGATGCTGGCCCGTGGATTTATCGTGGCCATCGTACTGGTGACCTATCTGCTGAGTTTGTTGCGTCCCGGTAGCGTCTTTGCTTTGGGGGTTTGGTGTTTTAGTGGTTTTGCTGCGCTTTTTCCGCTCGTTTTTGCTGCAGTCTACTGGAAGCGATTGACCAAGTGGGGGGCCTACGCCAGCGTGATTGTGGCGTTTGGTACCTGGTCCTGGTTCTTTGGTACCTCTGTGTTCCGGGCTATTGAGGCGGGGAATCCTGGCCCGATTCGGACCTATACCATTGACTTTCCCCTTGGAGATTCAACACATGAAGTTATGCCGGTCGTTCCTGTTTTTGTCGCAGCGCTGCTTGCGTTGGTGATCGTATCTTTGATGACTCGGCCCCCCAGTGAGCGGGCCTTGCGCAGGTTCTTTCCCGGTGTTGGTCAGTAAGTAAAGTTGTTGCTGTCAGCAGGGAGCCTGTGGCCGAGGGGCGTGAGTCAGTCTGACGTTGGCATGGTTTGGCTGAGTCTTGGACTGTAGGGCGACCCGGTCCCACTTGTGGCGGTGCCTAGCTCTGTGCGCCGTGCCCCTGTTGTCGAGTTTGGTTCTGGTTATGCTAACAGTTAGATAGAACTGTCCGAACCCTTCCATGTTTACTCACACAGGTTTGGAAGAAAGCTGTGTTGCCAGCATTACCACGAGTTAGAGATCCCTCCCGGATTTGTCTATGAAAATTGCCTCGATCGCTGCTGGTGCGGCAGGGATGTATTGCGGGAGTTGTCTGCACGACAACACGTTGGCTGCTGCGCTGTTGGACCTGGGGGAGGATGTAGTTCTTATTCCAACCTATACTCCAATGCGAACCGACGAGCCGGATGTCAGCCATTCGCGAGTGTTTTTTGGTGGCATTAATGTTTTCTTGCAGCAGAAATCGTTTCTTTTTCGCCACACGCCCTGGTGGTTTGATCGCTTGCTTGATCGTCCGGTTTTGCTGAAGAGTTTGAGCGGCCGCGCCGGTAGTGTCGATCCTACCCGACTTGGTGATTTAACCGTGTCGATGTTGCGTGGCGAAGATGGCAACCAGCGCAAGGAACTTGAGAAGTTGGCCAACTGGCTCTTTAGAGAAGTACAACCCGATGTGATTCACCTTTCGAACGCTGTGTTGTTGGGGATGGCCCCAATTTTTTCTGGAAACCTGGCGGTACCAGTCGTGTGTACCCTTGCGGGTGAAGATTCGTTCCTGGAGCGACTCACGCAACCCTATTACGACCAGGCACGTGGACTTTTGTGTGAGCGGGCACAGAAGGTCGATGCATTTATTGCATTCAATAGCTATTACGCGGATCGGATGTCGGTGTACTTGTCCGTCGACCGAGCGAAAATCGATGTGATTCCCCATGGGCTGCGCCTGGAGGGACATGGTTCCCGCAGGTCAAATCCCGGGAGCAGGCCCCAGGTGATTGGGTTTCTTGCTCGAATCTGCGAGGACAAAGGTTTGTACCAGCTTGTGGAGGCGTGTGAACTGCTCGACCAGATGTCGGATTTGCCTCCGTTTGAGATAAGCGTTGCCGGTTATTTGGGCAAGACCGAGCAGGCTTATCTAGAACAGGTCCAGAATCGAGTTGCGGGAGGGACTTTGGCAGGCCGGTTTACCTACCTCGGCGAGCTTAGTCGTCGTGAAAAAATTGCCATGCTGCAGTCGCTCGACATTTTTTGTGTTCCAGCCCTGTTCCCCGAGGCAAAGGGATTGTCGATCCTGGAGGCCATGGCCAATGCGGTTCCGGTGGTTTTACCCAACTTTGGGAGCTTTTCTGAATTGGTGCAAGACACCGGTGGCGGTTTGTTGTGTAAGCCTCATAATACCGCAGACCTTGCAGGAAAACTGGCCGAGCTTCTCACCGATACGGGGCGTGCTGATCGAATAGGAGAGGCAGGACAGCGGGTCATTTACGACCGCTACCACGCAGAGCGGATGGCTCAGAAAACACGGGACCTCTATCGGCGGTTGATGAACTAAGAGTGGTGATTTTTCAGGCCTCGGGGCCATTTCGTCAAACTCGCTGGAGCCGCAGCCGCAATGGGCGCCAATTGAATTCATCGAAATTCAATAGTTTATCGTTCCCCCGAGGTTGTTTGGGCGAAAACGAACCTGCCCAGGGCTCCGCGGGGTTTGATATATCCCCTTGTGTGGGCGAGCGGGCCGGATACAATGGCGAGTTCCGTAAGAGATTCCTGCTTTTCGCCGATAGAGGAGTCTCGATAGTTCCCCAGAGAAAGAACCAGAGAGAGAATTCGTTCAACCATCATGCCCAGGCCTAAGTTCAAGCGCAAGCCGTTCCAGCAAAACCGCCGCAAAAATGTGAAGAGGGCTCCCAAAAAGGACCCCATTTGCGTGGATGGCATACAACCCAAGCCGATGTATGTTGACTATAAGGACCTGGATCTTCTAGGAAAGTTGACTAATCGCCACGAACGTATTGTCAGCCGTCGAAAGACGGGTTGCCATGCCGCGAGCCAGCATGCCGTCGCCAGGGCCATTAAGCGTGCCCGCTTCATGGCGCTGATGCCCTACTGCGGCGACTGATGTCAGGCTGCTTAAAAACCCTTTCGGTTTGTTCTGTTAGCACCGTGCGCAGTTAGCTTTGGGTCGTGGCTTCGTTCTGTTCTTCCTGCTATCTTGGGGTGCATGGCAACACCCTTTCGTACAACGCGCTTTGTGGAATTCTGCGATACCGACATGGCGGGCATCGCGCATTTTTCATCATTTTTTCGGTATATGGAGTCGGCCGAACACGAAATGCTGCGAAGCTGGGGCTACAGCATTTTCGACCAGGTCGATGGACAGACGCTTAGTTTTCCGCGAGTGGCAGTCGCATGCAAGTACAAAGCACCGGCTCAAAGTGAGGATGTTTTAGAGATTACCGTTGGTGTCCAAAAGATTGGGACCAAGAGCATCACCTATCGTTTTGAATTTCATCGCGATGGATTGGAAATCGCCATTGGTGAAATTACCTGTGTTTGCTGCCATATCACACAGGAGCAACCGCCCAAGTCAGTTCCTATTCCGGAGGCGATTGCCGAAAAACTCCGTTCGGCTCTGATGGATTGAGGGTTCACTATCGACAATCGCGTTCCCTATCATGTTGAACTTACCCTGCGGCTTGCCCGTGGTGTTGAGTTGCTTCCGGCAAGCTGGCGCACACTGCAAGCTGAGTTCTTTCGGCGGGCACAACAATCAGACGGAGGGTTTACGGGACGCTCAGGAGGCAGTGATTTTTATTACACGGGTTTTGGATTGCGAAGCATGGCCATCCTGGGCCAGTTGGAAGGAGTCCCGGCAGAGCTGGCTGCGGAGTTTTTTCGGAGTCGCCTTGCGGAGCAGGTTCCTTTAGTCGATTTCCTTTCGCTAATTTTTGGAGCGGCATTGTTGGATGCTGCGGCGGGCATCGATGTTTTGAGAGACCGCCCTGAGGGCTGGCGACGGAAAGTGACGGAGTCACTGGAATTGCTTCGGCGCGAGGATGGTGGATATGCCAAAGCCGCAAAGGGACACGCCAGCAGCACCTACCATTCGTTCCTGGTTTGCCTGGTCTATCAGTTGCTGGACCAGCCTGTCCCCGAGCCCCAGCGGTTGGTGGATTTTGTGCTCAATTCGCAGAGAGAAGATGGCGGGTTTGCCGAGATTCGTGCAAGTCGACGTAGTGGAACCAATCCGACTGCTGCTGCGGTTGGATTGTTAAGGATTTGTTCTGCGGATATCGGCAACGACCATCTCCTTGCGACAGTCCGTGAGGAAGTGACCAGATTTCTGGCCGAAATGCAGACCGACGAAGGAGGTCTGCGGGCAAACTCGCGAATTCCAATCGCCGACGTTTTAAGTACCTTTACCGGCATACTGACGTTGCAAGACCTGGGCGGGCTCGAGAGCATTGATGTGATGGCTGCCAGGAAGTTTGTCAAATCGTTAATGGTCGAATCGGGTGGGTTTCTTGCGGCGGAGTGGGATGACACGGTGGATGTCGAATATTCGTTTTATGGGCTAGGTACATTGGCTCTACTGACCCGGGAGTAGGTCCCCCTTGCGGCCGGGCTCACAACTGCAAAAATCTTGATATGCCTGATCTCGTGGTCGAGAATCTCGTGAAGGAATATTCCACCCCTGGCGAGGCGTTGCGCGTTTTGGATGGGGTAAACTTTTCACTGGATCGTGGCCAAAGTTTGGCGATCATGGGCCCTAGTGGTTCAGGGAAAAGCACTCTGCTGGCGATTTTAGGATCGCTGGAACCACCGACCTCCGGTTCGGTCCACCTGGTGGGTCAGGATCCGTTTGCGCTGAGCGATTCCGAGTTGGCTACTTTTCGAGGGGAGCGGGTCGGCTTTATTTTTCAGGAACACCATCTTTTGCCGCAGTGTACGGCGTTGGAGAATGTATTGGTTCCGTTCCTGGCCCGTCGTTCGGCTGATGACCAACAGCAGCAGCGGGCCCGCGATATGCTTCAGCGAGTGGGGCTTGCGGACCGGCTTGACCACTGTCCTGCGGAGTTGTCTGGTGGTGAACGACAGCGTGTTGCAATTGCTCGAGCCTTGGTTCGCGAGCCAACTTTGATCCTGGCAGACGAGCCGACCGGAAATCTAGATCGAAAGACTGCACGAACGGTTTCTGAATTGCTGGCGGAGTTGTCA
>JAKVCB010000179.1 GCA_022448345.1 Pirellulales bacterium
CCCCCCCCCCCCCCCGCCCCCCGCCCCCGCCCCGGCGGGGGCAAACCGGAACGAACGACCGGTCGATCTGGCGGCCGGATTCCCTTGACGGCACGAAAAAAGCGGGACTTGCGTCCCGCTTGGTTCCACCTGTTTGAAATGCGCTACATCCACCGACCTGGTGGTCCGTCTATCGGAAACGGTCCAGCAGGCTGGAGGTATGCGTCTGTTGCGGTTTGGGCACCAGTACCGGAACGGGCTGGGGATCAAAGGCGATATCGAATTTCTGCAAGGAGGGGACCACTCGTGGCCGTACCGCACCCGGGATCCCGGGCAGGTCCTCGACGTTCGCCTTGTAACTGTTAATCAGTTTGACAACCTGGGGGTTTTGTTGGTTGTCTTGCTTGATCCATTCGAAACTACCAATGCAAACATAGCTTTCGAAGCGGTCGTGAAAGACGTACGCTTCCACGCCCATCTTGCGCAGTTCGGCGGTTAAGCGATGAGCCTTGGCTGTCGCTACGGCCAACTTGCTCTCTTTGTCCTTGACCGGTTTCTTGAATCTCAATCTCCAGCGTTGCTCGCTTTGCTGGGCTTCGATCTCCGAAAGCTCGAACGTAGAATCGCCCCGAAACGTGGCGACCCTCACGCTGTACAGCGCGGGACAGTCCAGCAGGCTGTACTTGATTCCCTTGTTGAGGTTCATGACGAACGAGTCGAGCGAACCCATGTTAAAATACTCATCGGGCAACCTTGGGTTGGGCAGCAGGAACGCAGCGCACAGGGGGCCTCGCTCCTGGGTTTCGCCGTTCTTGTTGATCATTTTTACCATTTCCCGGTAGAACCGGAGTCGCTGGCCTTCCTCGCTCTTGGGATCAAATTCCGAGATCGAGGCGACCTTCATGGACTTGATCTTTTCCAGGGCGCGTTGGGCACGCGAATCGTCAATCGAGGCAAAATCACCGACGAGGACTGCAATTTCTTCGAAGCGGTCCGTGCCGGCGACCTTCATCGTCTTGGGTACGGCCTGGTAAGCATCTCCCTCTTGGTCGGTATGCTTTTTCCAGCCGATCCCCTCAATCGGGTCGGAGTAATCGAAGGTGTGGCGATAGATATAGGTCTTGAACTTGTGTTGCCTCAGTTCGGAGGCCAGCAGGCGAGCCTGTTTCTCACCCTGTTCCCCCACAAACGACGCACACATGATCAACCAGGGACCATCAGTCTGTGTCAGGCCGGTCGTTTGCGACGTGGAGGTGAGGGACGAGCGGAAGGGTAATTTCAGCTGGGCATGGGCGACCTCGACGGTCAACAAAACAACAAACAAAGTGAATAGTAGCGATTTCAAACTGGCGGTTTTCATCGTTTCTCCCTACGGGCTGGTCACGACGGATTCTAAAAGGTGGCCTCGGTTCGCCCATTGGCGATTTCAAAAGCGGGGGGACCATAGCAAAACGACCTTTAGCCAACTACAGCGAAATGGCAAATTTTCTGCAAAGTAATTGAAAAAAAGAGGCGTATTGCCAGTTTCCAACTGTTCAAGGGGGGCTTTTTCCCACTTTGAACGTTATATTAGGTTGTTTAATGTCGTGAATTCTTTATTAGGCGTTTGCGGCACTCAGTATTCCCTTAAGCGGATGAATGACAGCGAGTTGCCGCCATGCAATACAGTTTTCGTTTAGCAGAGTTATTGGGGCATGTGCCCGATCCACGCCGTCGCCCCGGTACGATCAAGTCGATTGTCGAGTACACCGGGTTGGACCGTCACCAAGTCGCTGCCCTGTTGAAGAACGAAGTGAAGTACATACCGCTCAAAGCTTTATCCCGGCTTTGCGACTACCTGATCGAGCATGGACACGCTACCGCCGAACAGCTTCCAGGAGCTCTTTTTGCCGTAGAACCGGAGAATTTCTGGGAATTGTTGGCGCGACGCAACCGGATGGAATTGTGTGTCGGGGTCCGGCGGGATGAATCAGCGGACGTGGCGGATGTTTCGTATGTGGTCGCATCCGATTCGGTACTGCTGGGCGAGCTTTTAAACGGTGTGACGACCTTGGGCGGGACAGCCAAATTGAAAAAACCGGGTGATGGATCTGGTTCGCAGTTGGCAGCGGATGCCATCCCGCAACCGGAATACCTCAAACAGTCGTTGGTCTGGAGCCCGGGGCAGGCCTCCTGCGAGGAAATGACAGCACGTGCCCAGCTGGTTTACGATGAATTTTCAGAATCCAAGGGAGATAAAGCCCTGGTCGGGATTGGTAGCACCAAGAGTAACCCGGTCGTTGAAATCGTCCTGGCCCGGCTGTTTTCCTGCGAGCCTTTCAAGAGTCAGGACGATGTCGAGGATCCGACCGAACGCGCGATCCCTTTCTACCTGAGGTACCGCGATAATGACCCCAAAGTCGACTCCTGTGTCGGGGGTTGGCAGCTGAGTCGGGGGCAGGAGGATGAAAAGCCGGGGATTTATTATGAAAACGCCGTAGGCGACTGGATTTCCTGCTCGGCCGACGGCTCCCGGGAAGAGGTCGCCTTTGTCTTTTACGTGCACCGGGAGTCCCAGGGGCGACTCGAGATGGTGATGGGTGGATTTTCCGGCAAGGCGACGCGTTTGCTGGCACGGGCATTGGCCACGCGTGCCGAGGATTTCTGGCCGCCCCAATACGCTGGCCAGGGGCTGCAGGTGGGCGCCTTCATCGTGCAATTTGATGTCCCCTCCAACAAGGATATCGATATTTTGCGCACCGATCTCGTGGCGAACTCCAAGGTCACTGCCATTCCTGCAGAGTCGCTGGAAAGACGCCTCGGCCGTGGGTAGGCGCAGCGCCAGGCAGGTCCGTGACCGATTGTTGATGTGACCCATCCGGGTCGATCTATTGTCGATCGGGTTGGCTACTTTTCTTTGCATGGAACCACTTCCAGTCGACCGGGACTCCTCTCCAGCCAAAATCGTGAAACGGGTTGATAAACGAGCAAAATTGCCTGATGTCGCAGGTCAGTTTGCTGTCGGTTTGCGGGCTCATTGATAGCGTGCGGTGGCACCTTGATCCCGCGCGTTATGTCATCTTGTAACAGTCGTAACGTTTACGAGTACCGATTGTGACAGCGTTTTTATGCGACCCCTCAAGCCGTGACGATTTTGTTGACCTGCCGCTGGAGATATCTGTGAAAGGATTTCGGTTCCACCAAAGTCAAGTGTTGTTTCCCTGGGTTGAAGCCGATACGTACTAAGTGACCGGCGCGATGTGGCTGGTCGGGCGACTTCGAGTTGATGTCTGTTTCGAGTCGTTTTGAACGATCCAGGGGGAAAGACGTGTCCAAAGATATAAACATCTTGGCATTGGCCAGGGGCGAAGAACGGTACATTTTCCTCTACAATGAAGAAAATCGGAGCGAAACGCTGCGAACACTCGGTCGATATGCATCCAATCCCGAGTTGAGTTTCTCCTGGTATGACGCAGCCGTCATGAGCCAGAAAGTCCGTAAGACCAAGCCAGCAGACCAGGCGGACTGGAAGCCGGTTCAACAGGACAGGTACGAAGAACCCCACGTGGAAGACCTGTTGTCTGGCGAGGAACCGATTGGTTAGTGGATCATCCCCAGATCCCAACCGCCGGATAGCGGACGCCCAATTTATACAGTCGATCTTGCCAGCAATTGAAGTTGCTGGCATTTTTTTGGATAGAGCACTGATGCAATCGGCGACCGACCGCTTTTTACGTTACTTGAAAGTCGAACGGAACAGTTCCGACTTGACGATCAAATCGTACCGCGAAGACCTGTTGATCCTGCAGGAATTTTTGGCGGATTCAATGGGAAACTGTCCGGCGCCGGGGCAGATCACCCCCCGCGATCTGAGGACCTATGTGGCGGCCTTGCATGAAGCCGGTTATGCCAAGTCGTCGGTAGCCAGAAGACTCGCTTCTCTGCGGAGTTTTTTCCGGTTTGCCCAACGGGAGGGGCTGTGTGAATCGAACCCGGCCAAGCCACTCAGAAATCCGCGGCGGGAACGGAAGTTGCCTCATTTCCTGTCCGGCGCGCAAATTGGCAAGTTGCTGTCAGCCCCGTCCAGCAAGGAAACGCTCGGTCTGCGAGATCGTGCCATCCTGGAGACCTTGTACTCGGCCGGGTTGCGTGTCAGTGAGTTGGTTGGCATCAATCTGGATGACCTGGACCTGGAAGATGGACTGGTGCGGGTCCGGGGAAAAGGGAAAAAAGAACGACTGGCTCCCCTGGGAAGCCACGCGGTACGAGCCATTAAGAGATGGCACCGGGTCCGCAGCAGCCTGCCATCGGGAAAGCCCCAGGGAAAAACATCCCCGCCACTGTTTCTGAACAAGTTCGGGAACCGCTTGTCCACCCGCAGTGTGGCGCGGATGCTCGAGAAATACCTCAAGTTGACCGGCTTGGACTTGCGCACGTCTCCACACACCTTGCGTCACAGCTTTGCCACGCACCTGCTCGATCGAGGCGCCGATATCCGCAGCGTGCAGGAATTGTTAGGGCACAAGAGTCTGGTGACGACCCAAATTTACACCCACGTCAGCACCTCAGGGCTTCGCAAAGTCTACGAGAAAGCACACCCGCGTGCCCGGAAGGCTTGATCAGCCTCTCAGCCGTAACCCGTTTCATTGCCCGGCAGCGCAACGAACGCAGGCCATCCAAAACTACTCTTCGACGTGGTCGTGTTCCACATCTTCATGACCATCCAGCGGTAAGCCGTAACTCTCCGTCAGCCATTTTCCGAGGTCAATTTGCTGGCAGCGTGTGCTGCAAAAGGGCAGGCAGGGACTGCTGGCCGCTTCAAATAGTTTCTCGCAATAGGAACAGCGTCGCCGGGTATCGTCTTTCTTCCTGTCGAGATAGTCCGGCCGCGACTCCAGGTCGGTTGGGCCCTCACCGGGGGCATCCATATCGGATTGAAAACTCATCGTTCACTCCTGTTCGATGTTTGACAGTCGACGCTTTGCTGTCTCGATCAATGTTTGGGCCCAAGGCGATTCACCATAGAGTTTAATGATCGACCGGTACATCTTGGCTGCCTCGGTAGGGGAAGAATTTTTGGCGCGCTGCATCAACGCTTCGATCCGTTCCCGTCCGACCAACTGTTTCTCTTCGGCTTCACTCTTGAGCTGGGCCAGTAAGACCTGAGCTGCCTCGATGCAGGCCTTGTCTCTTAAATCGAGCGATTTGTCACCTTGGTGCAACGTGACCAGCGCCTTCAATCGGGAGTAGGCGGTCGGTACATCTTTTCGGTCGAGATCCATGATCTGGACAAACTGGTTTTCGATTTCGCTCAGCTGATTTCCCATTCTTGATTCGCTTTGAATCGAGAGCCGCTGTTTCAAGGCAATCGCCTCGGCCTGTGATTCCAGCAGGCGGACATGCTCCGCCAGCTCATTGTCCGGGTAGTACTCCAGGAATTGCCGGATTTCAATGATGGACTGTTGCGGGTTGGCTTCATGTTGACTGATCTTGGCATACAACTGTTCTGCGGTTGGTCGTCGATAGGCCATGATCGTCCCCACGACAATAAAGGCGATCGCCAGCAGGAAAAGGGAGCCAGTCAACGCGACGTTGCGCCATGACTGTGAAGGGAGGCTTTCCGCTTCTCCCCTTTGTTGTTGTCTCTGTTGATCGGTGACCGTGTTGAAATAGTCGATGTGCGCGCCGGAATCCGGGGCGCCGGGTGTTTCCGGTTCCTTGACGGTATTGGCCTCGGTCTTTTTATTGGCCTGGTCTTGCTGGCTGAAAGTGCGCGAACCATCTTTTTCGATCGCTGTGCTCTTGGAATAGTTGGAATGAGATTCCTGATCGGCCGTGGCCGGCTTGCCAACAGCAAATGTGTCGTGGGAGGGGACAGCTGGTCGTTCGGCCGTTTGGGCCTCGCTGTAATCCTTCAACTGCTGTTCGACCTGTTCAATCCGGTAAAGCAACGATTGGGCTGTGGGCAGCCGTTTCTGGGGGTCGGGTTCCATCAGACGACTGATCAGGGAATCGAGCTCCGAGGGGACGTTGGGAACCGATTGGATGATCCGAGGCGCGGTGGGACGCGTCAAATTGTGCAATGATTCTTCAACCGAGTTGCCGCGATGGGGCGGTCGCCCTGAAAGCAGGCAGTACATCACCGAACCGAGGCTGTACAGGTCGCTCTTGACCGTAACAGGGTCTCCTTTCGCCTGTTCCGGGCTCATGAAATCCATTGTCCCCAGAACATTCGTCCCGGTATTGGAATTGGCCCCGAAATTTTTAGCGATGCCAAAATCAGTAATCTTGATTAACTCTTCCTGCGAGGCGAGCAGGTTGCCCGGCTTCAGGTCGCGGTGGATGACACCCCGGTCATGGGCATGACGCAGCCCCTGAGCGATATCACGTGAAATCGACAGGACTTCCCGCCAGTCGAACCGCTTCCCATCCCGCTGTAGTTGGAACAGGTTTTTGCCCTCGACCAGTTCCATGGCGAAGTACAGGTTCGAATCCTCCTGGCCATAACTGATCAACCTTACGATATTCGGGTGATCAAGCTTGATCAGAGCCTTGATCTCGGATTCGAACCG
>JAKVCB010000018.1 GCA_022448345.1 Pirellulales bacterium
ATACGCCTTGTGCCGACTGCCTTCATTGGCAGTGATCATAATGATCCGCTGTTGACCATCTCGTTTTCGCTTGAGTCGCTCAAGAACCAGAAATCCGCTCCGCTTCGGCATCATCATGTCAAGCACTACCAGGTCTGGATCTTCGCGCTCAACGAGTGCCAATCCCTGATTACCATCACGGGCAACCAGAATCTCGTAACCATTGGCCTCCAGTGCCAGGCGAAGAGACTCGATGATTTCTGCATCGTCGTCGACCAGAAGAATACGCTTCTCTTTTTTGCTGCTATCTTTTGCCATAGTTTTTGTTAGGCTCTGCTGAGTTGTGCACTTTCCGTGCGATGCGTGGTTTCGTCAAATCTCCGTTCCCAGTAGCTTCCGCCTGCCCAAGTTCAGGGGTCTTGCCATCAAGGACCAGGAACACGGGTTCTCGATCCAACCACAAACCTGCTTGAACAAAACTTCACCACCCCCCATGTATATCGGTCGTTGCGAGATTTGCAACCGCTGGACCTCTCCTGAAAACGATGACAGCAGAAAAACAGACCCCTGGTAGTGCTCCGACGATTGTTGCCGCCCCTCGACTGGCTTATCAGCCAAAAAATCCAACCGGAAAATGTCCTCAAATCGGCCTGATCGGGTGCGGAAACATTACCCAGTGGCATCTAAAGGCTTACCGGGCAGCCGGATTTCACGTGGCCGCTCTTTGTGACATCGATCGCTCCCAGGCCGAACAGCGCCGCAACGAATTTTTCCCCACCGCAAAAGTCCTGGATTTTGCGGAGTTGCTCTCGCAAGACAATATCTCGGTTGTCGACATTGCCACCCACACCGCAACCCGTCCGCCACTGGTTGAAGCCGCCCTTCGCTCGGGAAAACACGTCTTGAGCCAAAAACCCTTTGTGGAAGACCTCGCAGAAGGCAAGCGACTAGCCAGCCTCGCAGAGGAAGCGGGGCGTTTTTTAGCGGTGAACCAAAATGGACGCTGGGCCCCCCACTGGAGCTATCTTCATGAAGCAGTCAAAACAGGACTTCTAGGCGAATTGTCGGCGATTCACTGTGAAGTACACTGGAATCACGACTGCCTCAGTGGCACTGAATTCGAGAAGATGCACCACCTGATCCTCTACGATTTCGCCATTCACTGGTTCGATATTTTGTGCTGCCTCATGGGGGAACGAGAGCCTCTGCGAGTCTATGCTTCGCTGACTCGCAGCCGAAACCAAACCGTTAGCCCTCCCTTGCTGGCCCAGGTCACCGTGGAGTATGAAGGCGCCCAGGCCTCGCTTGTTTTTGACGGCAATACCTCGACCGGCCCCTGGGAAACTACCTTTGTAGCAGGCCAACAGGGCACCATTCGCTGTCAGGGCCACGACCTCCAAAGCCAGGAACTGGTCATGACCACCGAGGAAGGGATCTCCCAACCGGCGTTAACCGGCACATGGTTTCCCGACGGCTTTCACGGCACCATGGGAGAACTCCTGTGCGCAATCGAGACAGGCCAACCGCCTACCCATTCGGCGAGAAACAACCTGAAAAGCCTTGCCTTATGCTTTGCAGCTGTGGCGAGTGCCGAAACCGGAAAGCCAGTCATACCTGGCAGTGTTGAGAGCTTGAAGGAAGCCACCACCCAGACACTATCCCAGTAAAACCGGACGGATATGACATCCGCTGAGCAACCGGGGTGGCATAACGCCACCCCGGCACTCAGACGTAGAGTTTCATCGCGAAGCACTCGCCGCGAGCGATCGACCCAGAAATCGCAACCTGCGGCAAGTTATGTACTTCAACCCAGGGAGGGTGGCCACGCGGGACCCCGCAATCTCACGTTAACCAGCAACGAAACTCTCATAGTATTTGATAGAAAAGCGTCTTGCCCCGCCTGACAGACTAAAACCCGATAGCTCACTCACTCCACGCTGCTTAAGCCGCATGTTTCTGAAATTCTTCGCAGAAATCGCCTGTTAGCATCTGTTCAATCAATTCCCGTTCAGACTCATGATAATCGCCCCCCACCAGCTTGGGATTGGCTGCAAGCAACACAGCATCCCCCGGTCGGGCTCGCCGCAGGGCCCAGGCAGCGGTTGCAATCCGATCCGCCAATGGATGGGAAGTCTGCTCATAAACGACCGAGATGTCTGTCAGCTGCTCCAATATCTGCTTCAATGCCGAACACTTTTGCTTGCTATTTGCAACTGGCCCCACCGCACAAATAATACGGCCCTGCACGACCCCGCGAATGGCCTGCAAACTGGCACGCAATCGTTCGGGAGTGTCGGCCGCATCTATCCATATCGCATAGCCTTGCCCACACTCAACGCGATCCATTCTTCCTGGAATTCGGCTGACAGCCTCCAAACCACGGGCGATCGTCGCGAGATCAATCCCCGACGCCAGGGCGATGGTTGCCGCTGCCAGACAATTCTCGACATGATGGGCACCAAGAATGCGGGACCGAACCGCAACCGACGCAGTCCCATGGGATATTAAAAGGGTCTGCTCGCCGACAAACTGCTCGACAATCTGGGCCGTGACATCGGCGGGTTGCCGCATCCCGAAAGTCATTACCGGAGAATCTAATTCCGCAAGCATTCGGCAACAAACCGGATCGTCAGCATTCAAAACGGCAACCCCCCTGGAATCCAGGCCGTCAAAAATACGCTGCATGGTGCGGCGGTAGTTTTCCATGGTGCCATGCCGATATTCACCACTACGCTGCAAATTGGTCACGCAAGCCACGCTCAAGCCCAAACCGGCAACACGACCTTCGGCAAGCCCCTGGCTTGAGAACTCCAAAATACCATGGGTGCACCCATTCGCATCCATTCGGGAAAGCCAATGCGCCAACGTCGGGGCCGCAGGGGTATTCACAAATGGCCGCATAGATGAATAACCGTCAGAGCAGCCCAACGTTCCCACAGCCCCCGGACAGGCGCCTGCAGTTTTTAGAATGGATTCAAAAAGGCAGGCAACCGATGACTTGCCTGAGGTACCTGCAATCCCTACCACCTGAAGACGGTCGCACGGGTTGCCAAC
Source organism: Pirellulales bacterium (assembly GCA_022448345.1). Taxonomy (GTDB): domain Bacteria; phylum Planctomycetota; class Planctomycetia; order Pirellulales; family Lacipirellulaceae; genus JAKVCB01. The sequence goes on from JAKVCB010000018.1 coordinate 3,034, forward strand.
CAACGCCTGACAGATCTGCCCGAAGGCGGTTTGACTATTTTCGACGATGCATTGTGGCACACCAAACAATGGCAGGGCGCGTTCCGCAACGACCGCCGACGCACCTTGCTCAACAGCCTCACTGGCAAAGTCGTGACCGTCTCCGTCGGCCGTAACCAAAGCCACATAAATATCGCCCGGCAGCACCTGACGCCAGTCACTTGTACAACTGGTCACCGGCGCGAACTGCCCACCCATGAACTGAGCGTCGTCGAGCAGTTCGCACAATGACACACCAACTTGTGCGAGAAGTTCAGCCATGGACCTCGGCCTCCTTGCCTTCGTCCAAACAACGTAAAAGATTTGCGATGCCAAGCATCGCGGCCACTACCGGAACAACGACTTCAAAAAGCTGCTGCTTTGCTGTCCCACGATTGCAGGACCCTTGACCAGCGATGCGGGGGGAATCTTCCTTAATTACGGCGACAAAGTCAAGGCGACTTAAACTGAGTGCTAGCAGGGAGTCCGCGAGAGTCGCAACGCAAATTCCGAAGTTGATTTGCTGGCGCAGGGCTGCGACAATTACCGGTCGCTCAACACTTAATTGAAAACAAAACTCGTCCCCTAATGACAGCATGGCACAAGACGATTTCGACGTCGCCGGACTCGCCAATTACCTACACATGATGCCTGCAGATGTGACTAAACTCGCAAACCGTGGCAAACTGCCTGGCCGTCGTGTTGCCGATCAATGGCGATTTGCGCGAGCAGAAATTCACCATTGGCTGGAAGACCGAATTGGACTGTCCAACGGTCAAGAGCTTGTCCGGATGGAAGGTTTACTCGATCGTGTTCCCAATGCGGATGGCCCACAAGACGTTTGCATCTCTGATCTGTTACTCACCGAATCCATTGGGGTACCGCTGGCTGCAAGGACAAAAGGAAGCGCCGTCGATGCGATGATCGAGTTAGTCGCCAATACCGGAATATTATGGGATCCCGAAAAAATGGCTGAGGCTGTTCGGCAACGAGAAGCCATGCATTCGACAGCACTCGACAACGGCGTTGCCCTGCTGCATCCTCGCCGCCCGATTCCCGGCATCCTCTCCGAGGCGGTCCTGGGGATGGGCGTTTGCATCCAAGGAATTCCCTTTGGTGGCAGTGGCGTGTTGACTGACATTTTCTTTTTGATTTGCTCGACGAATGACCACGAACATTTGCGAATCCTGGCAAGACTCAGCCGAATCATTCAATGCACCGACCTGCTTAACCATCTGCGAAATGCCTCAGATCGCACCTCCGCACATAAATTAATCCATCAACGGGAAGTCGTTGTCAGCAGTGCCTGAAGGCTACGCTGGTTTTCACTCAGAGATCTTTTGCATGGACGCAAACACAAGTCAAAACCACGGCACCCGAGACAAGCCTCGGGTACTGCTAACTGGAGAATACCGGCACTCCGAGTTTTCGACAGCCTACCGCTTGCTCCGTGCGAAGGCCGACAATCTAATGACCATGAAGCTGTCGGCAGCCGTCGAGTTTATCCGTGCCGGCAGTCCTTCGGTCGACCTGATCGTGATCGCCCAAAGTCGACCTGGTGAGATTTCTCCAAGTGACCTGGAGGCTCTTTGCCACGCTGCCCCCCAGACACACAAACTGTGGCTCATGGGCACCTGGTGCGAGGGCGAACGCCCGCTTTGTCCCGACCCAACGATTCTTGAGCGGTCCTACTGGTACGCGTTTCCCGGATGGTGGAGACGTTTCTTAGGGGGGATGCCAACAAAATCTCCCCATCTCCATTGGAATCGCAATACGCCTGCCCCACAACGTGACATATCGCCTGGTGTGATTCTTGTCGACACGCCACACTTCACCTCCTTTGAAACGATAGCCTCGACTCTGGGAGAGGCCGGATTGGCAGCCGTCTGGTGGCGAAGTGGGCAGCCCCCGCCGGTCGTCGCTGGGGCCAGCGGGGGCATCTGGGATGGAGGCCAACTCTCAGCCCAAGAAGAAACTGCGTTGAAACTTTTTTGTGAAACCATCTCTCCAGTGGGGCCGGTCGTCGCAATCCTAGATTTTCCCCGGCGGGATCGCGTCGAGATTGCCAAGGCCACCGGTATCTCCTCGGTTCTGGGCAGACCTTGGCTGGCAGAGGATCTACTCGCTGCGCTAAGAGTTTCAATGCCATCCGCAAATCGAACTGCATGGCTGCAGCACGATTGCTCCGCCGCTTAGCCCAGTCCGTTCTACATGGCTGCCTGGGAATCGACCTGTATCAGATGGTACATGACTGCCGAGGACGGCCTCAGCTGCTAAACCAGGGCAAATTTATGCATGAACACTGGAGGTCCGGCTGATCGCAAGGAAAGTAAACGCCCAATCGTTGCCAGACGAAAAATCGCTGCAACCCGCTCTCCACGTTACAACTGCCTCTGGCAGCAGTCTTGGCCTGTCAGCAACTGCCTGAACCACATCCTGCTGATAAGCCTTGTAACGCCGCGAATGGGACTGCTCGGGCTATCTCAACAATCGGTTTCGGTATATCTTGGGACTATGTCTGAACAAGAAATAAAAGGGGCTGAGCAAGAAATAAAAGGCCGCTACGCTTTCGTGAGCCTCGGCTGCCCCAAGAACCTGGTCGACAGCGAACGGATGCTGGGGCACCTTCAACTCGATGGCTACGAACTTGTAGATGAGCCCCAAGGGGCGGACTTTGCCGTTGTGAACACATGCGGATTTATCGAGGCTGCCCGTACTGAATCGTTTGCCACGATTGACGAAATGCTACAGCTAAAACAACAGGGGGACCTCCGTGGCGTGATTGTTTCCGGGTGCCTCGCCGAGCGTCAAAAGGAATCGCTACTCGAAGAACGTCCGGAAATTGATCATCTCGTGGGCGTATTCGGCCGGGAAGAAATCACCAAAATCGCCGACCGACTGGTAGGCAATCTGGCTGAACAACGTCATGTCTTCCACCCCGCTCCCAGCCATCCGCTGCCCGACAACGCTCGCCTCCGAATCACCCCACGCCATTTTGCATTCCTTAAGATTTCCGAGGGATGTGACCGGTTGTGTACATTCTGTGCGATCCCCAAAATGCGAGGCAAACATGCAACCAAGCCGATTGACGAAGTGGTTGCCGAAGCGGCCGAACTGGCCCGTGACGGAGTACGGGAGTTGGTCATCGTAGCCCAAGACACCCCCTACTATGGCATCGATCTCTACGGAGAACCTCGCCTGACAGAACTGCTCGTGGAACTTGAAAAAATCGACGGCTTTGATTGGATCCGTTTGATGTATTTTTATCCGATGTATGTGAACGACCAACTGATCGATCACCTCGCGGATTCGGACAAAATCCTCCCGTACATCGACATGCCACTCCAGCACGCCAACGACCGCATGCTGCGCCGGATGCAACGACGGGTCAATCGAAACGATACCGAACAACTGCTCACGAAACTGCGACAACGAATCCCGTCGCTTGTGTTGCGCACCACGTTTATTACTGGCTTTCCCGGAGAAACTGCTGCCGAATTCACCGAGCTTACGGAGTTCGTCCGCGAGCAGGCATTCGAACATGTTGGAGTTTTCACCTATTCGCTGGAGCCCGACACCCCGTCGGCCCGCCTGCCTGACCACCTTCCAGAACAGGTCAAACAAGAGCGGCGCAGCCAGCTGATGGAAGTCCAACAGGAGGTTGCATTCGCCTGGAATGACCGCCAAATCGGTCGCAAACTGGATATCCTGGTCGACAGCCAGGTGCCTGGAGAAAAAAATGCCTGGATAGGACGTTCCTATGCGCACGCACCAGACGTCGATGGGATCGTCTATTTGAGTGGATCGGGGATCAAGGTGGGCGATTTGGTGCCTGCTGAAATTGTCGCTCGCAACAACTACGATTTGGTGGCTGCCGCTTTAGAAGACTGACACTCAAACACGACCATAGTTGACGGAAGGAAACTATGCCAGAAACACCGACCAGTCATTCACCCTCGCCAACGACAGACTCACCCTCGCAGGTGATCTTCAATGTCCCAAATCAAATCACCATTGGGCGGCTCTTCTTGTCGATTGCCTGTTTTGCATTTTTGGGAACCGGGTTCTATCTCGTGGCGTTGATCCTCTTTGCGCTGGCAGCTGGAACCGACTGGATCGATGGCTACTGGGCGCGACGCTACCAGCAAATTACCCAGCTTGGACGAATCCTCGATCCCTTTGCTGACAAATTCCTGATTTGTGGGGTCTTCATCTTTCTGGCTGCGGTCCCCGATTCGGAAATTGTTCCCTGGATGGCGGTCCTTGTGGTCGCGCGGGAAATGCTGGTCACTGGCATCCGCAGTTTTTTTGAGGACAAAGGGGTCGATTTTTCGGCATCCTGGGCAGGCAAATGGAAAATGGTCTTCCAGTGTGCTGCGGTACTGCTGAGTTTGCTCAATTTGACCTGGATTGAAGACGGCACATCCACATCTGAAGCTCCCGAATGGTTAGAGCCGTCGCTGGTCATCCTTGTTTGGATTTCCATCATCATGACGGTTTATTCCGGGTGGGGGTACGTGCGGACGGCACTTCGCCTGGTGCGCCAGGCGTGAACAAGTCTCTACGGCTCAATTTTTAAGTCTTCATCCGCGGTCTCTCGAGACAACGACATCCCACACCCGCGCTCACCTGCTAAACCACCGCCAGTCAAACTGGAAAACCTTGATGCCAGACCAAGTCGATGTCAGTCCGTGGGTTCTCGCCCTGGTAGCCGCTGCCCTTTTCGCTTGCGTTTTGGTCTGGTACGTCATCCTGGTTCGCTGCCTGCACAAAAAGCCAATCCTTAAATTCGAACCCAGATCCCCCGTACCATGGGGCGCCGGTGCATCCCTTCTGGCATTGACGATCGTGCTGATCGCCGCATGGAACTTCGTGTCAGGCGCTGAGCAACCCAATCTGGATGGGATTTCCCCCTTGGAAATGGCCGAGGAAATTGCCAAATCTGCTTTCCTCATGCTCCTGATAACCTCCGTCGCCGTTATCCTGATTGGCGCAACCTCCGGTGCCAATTGGCGCGATTTTGGATTGCCAGGCAAAGTCTCTGATTTTATCCGCGACGGAAAATTTGGAGTTCTCGGTTGGTTGTCAACGATGATACCGGTCTACGGAATACAGGCACTCCTGATCCATCAGTTCAAACAACCTTCAAACCACCCGCTGCTGAAGATGTTACTTCAGGAACCAACCCCAATTTTGATCGTCGCTGGCTTTCTGATGGCAGTGATCGTCGCACCGATTTGCGAAGAACTGGCATTTCGATTGTTTCTGCAAGGTTCTCTGGAAAAATGGGAAGCCACTCGAGTCGCTGTCAATTCAACATCACTGGATACTACCATCCGTTCTGACGCCCAGGAAGTAACCGATGCTAAGCTTAGCAGTACCGGTCTCTCCAACTCCGACACCCTGCTTGACCCACAACCGACTTTCCTGCTGGCAACAAAACCGCCACAAGGAGGCTGGGGACTCCCTTATGGATGGGTCCCAATCGGCGTCAGCTCCTTTCTGTTTGCATTTGCCCACCTGGGGCACGGCCCCGATCCGGTCGCCATCTTCTTTTTGGCAATTATTCTTGGCTACACGTACCATCAAACGCACCGGATCGTTCCCTGCATCGTCACACACATGCTGTTCAACGGATGGTCGATGGGTATGTTACTCACGCAGATCCTGCACCAATCGGGAGCGGGATCATGATTCATGTCCAGGGACACGGTCGTGAGGCAATCCTACCGGTACGGGTTCACGCCGGAGGAATTCACAAATCGGACCCTTGGCTCGCATGACGGGGTACTCCGTGCTTCAGTCACCGCAGCGGCAGTAAAAGGCAAGGTCAACAAGGCTGCCGTCGACCTGTTGAGCCAGGTTTTTTGTGCCCCCAAACCGTCGATCTATTTGCTTGCTGGAGCAACATATCCGCGTAAGCGAGTCTTATTTTTCAACGTCGATCCGGACGAACTGCAAGACCGTTGTATCCGGCTTATTGAATCAAACTGACAATATTCCGCAGAGAAAACAGGGGGAATATTGTCGATGCCCCGTTTCGGCGCTATGATGGATTGAGCGGATGACTCCAGCTGAATTGGTCTTTTGCAAGCAAAGGACCAGCTCTCAGCCCGGCTTCTCCACCCTGCCCCCTCACGCCCCACGACATTTCATGCTGCAACCCGCGCAACAGCTACTCCGTTACATCCTCCTGATCACATTGACGGTCTTTGCCGCATTGATAATGTGGCAAGTAAGCCGTCGCAATATTGTGGACAGTGGACCTGGTGGCAAGCAGGTGATTGAATCGGTCTCTGAATTGGCAGAATCAAGACCGCTTGTGGCAACCGAGTCTTTCCGGCCACAAACGTCTGAAATCACAGCTAGGTTCAGCGGGAAAATCCGTCCCTGGGAAACCTATACACTGGCCTTTGAGGTTGCCGGGCGGGTCAAGGAAATCGGCACCAATCAAGAAGGCAAACCACTGGACGATGGTGACCGGGTCACTGCAGGCCAGATGCTTGCCCGACTTGACGACCGGACTTTTAAAGCCCGCACCAGTGAAGCGGTTGCCGGCCTGGAAGAAGCGACGACCGACATGAATCGGGTCCGGGAATTGCAGGAACTCAATCCGCGGGCCATTACTGAGACGGAAGTCCAGGAACAGCTAACCGAACTGGCCATGGCCCGTGCACAACAGGAAATTGCGATTAAGAACCTCGAAGATGCGGTACTGACCTCGCCTGTCAATTCGGTCATATCTCAACGAAAAGTGAATCTGGGTGAGTCTGTGCAAGCCAACCAGACTGCTTTCCAGTTAGTGGAAAATGACCACATGCTGTTGGTGGTCGACGTTCCCGAATCGCAAATCTACGACCTGCAATCACGCGCCAGGCAGGTCGCCCAAAACAATCGCGATCAGACAGGGGATCCTGAGGATCGTGTATTCCGGGCCCACGTAGTACTGGAAGGTCGCAACCGGTTTGGTGAACAGCGCCCAGCAATCGAGGGCGAAGTCTATCGCATCGCCCAAATTGCTGACGCCCGCACCGGACTCTTTGAGGTCGAGATTCGCATCCCGAATGAAGACCACTCACTGCGTGCCGGCATGGTGGCCACAGCCCAAATCGTTACCGATCGAATCGAGGCATATCAAATTCCTGAAACGGCCATTATTTTCCGGGGACGGGAGGCATACGTTTTCACGATCAAAAGTGAAACACAGCCACTCAAAGCGATGTTCTGGAACACCGGCATGGCGGAGGTGCAGAAAGCGCACCGTGTGCTCTTGTCTCACTGGGTCGACCAGGGTTCGCGCATCCTGGTGCCTGCTGACGAATATACTCTCGATCAAATTATTGTCCGGGGACAACAACGAATTTCCAACGGACAATTAGTGCGAGTCATTAAGCAAGCAAGCGACGATCACCTGCAGGAACCGGCCAATCGGGCAAGGTTTTCTGGATCGGGAACCCATCCACCCGGTTCAGCCGGACGGAAAATCAAGCTCTAAAAATCTTCGCTGCCAGATGGCTCCGTGGAACAGATCCGCGTCATGAAAAATCTCAGCAATCAGGCTATCGACCATCCACGGTTTGTTATCGTGATCACCATCCTGGTGATTTTTCTGGCTACCTATGTAGCCCTCTACACCCCAGTCCAACGAACGCCCGCCATTACTAAGGCCATCGTACTCGTTGCAATCCCCTACCCAGACGCACAACCAAGCGAAGCGGAAAATGAAATTGCCCGCAAGGTAGAGGATGTTCTCAATGAACTCCAGAGTGTTGACTTCATTGCTTCCACCAGCATGCGCGGATCGAGTGTGATTCAGGTTGTATTCCTGGACGGTGTCGCCCCAGACGAAGCCCGCCGGGAAGTGAAAGACCTGGTAGATCGAATCCGCAATCAACTTCCCGTCGGACGAGAAGTGCAACCGGTGGTAACCGAGATTGACTTCGACGGATTCCCCCTGATGCTCGTGAACATTATTGGGCCACCCGGTTTTGATGAGCGGACCCTCAAGCAAATTGCCGAAGATGTCCAACAACAGCTTGAAACGGTCGATGGTATTGCAAATACGCAGTTGTTCGGTGGCAAGGAACGGGAAATCCACGTCAACGTGTTTCCCGACCTGATGACCCAATACGGCCTATCGTTGGCCCAAATCCGGCAAGCCCTGGCCGATTTTCATGCAGAGATACCAGCTGGCGCCTTTAACACCGGTGATATTGACCGCACGGTTCAAAACGAAGCCAAATTTCGGGGCATCGACGACATTAAGCAGGCAATTGTATCCAGCGAGGAGGGTCGTATCATTCGAGTGAACGACGTGGCGGAGGTCCTCGACACGCATCGCCGGGTGAAAAACCTCGCACAGCTCAACGGGAAAAACAGCGCGACAATCATCGTCAACAAAGAAGCTGACATCAACACCCTCGGGGCAGCCCGAGCAATCAAGGCCAAGGTCGAAGAACTGGCCCAGCAATATCCCGATCTCGAATTCTCCACAACCCGCGATACTTCTGCAGAAATCTGGGTAATGTTCCGCGTACTCGGCTCCAGCGCTTTGTTCGGAGCAATGTTGGTCCTGATCATTCTGGCCTGGTCAATGGGTATGCGAATCTCAATCCTGGTATTGATATCCATCCCATTGAGCATGGCCGTCGCCTTAATTTTCTTGTTCGTGACGGGCATTCCTGTCTCGAACATGGTCGTTTTCAGCTTCATTCTTGTGCTTGGAATGGTGGTCGATGGAGCCATTATTGTCGCCGAGAATATCCATCGTCACATTGAACGCGGTGAAGAACCGGTTACAGCGGCCAAGCAGGGAATTGCAGAGGTTGGAGTCCCCGTCATTGCCGCCGACATGACGACCATCGCCGCCTATTTGCCCATGCTGCTGGTCCCTGGCATTATGGGCGATTTCATGGGAGTTATGCCAAAGGTAGTTTCAGTTGCACTGGTTGGCTCCATTCTTGTTGACCATTTCCTGATTCCCACACTCGCTGCCCTCTGGTATCGCCGCCGGTGCCCACCCCAACTCGATACTTCTCCATCGCTCTCTGTAGCACCACGGAACCATTTGAACTCAGCCTTACCGGCAACAAACCAAATACGCCCCAACGCGGGAATATTTACACAAGTGTACGCATGGTGCCTTCGCTTTGCTCTGAAACACCGACTCCTGGTGGTCTTTTGGTGTGGGATTGCCATTTGGAGTGCCTCGATTCTGATTCGCCAAATTGGTTTCGAATTCTTTCCACCAAGCGATCGCGGACAATTCACGGTGCACTACGAACTTCCCCTTGGCTACAACATTGAGCAAACGTTAGCGGCTGCTAATGTGATCACTGAACCACTACGAACCTGGGAGGACAAGGGAGTTCTACTAAGCTATGTAACTTCGGTCGGATCTTCGCAGGGATTAGCAACGAGACTTGATGAAGATGCTGCAAATGGGCCAGAATTTGGTCAGGTGATGGTGGAACTTTTACCTCCCATGGACCGCTCTATCCACGAACAGGAGGTCATCGCTTACCTCCGCAAAAATATCAAACTCCTTCCCGGAATGAAGATCCAAATCAAAGAGGCCGAAGATGGGCCACCGGGAGGCTCCGATGTTGCCGTACGACTCACCGGCGACAACCTTGAACAATTGGGAGCTCTTGCCAAAAACATTGCTGCCAGACTGGCCAGAATTCCGGGAACGGTTGACGCCTCTACCGATTTCCGCCCGGACAATCCCCAATTGATTATCGAACCCAAGCCTGACATCGTTGGCCTGTTCGGGTTGACCGACATGCAGATTGCTCGCGCAATTCAAACCGCCATTGCAGGTGATACCACGATTCAGGTCACGCTCGATGACGAAGATATTAACCTTCGTCTTCAACTTGCCCCCGAATACCAGCAGCACCCGGAAGACTTGCGCCGCCTGATGGTTACCAGCCCAACAGGCAAAAAGGCTACCATCGGCCAACTTGCCGATATTCACCGTGACATGGGACTCTATGCAATCAACCGTTACGACCGCAAGCGGGCAGTACTGGCAAAATGCGACGTAAGCAAAAACCTCTCACCTGACGACGTTTTTCATGTGTTAGCCGAGGACGTACTTCCGCAGTATGGGTTCGCACCGTCACAAGATGCCGAAACCAGTATCGAAGGGATCCCTAAGGTTTTCTTGGGAAGCACTACGACAAACTCTGAAGGTGTGAAGGCTGAATTTGTCGGCGAAAATGACGAACGCGATAAGAACTTTCGTTATCTCTTGATCAGCATGTCGATTGCCGTGGTTCTGATCTTGACTATTCTTGTGCTGCAATTTAACAGCATGCGGCAAAGCCTGGTCGTCATGACGACGGTCCCATTGAGCTTTATTGGCGTCGTGTTCGGAATGTGGTTTTGCGGATTCCCTTTTAGCCTGGCTTCATTCATCGGATTAGTGAGCCTGACGGGCATCGTTGTCAACGATGCCATTGTAATGGTCGATTTCACCAACCAAGGGCGTCGACGAGGCCTGCCTGTCGACGAAGCCATTTATGAAGCGGGCATCAACCGACTTAGGCCCGTTATCTTGACCACCGTGACAACCATCGGCGGGTTACTCCCGCTCCTGCTGAATCTTTCTGGCGGCGCCGAATTCTGGCAACCCCTGACTGGCGCGGTGGTGTTTGGCCTGGCCTTCGCAACCATCCTGACACTTATCGTAATCCCGGTCTGCTACAGCCTGGCCTACAGCTTCCACAACAACTCCTCTACCGCACCAATCCGCGAAAGCTAAGGCACGCTCGGTGCCACTGGAACAAGGACAGCCAAAGAGAGACTTTTTCCGGAAATCTGCACTCACCGTTGATGGCCTGTCCGTAGCAACCGACACAACCAACTCCGACCGCGTTACGACGTTGCCTGCCACTCCCAGCGAAAGAGAAAATCTGGGGGAATCACACTGGAGGGCTTATGTATCGTAGTGTATTTCCATAATTTCAAACCGATTGATACCGGCGGGTACTTCAACTTCTGCTTGTTCGCCGACCTTCTTACCCAACAAGCCCTGGGCCAGCGGGCTGGTGATGTTAATCTTGCCGAGGTCGTAATCTTCTTCGCCAGCACCCACCAGGACAAATTCTTCGGAATCACCAAACTCAAGATCCTTGACCACCACACGACAGCTAAAGGCTACTTGATCTTTGGGAAGCTTTGAGACATCGACAATGGCCGCATTGACAAGCTTGGCTTTGAGCATGTTGATCTTTGCCTGCAGCATCCCTTGCGACTCGCGCGCACCGTGATACTCCGCATTTTCACTCAAATCACCTTCCGCACGAGCAGCCGCAATCCGTTTTTCGATCTCGGGCATCTGGACATTCTCCAGTTCCTCGATTTCGGCCTTAATTTTGTTGTAACCGGCCCGTGTCATGGGGATACGATCGGACATGACCACACCTCCAGGCAGAAATTTTAAAATACCGACATCGGGTGACTGACGTCCAGTCGGAAAGGTCGCAAACAGACCCAGCGCTCCCGAAACTATAACGCACCTCAAAAAGGTGCCCAAAAAAGAAGTGGCCCCACAACGGAAGGCCACCCACGCCCCCCATTCTTGTCCAGCAAGGTAGCCATGTAAAGCCCCATGAGAAAACCCTTGTGGTTTAAACCTCGGGCAAATAAAGCAAACAACCGCACGACTTGCAAAAGATAAGTTTTGAGAGCTGTAGTTCACTCTGCATGTTCAGCGTGATTTGCTGCCCACAGCCATTACAAACACCATCTTCGACTGTCGCGAGCGCATCGGCACCCTTATTGCGCACAACCCGATCATAATCAACCTTAAAATCTGCTGGCAAAACTGCTTCGCTGCCAACCAATTCAACTTCCAAGCGGCTAATGTCACTTTGAATCACGACGGCTTCTTCTTGAACGGCATTCCTGGTTTTCTCAAGTTCTTCAGTAGTTACCTGAAGTCGGTTTTCGACATTTTTGTCGACCGTGTCAAACTCGTCAATTTTGTCAAACCCTTCGAGGATTTCGTCCGACAGGACACTGTTGGCCATTTCGGCCGCAGCAATTTGCTCCAACAGGGTCTGGTACTCCTTATTGCTGGATACCGTATTGAGCTTGGTGCGATAATCTACGATCTTTTGTTCGCTCGTTTTCAAATCAAGCTGCTTGCGATCGCCAGCCATTTTAGACTGCTTGGTTGCTTCTCGCGCGGCGTCAAGCTCGGCCGAAATCTTCGCAACATTGGCCTCGCAAGCCCTGATTTTTCGCGGTCCCCGATCCAGTCGGTCTCGCAACTCGGCCAACTGTTGATGAATGCGGTGCAATTGTCGCAGCGCCACTGCAGTAACCGTCATTGGTAAGGCTCTCGGTCTCGAAAAGGAGGGAGGGGGGACTGGTATCCGTATTGTTCTTAGGTTCGTTATGTTCCGTTAAAGGGCATTTGCCAACCCCTCTACCGTCAACTTTGTCAAAGAGTGAGGATCGCAAAAAAAAGCCGAGGGTTCTAACGGGAGAACTCCTCGGCCTTTTTTGAACCGTCCGCTTCTGGGAGCGCCACTGCTAGGCAGCAGCAGCGAGAGGCATTCCGCTTAGAAAACCCTCCAAATAACGGCTACGGACTGGATTTTGGAGCTTAGCGACGGCCTTTGCCTCGATTTGTCGCACCCGCTCACGTGTCACCTTAAAAATCCGGCCAACTTCCTCAAGAGTATAGGAGTAGCCATCTGCCAGTCCATACCGAAGCCGAATAATTTCTCGTTCGCGGTAGGTCAACGTCTTGAGAAGTTCCTCAATCCGCTCACGCAGCAGGTCAATATTCGCCAATTTAAGCGGATTGTCAGTTCTGTTATCTTCCACAAACTCCCCGAAGCTGCAATCGTCGCCATCACCTATAGGCCGATCCAAACTAACAGGGTGACGCCCAATACCTAGAACCCGCTCTGCCTCCTCCAGGGGAACTCCAGCCGCCAAGGCAATTTCTTCACCTGTCGGCTCGCACCCCATCTTCTGCTGCAAGTGCTTGGCAGTATTGCGCAGCTTGGTGAGAACATCAATCATGTGGACTGGAATCCGAATCGTACGCGCCTGATCCGCAATCGCTCGCGTGATGGCCTGCCGAATCCACCAGGTTGCATAGGTCGAGAATTTAAATCCCCGCCGATACTCATACTTATCGACCGCCCGCATCAGCCCGGTATTGCCTTCCTGAATAAGATCCAGAAAACTCAAACCCCGGTTACGATACTTTTTGGCAATCGATACGACCAGGCGAAGATTCCCGCTGGAGAGATCTCGCTTGACATTTTCAAAACAGCGAAACTGTCCCCGAAGTTCCTGTGCTCGATTACGCAAACTTGCGGGGGTTTCCAATGTTTCCATCATGAGTTGGCGAAGTTCTGAACGAACTGACGCAATGTGCGACTCTGCCCCACCTTCCTGGCGAAGGTCGCGAAGCTGCTTGCGCAGTGCATCCATTTTACGCGACATCTCTTCAATCTTTCGAATCAGAGGCTGAAGCCGGCGCGTCCTCAAACTAAGCTCCTCGACAAGCACCAGCATCTTTTCACGACGCCGCAGGTAACGCCGTCGCACAACACGCTTCTCTTCTTGTGGAAGTGATTTTCGCGTGAGCTTCGCAAAATCGCGGCACTGCATGTCCATTAAATTCCGCAACAACGGGAGGTGAAATGGCATGCGTGCCTGTACATCCTCCTTGCTCAGCCGCTCGGTTAACGAAACTTTAATCGTGCGATCAAACGGCAAATCCCCCGAATACGCGCGCTCGAGTGTTTTGACGGTCACCTTCAACGCGACAAAAGAACGAAGTAGATTGCGGCGAAATTGCTTGCGGGTGAGTTCAATTTTTTTGGCAATCGCAATCTCTTCTTCCCGCGACAGTAGTGGAATCACTGCCATTTGGGAAAGGTACATGCGAATCGGATCACTGTTGCCTCCCTGTGGCAATCCGTCTTCGAGAATAAAACTGCGATCCCCCTTGTCTCCGCCTGGCAACGACTGCGGTATCTCCGCGGTTTCGACAGGTTCAACAGGTTCGACATTTTGGACAGTTTCGACAGGTTCATGATCAACCAGCTGAATGCCGTGCTGATCAAGGACTGACAGGAGATTGTCGGTCCACTGGGTACCAACCGCTTCGTCGGGCAAATAAGTACTGACCTCTCGGTAGGTCAAATACCCATTGATTTTTGCTTTTTCGATTAATTGCTGTAACTGCGGGTCTAAATACGACATGATTCGACTCCTCACACACCTCCGGTGTGCCTGGTTTCGAGGATACGAAACCGACCAGGCCCCGCGCTCATCCGTGAGCTCGAAAGTCACCTGACGGCCATGCTTTACCAATTACGTTGCGTTGTTCACTTTTTCCTCCTCTCGTATTTACTGCGATGTTCGGGGCTAGCTTGATTAACAAATTGCGCCAATGCTTCGTCGGCATTGTTGGCTACGGGGCGCCCCTCCGAACCGAGGTCCTGTTTCTGTCCTTGGTGCACCGCGATGAGATCGCGAAGCCGCAGGCTCATATTACTTGACGCCTTGGCACGACTCTCCTCATCCAAAGCAACCAAGATGCGTTTCTCTTCCGGATCCTCAATGCAAAGCATTAATTTTTCATACAAGGGTGTGTCGTGGCTTTGCTGTAGTTGTAGGCACTGCTCATACAGGCGACGGGCTATCGAGGTGGAAACAGTGTCCGCTTTAATTTCTCGGGCAAGGACTGCCAAATTCTTTGGATCAAGCAGAATAAGCTCTAAAAGTTCACGCTCCCACTGAGGCCAGGCAGCTGGTGAAAGTTCTGTGGGGGACGTTGAAACTTTCGATGTTTCAGCCGTGGCAACGAGCCGGCGGCGTGAATGCGTTTGCCGCAACTCCGCCAGTCGTCGGCGCAAATTTACTTCCGGGAGTTGGAAGTATCGCGCTGTACGGGAAAGCATCTGCTGTTCGCGGAGCAACATCGATGACGAAGCAAGCCCAGCACCAGGGCGGGCTCGTGCCAACGTACTCAAGACTCGTTCAGCGGCCTGGGTTGTACCGTGTGTATCCGTCTGCACATCCAATCCTTTGGATTCAATACGGAGCTTGTGTTCGAGTGCATCGACAGCTTGCGAGATTAACTGTCGAAATGCACTGCCTCCTTGCGTTGCAATAAAATCACATGGATCGCCTCCTTGAGGCAAGGTCAAAATCTTCAAATCAATCTGCTGAGCAACAAAGAGTTCCAAAACCTCATTCGTACGACGTTGTCCCGCTTCATCTCCATCGAGCACCAACACAATGCTAGCAGCGTGGCGCTGCAGGATTGGCAAGTGTCGCTCCCCTAATGCGGTCCCTAACACGGCAATCGCATTTTCAATACCGTGCTGGTGTGCCATCAGACAATCGGTATAACCCTCCATCACGATAATGTGCTTTTCTTCTCTGATAGCATCTCTCGCGCGGTCCAGCCCATAAAACTCACGGCTCTTTGAGAAGAGAGGCGTCTCAGGAGAATTGATGTACTTTCCTCCCGACTTCTCGTCGGCTAGTTGGGGAAGAATTCTTCCACCAAACGCAATCGGGCGACTTCGTGCGTCGCGAATCGGAAACATCAACCGACCGCGAAAGCGGTCGTAATAGCGATCACTTTGTTCGCGACGTATCATCAATCCCACACGTTCCAGAACCGCTTGCGTCCACGGAGAATTCGACGACTGGCCAACCAGCCAGTCCCAACGGTTCGGTGCAAAACCAACACGAAACCGATCGACCAACTCACGAGTGATTTTTCGCAGGGCAAGATAATCCCTGGCTGGCTGTGCCTCAGGCGATTTCAGTAAAAAGTGGTGAAATCGTTCTTCGGCCCACGCCATCGCGGCGTAAAGCGCCCGCTTGTCTCCTGGCCCTCCAGCGAGCTGCTGACCTGCCGATAGCTGCGAGGGAGAGCGCAACGTGATTCCCGCACGATCCGCCAGCATTTCGAGAGCCTCTCGAAACTCCACCCCTTCAATCCGCATGATGAAACTAAAAACATCTCCGCCGACATCACAAACCCAGCACTTGAAAGATTGACGCTCCGGGTTGACCTGCAAACTCGGCCGGGAATCGTCGTGCCAGGGACAAAGAGCTATGAAGTTTTTGCCCTGCCGACGAAGTGGAAGATAACTACCAACCAAATCGACCAGGTCAACCGCCTGGCGAATCTGCTCCTTGGCATCCAGTGCAACGGCCTTCTCCATCCTGTCATCGCTCCTTGCGAACCAGCTTTTTAATAATTCGGGTGCCTTCCAACAACCACATCCAATTCAAGGCGACGAACAGGCTGTTCATCAGAATCGACCTCGGCTACGGGCCGTGCAACAAGCACCTGAGCTGAAGAGCCGATTTCGGTAGCTGCAATCATACGACTCAACAAGGTTGGATCCGTTGCCGCAGCCCCATTCCACTCAAGAATAACATCGCCCGAGCGAACTCCCGCTTTATACCCCGGCCCACCACGGGAAACCTCTCTCACAAAAACTCCCTGCCCCACGTCGAGCCCTAATTTTTCCTGCAACTCAACAGGCACCGGGCGGGGATTCACGCCAAGGTAGCCACGGGCAATCCATCCTTTGTCCAGAAGTTGCTCATACTTCTCCCGGACAAGGTTACTTGGAATTGCCAGGCTGACCCCCTGATACGACGAACTCATAATGGCCGTATTGATCCCCACAATCTTTCCTTCAACATCCACCAACGGCCCCCCGCTGTTACCTGGATTGATGGCGGCATCGGTCTGCAGGTATTCCTGGTAAGGAGAACGTGTTACGCCACTCCCAATCCGCCTTCCCTTGGCACTAACGATGCCAAAAGTGACGCTGCGATCGAGGCCAAAGGGACTACCCCAGGCCCAAACCAAATCACCCACGTTCAGGTCCTCGCTGTCGCCCCACTCTGCCGCAACAAGGTTCTCCATATCAATTCGCAGTATGGCAACGTCGGTACCTGGATCTCCACCTACGACAGTCGCGTCGCTTTCCCGGCCGTCACCAAGTCGAACTCGGAGCTGCTGCAATTTAGCGATAACATGGTAGTTGGTCACAATATAGCCAATTGGATCAACAATGACACCAGAGCCGTGACCAGAAGTTCCCCGGGGCCCCGGGGAATAAATCCCGACAACACTTGGCGATACTCGCTTGGCCAACAACCGCGATGCCATCATGAAGTCGGCAAGTTTTGGTTTCAGATCACGAAGTGCTTCCCGCGATACATCCACCTCGGCTTGGAGAGTATTGTACGTTGCCTGGTATTGAAACTGGCCAACTACAAACGGTCCTGCAATCACCAAGGTCAGGCAGAAAAAGACGAACGCCATGTAAAAGAGGCGAGAGTTTCTCCCAGAGTCCTTTCTCTCCTTACCATCCATCGAACCATGATCGACGACTGTGGGTGAGTGAATCCCCGGCGTCTGAAATTCACTTTGTTGGTCCATAGCAGAGCGATTGAACTGAAAGGCAGACGGGACGGAACAACACCAACCTCGTAATTATACGCACTCCTCACGATTCTGGCGATTGGCCCTTTTTGCCCCGTTTTTCCGTTTGCACGCATTTCGCCAGACAGAGGGTCGTCTTGGCACACTGCCACGCGCCGGCCTCTTGGAACCACGAATCTATGAAACCGATGATTTCTCGTGACGGGCGGGCTACCGAGTTCCAGGGTTGATGTGTGGCGTTCTGCCACTTTGACGATACGGGGGGCCTCCCTCCCAGACCGCATTCTCCAACCAAACGGAACCTGATTGCGTGTCCCGAAAATTGCCCCAGGAATTTGGCCTGCTCGGACATAACAAAACGGGTTTTCGCCACTAGAAATTGCCCTCAATGGTGACTATTTTCAATAGATATGGACAAGCAAAGACACCCCTCGTCAAAAATTCTTGTACCCCATGACGTTCAGGTTGCGGCCGAGGACCTCTCGGCCAGATTTCCTGAACCACGTTTTTTTCCACCCCCCTTTGCAACAACCGTCGATGGCCTGGTCTGTGTGGGCGGCTGCCTGCAAGCAAAATGGCTACTCGACGCCTACCAGCACGGGATCTTTCCCTGGCCCGTGTGGCAAGACGAACCAATGGCCTGGTGGTCACCCGACCCACGGGCGGTGCTCGAACTAGACCAACTCCACGTCTCGCGACGATTAAAACGCACCATCTCAAGTCAAAAATTTATGGTGACGTGCGACAGGGACTTTCGCGGTGTCATCGAGGGTTGTGCTACAGCCAATGACCGACAGGGTGCCACGTGGTTGCTACCAAACATGATCGACGCCTATTGCGAAATGCATCGACTTGGCCATGCCCACAGCGTGGAAACATGGCTGGGAAATCAATTGGTTGGAGGAACCTACGGGATTGCAATTGGTGGTTTATTTGCCGCTGAGAGCAAATTTTATCGTGTACGGGATGCTTCCAAGATCGCTCTGGTCCACCTGGTCAACCACCTTCGGTCGCGAGGCTACCAGTTGCTGGACGTGCAGCAATGGACTCCTCATACCGGCCGAATGGGCGTGACCGAAATACCTCGCCGGCAATATCTTCGACACCTTGCTGCGGCGGTCCGCCTGCCAGTCACCTTTGGCACGACCTTGGAGGCAGACCCAGCGGCAGTTCACAACGGCTAAACGTTGCCTGAATCGGACGATCATTACGTCACTTCCAAGACCGGATCCCGCCATCGCCGCTGGGGCTTGGCTACGATCCAGCTGCCGTGAAAGCCGCCTGGAGATCTTGCTGGAGATCGTCAAAATCTTCCAGCCCGACCGACAGTCGAATCAAACTGTCGGTGATATTATGCGCGGCCCGATCTGCCGCGTCATAACTGGCATGCGACATGGTCGCCGGTTGTTCGATCAATGATTCGACTGCCCCCAGGCTCACGGCTAGTTGAAAGAGTGTTGTCGACTCAACAAACCGCCTGGTCGCATCAAGGTCAGCATCCAACTCAAAAGAAAGCATGGCCCCAAACGCATCGTGCATTTGCTGACCGGCAATCTGGTGACCGGGATGGTTGGGCAAGCCCGGATAGAGTACGCGCCGGACCTGCGAGTGGTCTTCCAGCCACTCGGCCATCTGTTGGGCTGTGCGGCTCTGCTCCAGCACACGAAGGGCCAACGTCTTGATGCCGCGAGAACAAAGGAACGAATCAAAAGGACTGAGGACAGCACCAGTTGCGTTTTGCACGAAATAGAGCCGGTCAAAGAGTTCTTCCGATTTGACCACCAAAACACCCCCCATCAGGTCACTGTGCCCACTCAGGTATTTTGTGGCCGAGTGCATCACAATATCGGCCCCCAGTTCCAGTGGCCGCGTCAAAACAGGGGTCGCAAATGTATTGTCGATTCCCAACAGGGCACCTTTTGCGTGGGCAACTTCAGCACAAGCGGCAATATCTGTGATCGTGAGCCTCGGATTCCCGGGGGATTCGATCCAAACAAGTTTGGTTTGCGGAGTCATGGCGTTGGCAATCTGGGCAACGTCGGTCGTATCGACCAAATCAACCCCAATGCCTGCCCGGTTCGCCACATGATGCAGGAGGCGATAGGTCCCTCCATAAATGTCTTCTCCTGCCACCACATGGTCTCCTGATTCAAGCATGGTGACCACACCATGGATAGCAGCCATGCCACTGGAAAAAGCCAGCCCACCACAGCCACCCTCCAACGCGGCGACAGTTTGCTCAAGTCCCTTTCGGGTGGGATTTCCACTCCGCGAGTAATCGAACTCGCGCCACTTGCCGGCTTCGTGCTGCACAAAAGTTGAGGCAACATGAATCGGTGGCACGACGGCACCGGTTTGGGCACATCGCTCGTTCCCAACGTGAATCGCACGAGTACGGAATTTCATGGGGACACCTTCATGCGGAGAGCCGCGAATGGTCAGTTTATGTAGACTAGCGGAATGTGAATTCAAGCAATTTACTTAACGCCGCATGCCTCCTGCACGCGGGCCAGCACCTCACTGGCTTTTTTACGGGCACGCGCGGCACCGTCGCCCAAAATCTCGCGAACTTTCTTGGGCTGTGCTGCCAGTTCTGCTCGCCGGGCGCGCGGCTCGGCAAAGTAACGCTCGGCCACCTCGGCCAGTGCCTTCTTCACTTCTCCGTAACCGAATCCCCCCCGGTTGTACAAGTCCGCCATCTCAGCCCGCTCCGTATCTGTAGCAAACAACGCATACAGGTCAAACAACACATCGCCAACGGGTTCCTTGGGGTCTTCCATCGCCCGCGAGTCGGTAACGATTCTCATAATCTGTTTCCGCTGAGGCTTTGTCTCTGCAAACAGTTCCAGCGTGTTTCCATAGCTCTTCGACATTTTTTCGCCATCGGTCCCAGGAACCCTTGCCGCTTGATCGAGCACCTTGGCTTTCGGGATCACAAACACGTCCCCGTAAACATGGTTAAAGCTGCCGGCTATGTCTCGACAAACTTCGATATGCTGCAACTGGTCCTCACCCACCGGTACGGTATCACTGTCGTAGAGTAAAATGTCTGCAGCCTGGAGTACCGGATAGGTAAACAATCCAGTATCTGCCGACAGACCTTTCGCTTTCTTATCCTTGTAGGCATGACATCGTTCCAGCAAACCGAGAGGAGTTCCTGTCATCAACAACCAACAAAGCTCACTTACTTGGGGAATGTCCGATTGAACAAACAAGGTCGCCTGGTCAGGATTCAAACCGAGCGCTAGGAGATCCATCGCCGTGTCGAGCGACAACTGGCGAAGCTGGTCTCGATCACGCACGGTTGTGAGCGCATGCAAATTAGCGATAAAATAAAATGCCTGATCGGCATCTTGCAGGGCAATGTACTGGCGAATTGCACCGAAGTAATTCCCCCAGTGAGGCCGGCCAGTCGGTTGAATTCCACTTAAAACGCGCACGGGACTTTATCGGGGTAAAGGGAAAGAATAGTTTTCAAAAAACCGGCTATTGGAGTTACAGGACACGTCCCAAGGTACCAGCACTGCCTGTCCTGCCAACCAACCTTACCTGCCAAACCATCACCTCACAAGCGTGCCCACCAGTTCTGCTGGGCTGGCTACTCCTGCCTCGGCCAGGGCAGCCGGCAACGCGTCAAGCACTTCAATACTGGCTCCTGGATTGTAAAAGTTGACGGTGCCAAGTTGAACCGCGTTTGCACCGGCAACCAGAAATTCCATCACATCGTCAACCGTAGCAATTCCACCAATCCCGATGATAGGGATTTTCGTTGCCTGGGCTGCCTGACAGACACACCGCAAGGCAATCGGCTTGATGGCCGGGCCACTGAGTCCGCCAAACAGGCCGCCCAACATTGACCGTCGCTTGCGCCAGTCGATAGCCATCCCCTGACACGTATTGACAAGCGAAATGGCGTCCGCTCCGCCTGCCTCGGCCGCCTGGGCAACATCAGCAATACTGGTGACATTGGGAGTCAACTTGGCGATCAAAGGCCAGCGGGCTGCCTGCCGACAATCAGCAACGAGCTTTTCACATAGTCCGCAGTCGATTCCAAAATCGACGCCAGAGCTCACATTGGGGCAGGAAATATTAAGCTCAATCCCGCCTATTTCCACATCGTTGAAACGTTCGGCAAGACGTACAAACTCGTCGTGGGAACTCCCTGCCACGCTCACGATGACAGGAACCCCCAAATTGGCAAGATAAGGCAAGTGATGGGCCAGAAAGGCCTCCACACCATCATTGTCGAGCCCGATGGAGTTGAGCATACCGGCAGGAGTCTCCACGGTTCGCCATGGCGCGTTCCCCGCCCGGGGTTCCCAAGTGACCGTTTTGGGAAGGATGCCACCCAACCGCGACAGGTCGATCATGGGCTCCATTTCCCGTGCATATCCAAAGGTTCCAGATGCAACCAGGATCGGATTGGGCAACTTCAGGCGTCCCAGACGAACCGAAAGATCCACAGACAACCCAGGAGACTGATCTTTTGGGGAACTGGTTTTCATAATCTTCACTTGTTCTCAAGGAGCGAACTGTCGACCGGAACAAGCCACCTGGCCAAGCCCACAACTGGGGGGCCAATCGTCCGCAAGGCGCAGGCAGCCAAGCAGATCGGGCATTCCCCTCGACACCACCGGCAAACAGGGGCCACACACCCCAGGCAAGACCCTTCTTGACCGCAGGAGATGGTCCAAACAAAACTTGACCCAAGATCTTACCAAATCTAAACTTAAACGCGTAGAGGTCAACCTGGGGGCCCCCCGGGCGACTCTGCAGAGAATCCTTCCCCTTTTTCACCGCAGAAACCACATTCAACCCTCAACGCGAAAGAGCCTTCAACGATGAAGCAAGCAGACTACCTTGCAGACAACCCGTATGCCACGCTCGGCACGGCTGCTGAAGCAACTGCCGACGCCCGGTTGAGCTTTATTCGCAAAACGTACACGCACCTTGTAGCCGCTGTTTATGCACTGGTGCTGCTGGAATTCATCTTCTTCAAGGTATTGCCACTCGATGAATGGATGCCCGCCTTGATGCAAGGCCGATGGTGGTGGCTGATCATGTTTGGTGGTTTTATGCTGGTGAGTTGGATGGCCAATCAATGGGCACGATCCGACACCTCCATTGGCACTCAGTACATGGGGCTATTCGCTTACGTGCTGGCCCAGGCGGTCATCCTGTGCCCCCTGCTATGGATTGCCAACCTGTATGCGATGAAAATCGGAGGTGGGACGTACAGTCCGATATTGATTGCGGGAATTGCAACCCTACTGATCTTCGGCGTATTGACTGCAACTGTTTTTCTTACCCGCCATGATTTTTCGTACTTGGGTCCGATTCTGGGAATTGCGGGAATGGTCGGTTTCGGGTTGATCGCTTTGAGCATGTTCGGACTGATCAATTTCGGAATCCTTCTCTGTTCAGCCTTTGTGGTCTTCGCCTGTGGATTTATTCTCTACGACACTTCGAACGTCCTGCTTCACTATCGAACTGACCAACATGTGGCTGCCTCACTGGCCCTGTTTGCCTCGGTAGCGCTTCTATTTTGGTACATCCTGCAGATTGTGATTTCGCTGTCGGGTCGCGATTGAAACCAGCATGCCTCATGCAGCCCGTTTTTCGGAAAATGCAGTTAAATCCTGCTTTCCGCACCGACGCAAGTGAGCACCTTAAAATCATGACCGACGAAGCTGTCCAGTATGATTTGCTCTATTTAAAGGGCATCGAGTACTTTAACGAGTGCGAATATTTTGAGGCTCACGAGGTGTGGGAAGAGCTTTGGACTGAATATCGTGGTGAGTTGCGACATTTCTACCAGGGGCTCATCCAGGTCGCCGTCGCGTTGCATCATTTTGGAAACGGTAACATCCGGGGGGCAAGGAAGGTATACTTAAGTAGTCGGAAATACTTGCAAAACTACCTTCCTAACTGCCAGGGGATTGATTTAGAAACCTTCCTCGATCAGTATGAATGTTGTTTTGCTGAGGCGCTTGCCTCAACCGAAGAGTTTCCTGAAATCGAAATTGATCCTGAGTTGATTCCAGAAATTCACCTCCAACCATCGCAATAGCTTTTCACACAACTGCCGGCCGATCGAAGCCCAACGGGCGAGGCCGCCCACGACACCCATGACAACGCCATCTTGGAACACTGAGGAACTGACGTTCGACGAAACGTCCTTTAGTGGAAGAACTCGACTTTTTCCGCTACCCAATCTGGTGCTTTATCCACATGTCGTGCAGCCGCTACACATCTATGAAGAGCGTTATCGAGAAATGGTGGCCGATGCCTTGGCAACCGATCGCCTGATCACGATGTCAATCCTCGAACCTGGCTGGGAAATGGACTATGACAGTCGACCTCCGATCGCGCCGGTTGGCTGCCTGGGAAAAATCATTACCCATCACCGGATGGAGGACGGTTGCTTTAATCTGCTGTTGCTCGGCATGAGACGGGCCAAAATCTCGCGCGAACTGGAGCCAATTCGCGCCTTCCGTCAGGCCGAAGTTGAACTGTTGACGGACTGCTACACGGATGACACATCCCTTGATCCTGAATTACTCAGACACAACCTCTTGGAAGAATTCCGGCAGCACTTGCCCAAAGAAAGCTATGCCGACCCTCTTGATCAGATCCTTTCGCAGCATATCCCCTTAGGTGCCTTGACCGATCTTGTTTCCTACACTTTACCGCTTAATCCAGATGTCAAGCAGAAACTCTTGAACGAGTGCCAGGTTGAATTGCGGGCTCAACTGCTGCTTCAACAGTTCCGTCAGCACATCCAAACCGATTCTGTACGTCCTGGCAGCGGCCCCGGATTTCCGCCATCTTTCAGTTCAAATTAGCCTCCTGTGAGGCTTATAACTCCGCTGGCGATGGCCCCCTCTGCGTTTCCTGCTTTAGGGTTACCGCAAACCCGACAAACTGGGGGGAGATTGTCGTTTGGCAAACTCCCCGGGATTGGCTCCAGAAGGAGGAAACGAAAACCGCCAGCCGCTTGACTCCTCCAATCTGTCGCACGTAAGATCGAGTTGATGACAACCGCCAGCGAATCGACCACGAGCAAGGATCACGAAATCGGCAGCCTCGACGGGGAGCTTGATGGTGCGCCTGACTCCACCCCGCCGAAAGAAAAAATGGATCTGCCCCGCATTGAGCGGGCCATCAAGGAAATCTTGATTGCCGTCGGTGAAGACCCAAACCGGGAAGGTCTGAAAGAGACTCCAGCCCGCGTAGCCCGGATGTACGCTGAGATGTTTCGTGGTTTGCACGATGACGCCCGCGTCCATCTGCAAAAATTCTTCACCGAACAATATGACGAAATGGTGCTGGTTCGTGACATCAGCTTCAACAGCATGTGCGAACACCATATGCTGCCTTTTTCTGGTAAGGCCCACATAGGTTACGTTCCCAACGGAAAGGTCGTCGGATTAAGTAAACTGGCGCGCGTGGTGGAAGTTGTCTCCCATCAACCGCAGGTCCAGGAACGGATGACCGAACAGATTGCCAACCTGCTGATCGAGGAGTTGGACGTTAAAGGGGTGGCTGTCGTGATTGAGGCCACACACTCATGCATGACCATTCGCGGAGTTCGTAAACCTTCGAGCGTGTGCGTGACTTCTGCCATGAAAGGGATCTTCCGCTCAAACCTCTCCAGCCGCTCGGAAGTCATGACGTTGATCTACGGAAATCAGCGTTAATTCCCAGAGGCACGACTGCGTGGCCATTCTTTACCAGTTTTTGCTTCGACTTACTTTCGGCCTGGCAGTCGCCATGGCGCTGACTTCTCCCCGATGGGTCACCAGCGGTTTCTACCGGAATCATCTCTACGTTGCTTTGGGTTTAACCACTTTGGCAGGACTGGCAGGACTTTCGGCAGCGCTCACATGGTGGCCCGCCCTGGTCGCCGCGGTCGCCAGCTACCTGGGTGCCATTTGTTGGCTTTACGAAAAAAAAACTGCTGGCATTGCAACCTTGTGGCTCGTTGCAGGCTTTTCGGTGATTGGCTGCTGGCTGGCGCCGGAACTGGTACCGGGAAGCACCACCATGGGCCAGTCTTCGCTGACCGAACTGGCGAGAAGTATCAGTGCGACAACCTCTGGCCTCGTGTTGGGCCTAACGACCGCGGCAATGCTGCTGGGGCATTGGTATCTAAATACTCCCGGTATGCAGTTGCTGCCACTCCGCCGCCTGCTTCTCTTTTCCGCTCTAGCCCTAGGAACCCACGCGATAATTTGCGCGGCTGGACTGACCAACCAAATAGTCACTGTGAATGACTTTACCGTGACCGACTGGCTACTTGTTGTCCTCCGCTGGAGCTTCGGGATGATTGGCACCATGATCCTCATCGCATTGGCGTGGCAAACTCTTCGAATTCCCAATACGCAAAGTGCCACGGGGATTCTTTACGTGGGAGTACTCGCCGTTTTCACCGGGGAACTGGCGGCACTGCTGCTGTCGGCGCAGACCACTTTCCCACTATAATAGAGGACCCATCTTAGGTGATCCTCCCGACACGAGATCCTCGCGTGAACGTTACCTTTACATGCCCGAATTGCAAACAGGCTACTCAAGTCTCCTTCGACGAAAACTCGCAACAAATTGCTTGCATCCACTGCGGCCATACGATTGCGATTCCCCAAGAGGCGGTCCTTGGCCAACAGGTCCAACGATGCCTTGTATGCCCAAGTCTCGACTTGTACGTTCGCAAGGATTTTCCACAACGAATCGGCATTGCCTTGGTGGCAGCTGGAATCATTGGCAGCAGTATTGCCTGGGCTTATGTAAACGTATTCTGGACATTCGCGATTCTGTTTAGTTCTGCCCTGGCTGACCTGGCACTGTTTGCAGTCGTAGGCAACGCGCTGATGTGTTATCGCTGTCAGGCCCAATATCGTCGTACAGAACAGATAGATGTACACGGCGCATTTAATCTGGAAACGCATGAACGGTATCGCCAACTGGCAGCCCGCACGGGCACGGGAGAGCTAAAACCGTAGTGGTTCACCCACACACGGTTGTCGATACAACCATGGAACCTGAACAACAACGCATTGAAGAAGACCTGCGGGGTATCCTCAGGGGCGAAGTCCGTTGTGACGACCTGTTTGTTCAACTCTACGCCAGCGACGCGAGCATTTACCAACTCCACCCGCTCGGCGTGGTTCGCCCGCGAAACGTTGAAGATGTCGTCCAGACGGTTCAGTACGCTGCTGAGAATGAACTCTCACTTCATGCCCGTGGAGCCGGTTCCGGCCTGGCTGGTGAATCGTTAGGGCGCGGACTGATCCTCGATTTTTCACGATTCTTTCGTCGTATCCTGGAGACAAACGCTGACGAGGTTCGTGTCGAAGCGGGAGTCGTGCTGGCAACCTTAAACCGGCACCTGGCAACCCAGGGGCGGGTTTTTGGTCCCAACCCGGCGATGGGGCAGGTCACCACCATGGGAAGCGTGGTTGCCATCGATGCCTCTGGCAGCCACTGGCTCCACTACGGTTCGGCGCAACGCCATATTCGATCGATCCGGGCGGTGATGGCTGACGGCGAAGTGGTGGAATTCTCTCGACACCCGGTCGAGCCCAATGGAAAAAACGGGGATCCTCCACGGATTCGACAATTGGTTGATTCGGTCACACAACTTGTCAAACATCATGCTTCGACAATTGACCAATACCGCCCGCAAAGTGTCATCAATCGTAGCGGATATCATCTCGATGCATTCCTGGAAGATGGTCACGCGCACCTGGCCAGGCTCCTGGCAGGTAGCGAAGGCACCCTGGCACTGGTGACCGACGTCACCCTGGGGACCAGCCCCCTCCCATCCCATCGCGGTTGTGCCCTGATGTTATTCGAAAGCCTTGACCGAGCGGCACAGGCAGCTGTCGAACTGGCTCATCTCGGGCCAAGCGCGTGCGACCTGATGGACCGTCGGCATTTGACTTTGGCGCGTCAGGCAGATCCCCGTTACGAGTTTCTCATTCCAAGTGCTGCCGAAGCCGTACTGTTAGTGGAGTTCTTTGCCAATACGGCCGACGAACTTCATGGTCGCCTCAATGAAACGGTTGAACACATACAGTACAAGACCAAACTGGCAGCAGGGGGCATCCTTGCACTCGACGCCGAAGATAATGAACTCTTTTGGAACCTTGCACAACAATTTGTTCCTTCGCTCCATGCGATTCGAGGTTCAACCCGCGCTATACCGTGCGTGGAAGATATCGCAATTCCTCTAGCAGCCTTGCCAGTGTTTTTACGGCATGTCCACGACACCCTCAAGCAAAGGCAAATCACGGCATCTATATTCGGGCATGCGGGTCACGGCCAACTTCACATCCGCCCTTTCCTTGACTTGTCCAAGGCGCAAGACGTCCACAAAATGGAAGCCCTGGCTGATGACTTGTATGAAAAAGTGTGGCTACTAGGCGGCACCATTAGCGGCGAACATGGCGACGGCTTAAGCCGCACCCCGTTTTTAAGCCGTCAGTATGGCACGTTGGCAAACGTATTTCGCGAACTGAAACAGATCTTTGATCCACAAGGAATCTTAAATCCTGGCAAGATCGTCCCTTCAGACAACTTGCGGATTACAAACAACTTGCGACGGATTACCGCCCAGCCATCCCAACCGACCGAACAAACCGCTCCCATCGCACTCCGTGACAGCCCCCCCTCCTCACCCCCCATTGATTTGCAACTCGACTGGAAACCTGAAGAAATTGCCCTTGCTGCCCGGGCGTGCAATGGTTGCGGCGCTTGTCGCACCCATGCCACGAGTGAACGAATGTGCCCAATATTCCGGTTCGCACCGCGTGAAGAGGCTTCGCCTCGTGCCAAAGCGAATCTTATCCGTGCACTCGTCACCGGCACCTTGTCTGATGAACAATTCCTGCAAGAGAGTTGCAAAGAAATTTCTGATCTTTGTGTCCACTGCCATATGTGCCGACTCGAATGCCCGGCCAGCGTCGACATCCCCAAGCTGATGATGGAAGCCAAGGCGATGTACGTCGAAACCAATGGGCTGACCATGCAAGAATGGTTGCTCACGCGAATCGACACATTGAGTGGGGTGGCGGGAAAATTTCCCGCTGCGGCCAATTGGGCTCTCAGCCATCCCCAGGCCCGCTGGGCCCTGGAACGAATTCTGGGGATCGCCCAGGGACGAAAGCTGCCCCAATTTGCGCGCCGCAACTTTCTGCGCTGGGCTACTCAGCGAAGGCTGCACCGCATGTCACGGGAAGCCGGTGAAAAAGTCTTGTATTTTGTCGATACGTATGCCAACCACTTTGATCCAGAAGTCGCCGAAGCACTACTGGCGGTTTTACAGCACCACGGGATTTCCATCTACGTTCCGCCGGACCAACGCCACTCTGCCATGCCAATGATTAGCCAGGGAACACTGGGGCCAGCCCGCCGTACTGCCGAACACAACGTCGCGTTGCTGGCCGAAGCAGTCCGCAAGGGTTATACTATTGTGGCAACCGAACCGTCCGCCGCGCTCGCGCTGGTCCACGAATACCCTACAATTCTTGACCAGGATGATGATGCCCGACTGGTTGCCGAGCACACCCACGAGGCAGGTGACTATCTCTGGCAACTTCATCAGCGTGGCCAGCTCAAGCTTAACTTCCAACCTCTGCGTGTCTCCGCCGGATACCACATCCCGTGCCATATACGGGCCCTGGGAGAGGGGGCTCCCATGGAAAACCTTTTACGACTGATTCCTGAATTTCGTGTCAATCGCCTAGAAAAAGGCTGTAGCGGAATGGCCGGTACGTTTGGGCTAAAACAAAAGAACTATCGCAGCAGCCTGCGGGCTGGTTTTGAACTGATCTCGACCATGCGCCATGGCTCTTTTCAGATCGGGACTACCGAGTGCAGCACCTGTAAAATGCAAATGGAGCAAAGCACAACAAAACCCACGCTTCATCCGGTCAAATTGCTTGCTATGGCCTACGGGAAAATGCCCGAATTACAAGCCAAACTGAAGAAACCGGGTAAACCCCTGGTAGTTACATGAAAACTTTTGTAGAGCTGTTTGCCATCGCCCGAGAACTCGTCGGCACCCAAACGATTGAGGTAGAATTACCTGAGGTTGCAACCGTTGGAGACCTACGGGTAGCACTGGCCACCACGACGCCAGCCCTGGCAGAGGTGGTGGGGCGGGCTGCGATTGCCGTTGATACCGAATATGCCAGCGATGCCACCGTGATCAAGCAAGACTCCAAGTTGGCGGTTATTCCTCCTGTAAGTGGAGGATAATCCTCCCTAAAACCATGATCCAGTTGACCTACGATATCATCGACTCTGACCAACTTGTTGAAGCAGCCCGCAACCGGCAGGCTGGTGCAGTGGTTTTGTTTTTGGGGACCACACGCGAATTTACCGCAGGGCGGCAGACAACCGCCCTGGAGTACGAAGCCTACAACGTGATGGCAGAGCAGGAACTGGTCCGCCTGGAGACCGAAGCGCGAGAACGCTGGTCACTTGTCTATTGTGCGATTGTGCACCGACTCGGACAGGTCCCTCTAGCCGAGACAAGTGTGGCAATTGTTGTTTCGGCCGCTCACCGCAGCGAAGCGTTTGCAGCTGGAAGTTGGTTGATTGATTCGTTAAAAGAGTCGGTCCCCATATGGAAACGGGAACAGTGGGCCGATGGTTCGTCTGCTTGGATTCATCCACAGCCTGAGGGTGCGTCAGGCGAGACGGACTCCTCCACGGAAACCCCACCAGCCTCGGCTATTCA
This sequence comes from Pirellulales bacterium, assembly GCA_022448345.1. Lineage (GTDB taxonomy): Bacteria > Planctomycetota > Planctomycetia > Pirellulales > Lacipirellulaceae > JAKVCB01. The sequence goes on from JAKVCB010000018.1 coordinate 33,252, forward strand.
ACAAGTACCGACCTCGATCCAGAAAGCTGATCACCTCAAAGGGTAATTGACCATCCATGCATAAGCACACAGTTGCCAACACCCAGCTGACGGATCGATTGGGGCGAATACACACCAGCTTGCGGATCAGCGTAACGGACCGGTGTAACATTCGCTGTTTCTATTGCATGCCGGAAAAAGACGTCGAGTTTTGCCCGCGCGATGAACTTTTGACGTTCGAAGAAATCTGCCGCTTTGTACGGGCTATGCTCCAGGTTGGAGTCAATAAATTCCGTATCACCGGAGGCGAACCACTTGTCCGCGCTGACCTGCCCGACTTAATCAAGCAATTGCACCAGATGCCCGGCGTGGCAGATCTGGCGGTCACAACCAACGGAATTCTGCTTCCAGACCAGGCCGCCGCACTGCGGGCAGCGGGACTTCGCCGACTGAACATCAGCCTCGATACACTTCGCGAAGAAACCTTTCGGAAAATCACGCGTCGCGAGGGGTTAGACCGCGTCCTTGATGGCATTGCGATAGCCCAAACATGTGACTTCGAAAAAATCCGCCTCAATGCAATCGCAATCCGAGGCCTTTCTGAACACGATGTGGTCCCACTCGGGCGTTTTGCCCGCGAACAGAACCTGGAACTCCGTTTCATTGAGTTCATGCCACTGGACGCGGATACCGCCTGGCAATCTGAAAACGTACTCACCGGTGCCACGCTTCGCCAGATGCTCGAAGCAGAATTTGGCCCGCTTGAACCGGTTTCCCGCACCGATCCTGCCCAACCAGCTATCGATTATCGGTTTACCGATGGAGGAGGACGAATTGGCTTCATCAATCCGGTGAGTTCCCCATTCTGCAGTACCTGCAACCGCCTCCGCATCACGGCCGAAGGACAAGTCCGTAACTGCTTGTTCTCCACGGCCGAATGGGATGCGCGGGCCATGTTGCGACAAGGTGCAAGCGACAAAGAACTGATTCATCTTGTCCGTGAGTGCGTGGCCGCCAAAGCACCCGCACACGGAATTGGCACCGGCGAATTTGTGCGCCCCCAGCGAGCCATGTATCAGATTGGCGGTTAGCAATGACCTCTCCTATCTATTTTGACAATGCCGCAACCAGTTGGCCAAAACCAGAATCTGTGTATGCAGCCGTTGACCACTACCAGCGGAAAATTGGCGCTCCGGCTGGGCGTGGCGGCTATCAGGCCGCTCTTGCAGCCGGACAATTGATCGAGCGGGCACGGGCAGGTGTCGCCAGGTTAATTGGGGCCAATCAGCCAGAGCAAATCGTGTTCACCTCCAACGGGACCGACGCCTTGAACCTTGCAATTCACGGCATTCTCAGGCCGGGAGACCACGTCGTCACCACCGTTTGCGAACACAATTCCGTGCTCCGACCTTTGCGGGCCTGCGCAGAGGACCGCAACGTCAGCGTGACCTATGTCTCATGCGACAACGACGGACTGGTTTCTGCCGCCGAGGTCCAGGCAGCCCTACAGCCAAACACCAGACTCGTGGCTGTACTGCACGGCTCCAACGTGACCGGCGCGGTCCAACCTATTGAGAAAATCGGGCAAGCTGTTCATTCTCACCCGGCAATGTTTCTGGTCGATGCAGCGCAAACTGTAGGGCACCTGCCGCTGGATGTTCAGTCCCTCCAGATTGACCTGCTTGCAGCCCCTGCACACAAAGGACTCCTCGGACCACTCGGTACCGGCTTTCTCTACATTCACCCAACCGTACAGCAACAACTGCAGCCACTGCGACAAGGTGGCACTGGATCTTCCAGCCACGAGGACCGTCAACCGGAAACGCTACCCGACAAGTTCGAAGCCGGAAATCTCAATGTGCCCGGCTTAGCTGGCGTGGCAGCTGCTTGTGACTTCCTCCAACAACGGTCGGTCGAAAACATCCACGCCGAAACCGGGCAACTAACCACGACATTGCTCAACGGACTCGCACGCCTCAAACCCGTCCGTATCTACGGACCTCCGGCAGGAACATCTCGGCTGAGCGTTGTCAGCTTTTCGGTCTGCGGATATGATCCACAGGATATCAGTACCCTGCTCGACGCCTCATTTCAAATAGCATCTCGCGCAGGACTTCATTGTGCGCCCCGGTTGCATCGAGCACTCGGTACCGAAGAAATGGGGGGGACGGTTCGATTTAGCCTCAGCTATGCCAATACGAAAGCCGAGGTCGAATCGGCATTAGAAGCCATGACCAGCATCTGCGCCACCTGCACAACCGAAGGCTGATTATTGAATTCAACCCCTTCCACTCACCTCACAGGCATCCGTATGGCCAATCCGTCACACCCGTCCAACTCGTCACAACCGTGGTACAAAGAGGGCTTGCGGTTCCAGTGTACAGGATGCGGAGATTGCTGCACCGGTGCTCCTGGTTTCGTTTGGGTCAACAAGGCTGATATTGCCAAACTGGCAGAGGAAGTTGGCTTGGAAATTGCTTCCTTCGAAGCCCGGTATGTCCGTGCGGTGGGGGTCCGCAAGAGCCTCATCGAATACAAGAATGGAGACTGCGTGTTCTTCGATGGGAAGTCTCGCAAATGCCAGGTCTACTCCGCACGGCCGCGCCAATGCCGGACTTGGCCCTTTTGGGAGTCCAATCTCCGCTCTCCTGAAACTTGGGCCCAGACTTGCCAGGTTTGCCCTGGAAGTGGCCAGGGCAAGCTCCACCAGCTTGAAACCATTGAGCAGCAGGCAAAGGTCGTCCGGGTGTAGTGCACTTCAAACGGGCGTATTGAACCTCTCGAAACAACTGTCAGCTGTAATAGCAATATGCCTTCACACCAGTAGCCACCTCGGTCGAGTTTGCCGGTAGGGTAAAGTTTGCCGGAAGAAACGCCGATGCATTAGCTGTTGCCCCTCCTACTTGAATCACGATCGAATGGAGGCCAATCACTGTAACCCTTTTTATGAAAAAAGGTTACGCCTAGCAGGCGGGGGGACAAACTGTCTTTATCTCCTCAAAAAAATCGACTAAGACCTTGGGGAGTTAGCTAAGACCTTTGAAATTAAGGAGTTATGCACCTAATGGCGGCTTTAGCCCTCCCTCGACTAATCCAGAAACGTCGTTGTCATGGTAGTTCCCCAATGGTGTACGGGATTTCAAAATCTTGACACTAACCGTTGTGGCAACTACACTTGGAGCATGAGAGGCGTCAGCCGGGTTGGGTAGTTTCAGCCTCTATCGACCATCGAATCTCCAGGGGATCACTCTCGTGACCAAAAAAGAGATCGTCAAGACAATCTCGGAGGAGATTGGCCTGACCCAGTTGAAGACGAAGGAGATTGTCCAAAAGACTTTCGACGCCATCGTCGACACACTGGTTGAGGACAAGCGGATTGAACTCCGGAATTTCGGTGTTTTTGAGGTGAAGCGGCGGGCTGCTCGTAAAGCACGAAACCCTCGAACCGGTGAGAAGGTCTCGGTTCCAGAGAAGTTTGTCGTCACCTTCAAACCGGGCAAGGAGATGGAGGAACGGGTTCGTGAATTAGAGCGTCGGGCTGCCCAGTTAGCTGCCGAGCAACTGGCCAACGGCACACCTCAACTTCCCCCTGTTTCAGAAAACCCTGCCACACCAACAAGTTACGAACCAGGCTAGCCATACATCGAGGGACTCCAACTTCCGGAAACCAGTGGGCGGGAACGTGACGAGAGCTGCTCTCGGCGCCCAACTCCAAATCCACTACCCTCTCGTCGCTTTTCCAATTTTGGCCGCCTTGACCACGAAGATCAGCCTCAAGGCAAACAACCACCTTTTCCAGGCTAAAACCAACAATATTATCCACCAACCAGATCACTTCAGCGGGTGTGGAGGGAGTCTTGGCGGCTCCTGAGCAAAAAAGGGGTGTGGTAAAAGTCCCACGCACCAGAAGTATCTGTATTTAGGGAAAAAACCACTCACGGAGGAGTGAAAGTCATGCGTAAGGCGATTTTGGCACTGGCCACGATGGCCATGCTGTCGGCCAATCTGGGTTGCTTGATTCCACTCTATTCGGCGGACCCGACCCGACGTGCCCAACAACTCATTTTTACCTCAGAGGACTTGCGAACGGTTCTCGACGAGTGGGAACGAATTTGGTTCCTCGATCAACCAAGCCACATGAAACCGTTCCGTACGCACGGCGGTATTCTCTGAATGTGACTGACTAAGGTTTCCCGCTGTCCCCCTTTGGGTAAAACCACTCACAAAATAGTGGGTGGCCTGGCCCCTCTGGCCCCGACTCCCGAGCAGGCGTCCATCAGGATGCCATCGCCCTGCTGCTAGGCCGTTGACAGCGACCGACCAAACCTGACAATAGGCCCCGAGGGCATCGGCTATCAAGCTGCTGCAACGGGGCCCCCTGAGCGACCCTGTGCAGCGGCACAAACTTGCATAGGCAATTGGGTGGTACATAGTGTGGTTGGCCGCAGTTTAACGCCTTGTCTTGCAGCCCCCCCAACTCGAGGCCGCCGGACCGCTGCTACCGAAAATGTTAGCGGGGGCAACACCATCAAAACCAGGAAAAAGAGTACGGCCAAAAAGAAAAAGAAGCGGCCCCACGGCAGTTCCAAAAAACCGCAGAAAGCCAGGCCAGCTGACGCAACTCTCAAGCGGCATACGGCTAAAGTGTTACGGCGGCTCAAGGCTGACTATCCCGACGTCGATTGTGCCTTGCATCATCACTCGGCGTTTCAACTCCTGGTGGCAACGATCCTCTCGGCTCAGTGTACTGACGAGCGGGTCAATCTCGTGACAAAGGAATTATTCGCCCGCTACCAGACTGCTACCGACTTTGCTCACGTTCCTCAGAGGACACTTGAAAAGGTAATCAAGAGCACCGGCTTCTTCCGTAACAAAGCCAAAAACATCAAGGCTTGTTCCCAAGAGCTTCTCGACAAGTACGATGGAGAAGTTCCCCAGGAAATCGACCTGTTAGTCGAGTTGCCCGGGGTAGGACGCAAGACGGCCAACGTGGTCCTCGGGACTGCCTACGGCCTGGCCACAGGTGTGGTCGTAGATACCCACGTTGGCCGCTTGAGCCGACGGATGGGTCTGAGCAAGCAAAAAGACCCGGTAAAAACAGAACAGGACCTGGTGCATCTACTTCCTAAACGGGAGTGGATTGCATTTTCCCACCGAATGATTCATCACGGCCGGAAAATTTGTGCCGCCCGAAAACCACTTTGTCACGATTGTTCCCTACAGAAATTCTGCCCTAAAAATGGAGTTGGGTGACCCATGATTCTTTCCGGACAAGCCATTCGCGAACGTCTTGGTACCGACATCCTCATTGATCCGTTCGACGAGTCGCAACTAAACCCCAACAGCTACAACCTCCAGCTACACGACGAACTGATGGTGTATGAAGAGGTCGTACTCGACATGGCCAAGGCAAACCGTGTACGACGAATTCCAATTCCAGAGGAGGGAATCGTCCTTAGCCCAAACCAGCTTTATCTGGGCCGCACAGCTGAACGGACCACCACACACCAGTTGGTACCCCAAATCGAAGGACGTTCCTCTGTCGGAAGACTCGGACTGTTTGTGGATGTAACAGCCGGCTTTGGCGATGTCGGCTTCTCGGGATACTGGACCCTTGAAATATTTGCGGTCCAACCAGTGCGGATCTATGCGGGTGTGCCGATCTGCCAAATTTTTTACCACGAGTTGACAGGGGAAGTTGAAGAATACGTCAACAAGTACCAACACAATCGCGACATCCAGCCCAGCCTGCTCTTTGAAGAACTCAATCCACAAGACGAGAAAGATCCTCAGCTTCCGCTAGAATTCGGACTCGAACTGTCACATAGCTAAGCCCACCTCGACAGCCCCGCTTCTCTGACTTTTTTGCCCGACTTTAGATGACAGAAAAGTAGTTCTCGACCGCGTAGTCGAAATATACCGGTGTCATCCTCGCCGGCTCATCGAGATAACGGCAGTAGCTAGCTATCTGGTGCAGCAAATCCCAGGGTTGGCAGCAACGAAACGGCCGATTGACTTGCTGGTAGTAGGTCTTGATCAAATAATCCACCGCCTCCCGGTCATACTCCATACCCACGGCCGGCGCCGCAATTTCAAACAGTCGGCGAAACTCCGATTCATCCGGATCGGCAACTTCGATCTTGTATGGAATTCGTCGCAGAAAAGCCTCGTCCACCAGATCCCGCGGCTCCAAGTTCGTTGAAAATACAATCAGCTGGTCGAAAGGAACCTCAATTTTTTTTCCGCCAGAGAGGTTAAGAAAGTCATACCTTTTATCAAGAGGCACAATCAACCGGTTTAGCAGTTGGTCAGTCCGCATTTGCTGACGGCCAAAATCGTCAATAACAAGGACACCACAGTTGCTCTTCATCTGAACCGGGGCTTCACTCACGTTGGTCGCGGTGTTGAATGCGACTTCCAGAGAACCCATGGTTAACTCACCACCAACGACGACCGTCGGCCGGCGGATGCGGACCCAACGTGCGTCGACTCTCCGGTCATCAACAATCCCGTCGTTCGCATTCGGAGGTGCCTCCTCGTGGGAACCTGGATCATAGAACCGCATGATTTCGCCGTTAATGCCAATAACACGTGGAATCCAAATCGTTTGTCCGAACACCCTGGTTATCCGCTCAGCGATGCTCGTCTTCCCGTTACCGGCCGCACCAAACAGGAAAAGTCCACAAGAGGAATTGATCGCCGGCCCAAGACGATCCAGCATCTTTTCATCGATCAACATATCGCTGAACGCCCGACAGAGATCGTCGCGAGAAGGGTGCTGCAGGGAAAGCGACTGAAATCCCACACTTTCGATATAGTCTCGCAACGGAACTGGCGCAGCACCGGCATAGGCACAGAACTCGGCAAGTTTCTTCGCCCGCTCACGGCCAAGTTCTGTGAGTTGGTAAATATAGTCGTTCACCATCGCCGCGCCTTTGTGGGCAATCAGGCGGTCGATTTTGAGCGAAGCAAGTAACGGTTCAACCAACCGGAAAGGCAAGCAAATGTGCCCTGAAAGTTGCCGCCCGGTCATTTCAGCCCGGTTGTTCAGGCACTTCAAAATCAGTCCCTCAACTGCACTTTCGCTCAATCCGGCGTGCACCAAACTGTCAGGTTCGACCGGGAACCAGGAACCACCATCCAGCGACCGACTCGCTTGACCTGGAGACTGGCCAGTCTCCACCATTGCGTGGTTTTGGGTTGCCTCCCAAGATTGTGAAGCAGCACGCCGGGAAGTTACCTGCTGCGCAACGGGCAATTTGCAATGCTTTGAAGCATCCGCGGAACTTTCGCTGATTTGAACCGGAAACTGGCCAACTTGTTGAACATTCCCCAGCAAGCTCTCCAGTCGGGGAATGTGCTGGGTAACCGGCGAATCACTCCCGTTGGGAGGGGTAACGGTCATTTGCTTTTCATGCCTCCACAGGTTTCCGACGTCTCCAGCTAAAAGATAGCTTGCATGGCCTCCCAAGCCAGCATGTCAACAAACCAATATACGCCTTGGCGCGATTGTTCCGAATGTACCGGGCCAGCTGGCACAGACCGTACTGCGTGGCATACTTGCATAGTTATCAAAGCCCCATTCCAATCACTCCGTTTACCAACCATGCAAATCATTGTCACCGCTGTTGGTCCAGATAACCGTGGCCTGGCCGATCCCATTGTTCACTCGGCAACCGAACTCGGTGCAAATATCGCCGAGATTCAAATGTTCGACCACGACGAGCAGTCAGTCTTCTCAATGCTTACCAGAGTTGAACTGCCACCCGAACAATTGGGGGATCTTACCGAAGCTATGAAGATAGCCAGCCAGGCTACAGGACTTTCGATACGGACCTGGACACCCGATATTGTTGGCCGTAAACCCCGGCTGGCAATCTGTGTTACCTACCGACCAGAGACACCGTTAGCACTGCTCCGCGCAATTCGCGACGGTGTTGTTAAAGCAGAACCGGTGCTTATGATCAGCAATCGCGAAAAATGCCGCGGCATTGCCGAACAGTTTGACCTACCGTGGCATAACGTTGCGGGACCCGATGGCATTCCCGATGACACACGCATCGTCGATCTTTGTGACGAGTACAACGTCGACTACATCGTGCTGGCACGTTATATGCGAGTTCTCTCCCCAGTAAGCTGCTGGAAATTTGCCGGGGGCCGGATCATCAATCTCCACCATGGGCTACTGCCCAGTTTTCCTGGAATCCGCCCCTACCACGAAGCCTATGCCAGCCGAATGCTCACCTATGGAGCCACCTGCCATTTCATTGTGCCAGAGCTTGACGGAGGAAACCAAATCATCAACCAGTCAACCTTCACCATCCCCCACGGCCTGCCACTTGACGAAGTCATTCGCCGAGGACAAGAAGACAATGAACCGAACTGTCTGGTCGAAGGTGTCCGCCGGGTTGTCGATGGTGAAGTGCACCTGCACTTCAACCGCGTTACCGCAAATAAATAGCAGGTGCTACCTACTCCAACCGTTCCTCACTTCGAAGGAGACGGCTGGAGGCATTCTTCGTCTATGGCAGTTCATAACTGCGGCTTTGCCCCTACTTTTCAACCACGGCACCACGGTCCGATTGGGACGATTCTACTAGTGCTAGGGGTTAGAGGAGATTTTCTTGACGAATTCACGTTTGCTGAATAATCTGAAGTTTCACGTTTTGCCAGTCAAGTCATGCCTCGCTTGACCATGAAAACCTCGTTCTTCGACCAGGACCGCGCTATGATTTTTCGACTCGGCTATGGATTTCTTCTCACCGTCATGTTTTTTACCACGACATCAGCGGAGGTCGTGCGATTTCAAACCGACGTAGGGAACATTGACATGGTCCTCAATCCCACCAACGACTCGCGCCTGCAAGAACACGTTGATAACCTGATCGATTATGTCGAAGCACGTCGCTACCACTGTACCGTAATCAACCGCGCCGCCGAAGGGTTTGTCCTCCAGATGGGCAGTTTCTTCACGACCACGCTAATCGCACCGGCAGTTGTCAACGGCTTTGAACCGATTGATACTTTTGACCCCATTAGTGGCGTACCCGCCAGCACCACTTCAAATCTCTCCAACACGCGCGGCACAGTCGCCATGGCACTGCCAGGCCTTCCTGGCGGAGGAACCAATCAAAACGGCGCAACCAGCAGTTTCTTTGTGAATTTGGACGACAACTCGACGAGTTTGGACCCAGACTTTACCGTCTTCGCCCAGATCCCCGACATGGAGACGGTCGATAAAATCATGGGCCTTCAGCAGGCAAACCTGACCGAAGACTTCAGTTTTGGCGCCAACCCTGGAAATCTCGCATTCAGTGATGTACCGCTGCAAGACAACGGCAACCAAGTATTCATTCAAAAAGCCTTCCTGCTAGAGGACACCATCGCAGCTGCCGCCGCAACCAACACAGCCCGGGCCCAATTGTTCAACCCAGATTTAGTTTCGGCGCCACTGGCGATCGCCAGTACATCGGCCTCTAATTTTAGATCGACAACCTCTGCAGCTGCTGCAACCTCAATGATCATGCCGATGTCTCCAGCGGCAGAAATACCGCCCACCGCCATTTCTGACGTAGTGAATCCAACGATTCCTGCAACGCTTGAGGCAATTGCCACATCCCCCGAAACTGCCAACGCCTCACCACCAGCAATGCTATCAAGGACACAGTCGACTCGTTCGACCAGAACCCGTTCAGCTACCGCCCAGGCCATCCCAGAACCGACAAGCTGCTTATTGATGGTGACTTGTGCCTTGATTCTGTCAGGTTTCCTAAGACCGATGGCTGGCAGACCAAAACACACCGCTTGCTAGCAGCCCGCCTCAGCGGACTGACTTTTGAGCAAACCTTTTGGTGGTCCCGGGAAAAATTTCCCCGGTCGGCTCCGCCACAACCTCTCGGTACCAGTTCCTCCCCTCACCGAGTCGTTCTCTTCTAAAAGTTTCTTTTCTGGTCGGGAATCCGATCTTGCATCGCAGGATGGCGTTCACTATGATCCCGCCGCTTCTCTAGCCGGAGAGGCACTTGTTTCTACCTCTTTTCTTTGATTCAAATACTTTTCAACGGTGCCTCAAGGCACAGGTGCATTTCGTCACACAACGGACTTGTCGGTAATCATTAAGGCACATCGCTACGCGTTGTCGGCCAAATGGTTTTTGTCAAATTGCTTACCGACTGACATGCGTTCGGTGTACGTCAGGCATCACTGGGAGTTGCTATCCTATGCAAGTCTATCTCTGCGCAAGATTGACTTTTTGGAATTCCACTCGTCACCACACCACAAATCCGACCGATGTTTACGGGAACGGTTTGATGGGCCCCCAAAAAGGCACCGTGGTTGGATCGTCGGCAAAGAACCTGGGCTCCAAAAAGTTCGCCACCGGCACCACGTTACTCGTGTGCGCACTGGTATTCGGCCTGACTCCGGTAGCGTGGTCCCAACAGGACGGTACCGCCGTGACTGACAATTCTGAACCGGGTGATGTCGGCGGACTTGCTTCATCTCCTTATTACAACATGGCTGGGGCCACCTACAACCGGGCACTCGACACAGTGTTGCGACTCCGTTACGCCACGCGCAGCTACGGCCAGCAAGATGGGAATCTCGACGTCGGTACGTTCACAGCGTTTCCTTTCGGAGACGATGCGCTTTCATTTTTCGACGGGCAAGTGGTACTCAATGAGGACCAGGGGGTTGGCTACAACCTCGGTGTAGGCATTCGCTTTCTAACAGACACGTTCTTCACCCCGGATCCAACCCGCATCACTGGCGTAAGCGTATGGGCAGACGGCACAGGCACTCGAGCTGACAATTTCTTCGCTCAGGTTGGTGTTTCCTGGGAGTCCCTGGGAGATCTTTGGGATTTCCGGGTTAACGGTTACGCCCCTGTTTCAAACCGGTTCCTGACAGGAGACTACGAACAAACCGGAGATGACCCTACCTTCTTTCAGAACAACCTGGTACTTCCCGCAGTCGCCGACTTTGACACAGCATTCTTTGCCGCCGAAGTCGAAGCAGCCCGCCGCCTGGGCGAGCGCGAAGCATGGGGATTTGCTGGTGCCTACCGGCTTGACAGTGGTGACGATAGCACCAATGGCTACCGCGCTGGACTCCGTGGTTATGCCGTCCCCGATGTCCTGCTGCAAATCGCCGTTAGCAACGACGAAATCTTCAATACCAATGCGGCGTTTTCTCTGACTTGGTTTGTCGGTCGAACACGCACAGACTACGCGCCAACCGGCAGTGTCTTTGACCGCTTTCGCGAGCCTGTCATGCGGAACGACTATGTCGTGATCAACACAAGGCAGGTCGCAGGTGGACAATCTCTTGATGATACTGATGGTAACCCCATCACTTTTGTCCACGTCGACAGTTCGGCCGATGCTGGTGGAGACGGCACCTTTGAAGATCCCTTGAATAGCCTTGACCTGATTGAGGACAACAGTTCATCTGGTGACATCGTCTTGGCGCATGCACTTAGCACATTTAACAATGAGTCTGCCGTATTGCATGACGATCAACGATTCCTCGGCGAGGGGAACGGCCAAGTCTTCACCGTCAACACTGAGCAGAGAGGAATTATCGATATCCCCGAATCCTCAACTGGCGCACGTGATGAAGCCAGACCCACCATTGCCGGTGGCACAGGGGCCGCAATTACATTAGCTGACAATGACGAAGTGGCTAATTTCTTGA
>JAKVCB010000180.1 GCA_022448345.1 Pirellulales bacterium
AAACTTCGGACTCCAGCCGGGTCGACCGAGTCGATCGGAAAATGCTTGCTGTGGGTGAGCATTTCGGCAATTTCAACCTGGCGAAATCCATAGCCAGAGATATGGGCCAAGGCGACCTCCAGCGAGGACAGCGAAAAGGCAAGGGTCGAACAGGCAGTGAGTTGGGCCATGCTTTTGGGGATAGGGAAGAAGGAAGCCGGGGAAAGTCGTTTTCAAGGAAGTCCCCTGCCCTCTCCCGGCCGGTTTGGCGGCCGGTTGTAAAAAGGGCCAAGGTCGGGTGGAGTCTCAAGACTCCTAATAGACTATAATGCCGACAGCAAATAAAGGATGGTTTTACCGGCCTGCTGGACAAGCTGAAATGATCGAATCAAGATGACGCAGACTGCCGACTTTATCATTGTTGGCGGGGGAGTTACGGGCCTCCTCTCGGCCCTTTTCCTGCAGGAACTCACTGGAGCGAAGGTGGTCCTTCTTGAGCGGCACTACATGGGCTCGGGCCAATCGCATCGGGCTGCAGGCGTTTGCCGCGCGCTGGTCAGAGAACCGGCCGTGGCTAAGGCGCTGTCCGAATCGCTGTGCTACTTCAAAACATTTTCTGAGCGTTTTGATGAAGAGCTTCCCGTGCACGCGGTAGGGTATCTCCTGCTGGCGGATCCTCAGCAGAGCGAGTCCATTGAGGAGGCCATGGCGGCCGCAGGGGAGGCTGGCTGCGAGGCGCAGAAGATCGATTCCCGAGAGGCAGCAGAGTTGCAGCCGGGATTGCGCGAGGATGACCAAACACTTTACGTCTTTGAGCCGGGTGCGATTCACCTGGACCCGATGCCGACCCTCCAGGCAATTCGCCGCCTGGCCCAGCGGCGGGGTGTGAAAATTATGGAAGGCTGCGAAGTCAACGATATTCTTCTCAGTGGGGATGAGGTGTGTGGCGTGGAGAGTTCGTGTGGCCGTTTTCACGGTCCGCAGATCCTGATGGCCAGTTCTTTTTGGGGCGCGCGGCAATTGTCGCTGCTGGGGGTCGATTTGCCCGTTTACTCCCATCGCGCGGAAATGGCGTTTTTCCAGGTCCCCAGCAAAACCACGTTCACTTTGCGCCGCATCCTCTCCGATGCCCGAACCTTGCTGTATCTTCGGCCGGAAGGAGACCAGCAGATGTTCGTGGGCCGGCGGGAAAGCGATCGAATTGAGAGTGTATCAGATATGGAATCGCAGGACCCCGATCAATACAAGCAGACTGCCGAGTTTGAGTCGGTGGTAGATATCCATCGTCGACTTGAAATCACCTTGCCACCGATGCAGGAAGGTTTTGTGCATCGTACGTATGCCTGCGTGTACGACATGACCCCAGACAGTATGCCGGTCCTCGATCAGGCAAGCTCGATAAAAGGTTTGTATTTTTCGGTTGGCTTCAGTGGAGGAGGATTCAGCCTGTCGCCATGGGTGGGGCGAGCCATGGCGGAATTTATGGTCCACCAAAAGAGGCCTGCACAGATTGACGGATTTGATTCGAACCGATTTGCGGAAGGGCGGTCCTTTGATTGGTCGAATGTGGCAAGGACCAGTTCATCATGATTTTGATACTGCGGTAGCATCCATAGGGAGAGGCAATGCGAAAAAATGGCATGAAGGTGACTCAAGTAATGGTCCTCACCACACTGGCGTGGGCCCTTTCGGGGGGCGCGAAATGCTCGGCTGCGCCCGCGGAAGCAACCCAGGATGGTGAACCATGCCGTATTATCATCAACTACGATGAGTTTAACCTGTTTCGGTACCAGACCCGGTGGTTGGCCGCCCACCTGGGGAGAGATCCAGAGCCGCAAGAGATTGCAAGTCTGCTCGAACAGATTGTCGACGAGCATGCCAAAGCCAAAGTCGATCGCCTGGTGCAATGCGTGTTTTCGCTTCCGTGGGGCGTGAGTCCGCCAGGTTTTAAGTCCTTTCCTCGGGCTCCCCAACGCGGCTGGTTTGCTGCGGTACCTGGTGTGGCAGGGTTTGAGGATGCGGGTAACGATCTTGTTGAATTTGTGCTGGATCGCTCGCACCAAAACGGAATGCAGTTTTTAGCAGGGGTTCGGATGAATGACCGGCACCCAAATGCAGAAAAGCAGCCTTTCTTTGTGGAACATCCTCAATGGCACCTGGGAAAAGATTTTGGTGGGGCACTCGATTATAAATACGAAGGGGTGCGGGATGCGATGCTCACCTTTATGCAGGAGGTGTTAGAGCGTTACGACGTGGACGGTATCGAACTGGACTGGATGCGCCATTGCCGCGTGTTTAAGGAGGAGGAGGCGGAACAGCATGCACCCCTCTTGAACGATTTTATCGAAAAGTTGCGCGGCTTGCTCGACGCGGCGGCCCGTCGTCGCGGTCGTGACCGGTTATTGCTTGGGGTGCGGGTTCCCCAAACGATCCAAGAGTGCCAGTTCCTGGGGTTTGATTTAGAGAGTTGGGCCCAAAATGGAGTCGACTATATCTGCCCGGCAGACTTTCACTTCATGGATTTTAATATCCAGGTGGAAGACTTTGTGGAAAAGATTCAGGGGACCGATTGCCAGTTGTTCCCGTCGATCTACGGGACGCTTAGCCAGGAGGGCTCGAGCCGGCGGGGGCTTACGCACGAACAATTCCGCGCAGCGGCGCACAATTACTATGCGTTTGGTGCGCAAGGTGTGTCCCCCTACAATTTCTATACCCAGTTCATGATTTTGCCCGGCAATGAATTTCTCCAGGCTCCCCCTGGGCTCATGCTGGGCAAGTGGCCTCGTGCACTCGGTTATCTGACCGCACTGCGCGATCCGGAGACGGTGGCCCGTGGTGACAAACATTACCTCTATTACCCGTTGCACATCGACAAATCTTCAACGGGTGCCCGAAAGCACCAGGTTATCAAATTGCCGCGCAGTGGGGGGCAAGCCGAAGGTGCAACAAGGCTACGGATGGCTGAGGATTTGACGTCATCCCGACGGGTTGGCAAGCTCAAGTTCAAGGTTGCCGGCATGCAGGAGGAGGATCGGTTGGAAATCAGACTCAACGGAAAGTTGTTGCCGGATGAGGCCATTGGCCGCAAATTTGTGGAGGAGGGGCAGACGAAAAAGATCGGACGGGAAATCCCGCCCTTCTATCTTTATGAAACGCCCATTTCCACGCCGCCGGCCGTCTATGGCGACAACGAGTTGGCGCTGCGACTGGTTGACAGTGCTGGATCGGAAGATCTGGAGGCGCAGGAATTTGAGATTGTAGTAACCCGTGCACATCCCCTGAAGAAAGCGAAATAAGTCGTGTTCGAGAAACGATTAAAGTTGTTGGTGTCGATGGTGTGCGGGTTGACGTTCGCGCAGGCCTGTTTTTCAGAGCAGGGAACAAGTCCCCGCTCCGCAGAAGGCTCAAGGTTAAAGCTGACCTTGTCGAGTGGGGTAGCCGGGGCGATCGCCGAAAGCAGCGACCCCGATGGGTTTATAGCAACCCGTTACGTCGACGAGGGGCGTTTGCCCGATCTTTCTCGAGAGGAGCAGCAGCGAGGTTATGTGCTTTTTGCCCGGCACTGGATGGATCTGGTTTTTCCAAACTCGATTCCCGCGCGGTCCGAAGTGACCGACCATCTGGCAGCCTTTGCGTCTCCGGGTGAATGCGAACCTTTCACCTTTTGTGTGCGAAGTGTCAAAGAGATTTCGGGGCTGGATATTACCGTAGGCGAGTTCGTTTCCAAAAATGGAGCGACGATATCCGCTCCCGAGGTGCAGGTGGTGCGGTGTGTGCCCCGGTTGTGGTTGGGTGAAGAGCCCGTGCGTGAGGAAGGGCCAGTGGGCGTGATGAATATGCCAACCTACCTGGAAGCGCCGCGCCTGATTGACATGGTGGCCGAGCGGACGGTCCAGTTCTGGCTGACCGCAGAAGTTCCCCCGGATGCGGAGCCAGGCATTTACGAAGCCCAGGTTCAGGTGAGTCATGACCAGTCGGATTCTTATTCGGTGATGCTTGCGCTGGAGATTTTGCCAGTGGCGCTAGTGAAGCCAGATTTGCGTTTGGGGTTCTGGGATTTTCAGCGGCCCTATCAGGGCGAGATTGGCAGTCTTGACGAGGTTTACCAGACGATGAATCGCCATGGCATCAACGCGGTATTTACCCACGAGGGGATTTACCAGTACGACAAAAAAACGGACACCTACGATTTCAGTCAATGCATTTCTATCAGTGACGCCGGAGGTGTGACCGTCGATCTTGCGGGCTGCCCGCTGGCGGAACGGGCCGAGGCGGCTCGTCAGGCAGGTTTTCTGTCGATGATTTATAACACCCACATTTGGATGTTTGTCACTGAAGAAGTCCAAAAACGTCACGAGAGAGAGGTGCTTGAGAAACAGTCGCGGCGCGAGGTTCGGCGCGTGCTTCGCCGCTACAGAAATAGCCCGCACTACGATTTGATTAAAGAGGAAATTAAGGCGACCAGTGAAAAGATGTTTCCCCTCTACAGTGACGCCTTCGGGTCACTCTATGTAGAAGTATTGCGGTCGATTTTAGCGGAGGCCGAAAAACACGGTTGGCCGATGTTGTTACTGGATCCGGGAGATGAAATTCGTAGTGCCCACGTTCGGGACAAGACGGCGTTTCCACGGGTCATTCGCTTCCTGGAATTGATGAAGCGGGCAGGGGCAACGACCATCATGAATCACCTGTCGCCGACCATGGGCGACGAGTACGCGGACTATGGCAGCCAGGTAATGCGCTATCTCGATGTGGGCATGCCTGGCCTCCGGGTCGGGAGCCGTTCCCCTTATGGAGCAACAATTGAAAAGACTGCCCGTGATTTTACCAGCCTGGGAATCGCGGCCCACACCTACAGCAATAGTGGTCAGGCGGGGGTCACCCCGGACTTGTCTATTGTCCGGTTCAACGCAGGATTCTTTTTTGGGACCCTGGGAAGAGAGGTAGTGGGTGAATTTGATTACATCTTTTACCGGCCCGAAGAAGATCCGTATAACCCTACCGATGGGCGCCATCTGTGGTCGCATGAACGGATGTGGTTTTTTCCGCCACAGGCAGAATCTTCCCGGCTGGGGGGACGGGCACTTGTGCTGGCCGCCAAGCGGCAAGGGTACGACGACCTGCGTTATCTGAAGACCTTGGAAAACCTTCTGGATCTGGCGGAATCGGCAGGAGATAGCCCTCAGGTCAAGGAGGTGGCCCTTGCGGCGCGGGGCATGCTGGATCGTATGCTGGGCTCTTTCACCTTCACCGATCGTTCGCTCGATACGAATCGGCGCCAGTTCAGGAGTGAGTGGGACTCGGTTTCTGCAGCCCCGGGAGCGATTCCGGTTGTGAAGGGGAAATCTGTGCTGCACAATGGCTGGCAGTATGAAGATTATGATCGCAGCCGGCGCCAACTGGCCGAGGCGGCAATCAAGCTTCAGCAGGTGTTGGCATCAGGGAATTCGAATATAGGGAAATAGCCGAGTGAGAAACACTCTTCACCAAAAGCTGCGTGTCAGTAGCCGCCTGACGGTGGCGTGTGGATTGATTGGATGGTTGATCCTCGCAGGTTGCTCGGGGGGTGGGTTGCAGCCGGTGCCGGTCCGGGGGACGGTGCAGTACAAGGGCCACGCTCTGACCAATGGTCTGGTCGCCTTTGTGCCGGTGGACCCCGCGCAGGGGACAGCCGCACGGGGGGTGATCGGTGGCGACGGCCGTTTCAAATTGACGACCTTTAAAAAAGGAGATGGAGCATTTCCGGGTGAGTACAACGTCACAGTATTTTCTCATGAAGTGGCAGAGGACCCCTATTTTTTTGGAGTTATGCCGTCGGTGATTCCGGAGCGCTACAATCAGGCCACGACTTCCGGATTGGTGCAGACAGTTCCCGGAAAAGCAACGGTGGTCGAGCTCCAGCTCGAAGAGTAGATCGCGTTTCCTGAAGGGCTTTTGTAGCGCACGCCTTACTCTGGTTTCGTAAATACAGGGCGCCAGAAACGGGCAGCCGTCGTGGGGTGGTCCCTTCAGGCCGGTAGGCCTTGTCCAATCTCCGGGGTGGGGCCTCGCCAAGGAGTGGGCGCCGCAAACTTACCGTGTTGAGATTCCAGCGGAATCGACGTTTTGTCCCCGATTCCCAGAAGAACTTCCCATTCCAGCGTTCTCTGTAACCTCTTGGAATAAAATGGGTTGCGGCCTGTTCTGCGGGGTGCGACTGCCTGATCCTGGACTTTCAAGGTCCCAACAAGTCCAGCCAGGGGTTATATTGGGAGCGTCTTAATGATGACGCGATTTGGGGGAGGGAAAGGTCATCCTCATTCTTTTCTGGCCGTGTTTGGCCTTCATGAGGATTTGACCTCCCTAAATACGAGATCCCCGCGGGGGTAGCGCCAAGCTGGCGCCAGTTGCAACCCAGGGGCGCTATTTTTGAAGAAAAGGCGATTGTCGTCGGTTGGATTTATCGAGGGGCGCAAGTTGGGTCCGGTCGGATCTGTCGGAACTTGTGTAGCCCAGGCGGTCACATGGAGGACATGGAAATGGTCACTCGGCAAATGGGAACTTCGGCCTCGGCTTGCTGGATGGAACATCAAATCCTCGAGCATGTGAAGCAGGCATTCCGCGTCACTTTGGAGTGGAAAGCACCCTCTGTGAGCTTGCCGCAGAAAATGTCAAGTGTGAACTTCACCCTTAAGTCGTTTCAACGCCATTTGGAGCGACTGATGGCGATTGAGGAAGAGGGTGGGTACATGGCAATGGTCTCAGAAGCCAGCCCGCATCTGCACCAGCGGATTGATCATCTGGCGCATGACCACGATCGTTTTCGTCAGCAGATACGCAATATTGTCCCCTGCGTCGAGGAACTTTGCGAATGGCAGCCAGTCGAGTTTGCCGAAGTATGCGCGGAGATCATTT
>JAKVCB010000181.1 GCA_022448345.1 Pirellulales bacterium
CCTCGCTGAGACGTCTGCTGGGTGGTGGTTGACCAGGGAAACGGAGAGAGGTTCAGCGGGTGGTTCCCGTGCTTTTGTATTTTTCTTTTCAGATGCCCGTTCTTTACCCGAGTTTGGGCAACCTGGGGCGAAGAGGGTCGGAGACCACAAAAAAAACGTTTTGGCAAACGCAATTTGATCATCTTGAATAGATGAGTTTGGCCGTTAACCAGGGCAGTCGTGCAATCGCTTATTGGTGCGCGCTGTTTTTTTTTGTTCTCTCGCACTTTAAAGTCGACTTTTACGGCCCCTTCCACCTTGAAAACTACGGACAACCGTAGGCACCAAAAGAAATGCTACACGCATTTCTGCCGGTGCCCCAGAACCGAGGTTTATCCCCTACTAGACTTCGAGAATCGCCGGTTTGCAGGTGGCGTTTCTTTGTTATAATCCCCCGCATGTTTGGCAAGACGCAAACAATCTGGCCACTGTTGGTGTTGCTTGGCGTTTGCCTGTTTGGGCTTACGGGGCAATCGGTTTTTGGCGAGCCTACGGACGGCTCCGCCGCCGAAACCGAAACTAACACCAATGCCATCGCAATGCCGGCTGTTCCTGGTACAAGGCTGCCTGCCGACGACCGGACGCAAGATGGTTGGGCCGTGACGCTCAGCCCTTTATCCCCGCCCGCCCAAACGATTTCCGAGTTGTTCTATCTGATTCTGGGAATCATGGTGGTGATCTTTCTGGTCGTGGGGACGACGATGGGAGTCCTCATTTTTCGTTTTCGCGCAAGTCGTCACAAGACCGATGGCGAGCCACCCCAGATTTACGGGAGCAAGCCGATTGAACTCGCCTGGACCTTGGGGCCGGCCATCATCGTGTTTGTATTGTTTTTGGTCACTGCCCGCAGCATTTTTGAGATTCGGTCGACCACCGCACCTCCTGACGCGGTTGAGGTCGAAGTAATCGGCCATCAGTGGTGGTGGGAATTTCGATACAAAAAAAGCGGTGTTGTCACGGCCAACGAATTGCATGTCCCGGTGAGCAGCGACGGCACCCGGCGGCCAGTTTATCTCAAGCTGACCTCTGCCGATGTGATTCACAGTTTTTGGGTGCCCCAATTGGCTGGTAAAACGGACCTTTTTCCGGGGCGTGAGAACAAAATGTGGTTCGAGCCTAGCCAGGCAGGTTGGTTTATTGGCCAGTGTGCTGAATACTGCGGAACGCAGCACGCCCACATGTGGCTGCGGGTGAAAGCCGAGCGTGAAGACGAGTTTAAAAAGTGGGTTGCTGATCAGCAGAAACCGGCAGTGTTGGACGCGGCGGTCAATGCGGGCCGCAACTTGTTTCTCTCGAATGCATGTGCAAACTGCCACACGATTCGCGGAACCCATGCCAAGGGGGTCTTCGGGCCTGATTTGACACACCTCATGAGCCGTGAGACGATCGCCTCGGGTATTCAGCTCAATAACAAGGAAAACCTGACTCAATGGGTCCAGGATCCACAAACCATCAAAGAAGGTTGTCGAATGCCGGACATGAAACTCACCTCCGACAGCGTCGAGAAAATCGTCGCCTACCTTTTGACCCTTCATTAAACGCGCTTCACGGACTTCGCATCACACACTGGTACCATGGCCACCGTCAACTACGATTCCAAGTCGACTAACTCTGCCGCGATCCCGCTGGTGACGCGTTTGCATGGCTGGGTGTCGTCGGTCGACCACAAACAGATTGGGATCATGTACCTGGGGATGAGTTTCATCTTCATGGTGATCGGTGGCCTGGAAGCTTTCCTGATGCGGGCCCAGTTGTGGGAAGCCAATAACACGCTGGTCGGGCCGGAAACATTCAATCAGCTCTTTACGATGCACGGCACCACGATGATCTTTTTTGTGATCATGCCGATGCTGGCCGGGTTTGCAAACTATTTTGTCCCCCTGATGATCGGTGCCCGCGACGTAGCCTTTCCGCGACTCAATGCACTCGGGTTCTGGCTTTCCTTTTTCGGCGGCTGCCTGCTTTATTACACCTACCTGGGCGCAGAGGGACTTTACGGAGCCTCGAACGCGCCTGACATCGGCTGGTTTGCCTATGCTCCGCTCACCTCTCCTGCCTATTCGCGGGGAAACGCGACCGACTATTGGATCCTGGGCACGATGATGACCGGGGCGGGTACCATCGCGTTTGGAGTCAACCTGATTTCCACCATCTTTACGATGCGGGCGCCAGGCATTCGGCTCACAAAACTTCCCCTGTTTGTCTGGATGATGCTGATCGACGCGATCTTGATCCTGCTTGCCTTTCCGCCGCTGACCGCTGCCCAGGTCATGCTGCTGTTTGACCGTTACCTGGGAGCCCACTTTTTTGATCCCCAGTCAGGCGGGTCGGCTCTCTTGTGGCAACATCTGTTCTGGTTTTTTGGCCATCCGGAAGTTTACATCATGGCACTGCCGGCCTTTGGGATTGTCTCGGAGATCATTCCGGTTTTCTCGCGCAAGGTGATTTTCGGATATGCGTCGATGGCTGCTGCCACCGCGGCGATTGGATTTATCAGCGTTGGTGTTTGGGCCCACCACATGTTTACCGTTGGTATGAACGACATGGTGGATACATTTTTTGCCGCATCAACTTTTTTGATCGCAATTCCTACGGGCATCAAGATCTTCAACTGGGTGGCAACACTCTACGGAGGCCGCCTGCAACTACGAACCCCGATGTTGTTTGCGTTAGGCTTCCTGTCGATGTTTCTCGTCGGCGGCCTGACCGGCATTATGCTCTCGGTGGTTCCGTTCGACTGGCAAATCTCCGATAGCTACTTCCTCGTGGCCCATTTCCACTACGTGTTGTTCGGCGGATCGTTGTTTGCCCTGATTGGTGGCTTTTATTACTGGTTCCCAAAAATGTCTGGTCGGATGATGAACGAAACGCTCGGAATCTGGCAGTTCGCGCTTTTGTTCATCGGCTTCAATGTATTGTTCTTCCCAATGCATATCTCTGGCCTGCTGGGGATGCCCCGGCGGGTTTACACGTACGCCGAGACCGAATGGGAAATCTGGAATCAACTTTCCACAGTCGGCGCGGCGGTCATGGGCGTTGGGTTTTTATTCTTCTTCATAAATATTGTCCACTCGCTCCGTCATGGAAAAACCGCGGGCGACGACCCGTGGGATGCCTGGACCCTTGAATGGACTACGACTTCACCGCCGGCTACCTACAATTTTGAAAAAATACCCACGGTCGAGAGTCGTCGACCGCTGTGGGATTTAAAACATCCCGACGATCCCGATTCCCAATACGAGTAACTACTCACAAATCCAAAAACTGGACTCCACAGAAAGCTGTACTTTGAATCAGGCCGCTCTCCCATCCGCCGAGATGCACAATCCTTACCAGGAGTCGCGATTCACGACCAAGGAGTCTGGGATCGTGGCCTTTTTGTGTTCCGAGGTGGCCCTTTTCAGCACCTTGATCACCACCTACATCGTGTTTTTGGGCGATAAGATTCCCGGAGCCAATCCGGAAGAAATGCCCACCCCCGCCAACTCGCTTGGCTTGGGACTGGTGATTATCAACTCGATCTTCCTGCTCAGCAGTAGCGGCACGATTTATTTTGCCCTCAGGGCCCGCGGCCGGGGCCATCACGTCCTCTACCTCGTATGGCTGGCTGTCACCATTCTGCTCGGAAGTCTCTTCCTCGCGGGAACCGGCTACGAATGGTATGGATTGATTACCGAACACCACCTCACGATCGGCACCAATACCTTTGGAAGCACTTTTTATACCTTGATTGGTTTTCACGCATTCCACGTCTCCATTGGGGTCGTGACGATGTGTATTTTGTGGGGCATCGAAGCCCGCCGTTGCCTCTCGGCTGAGTGCGAGGCGCCCGAACTGGTTTCCTGGTACTGGCACTTTGTCGATGCCATTTGGATCGTCATTTTTACCCTCGTTTACATCATTGGTCGCTAAACCTCGGGGCCAGGATTTCCCGAAACGGAGCGGCAACCTACCCGTCACTTCAATACCAACCACCTAACTGACCAGGCCTGTTGACCCAAAGAGCAGTTCGTAACCGCATGGAACCCACACCGAAACAAAATGGCAA
Source organism: Pirellulales bacterium (assembly GCA_022448345.1). Taxonomy (GTDB): domain Bacteria; phylum Planctomycetota; class Planctomycetia; order Pirellulales; family Lacipirellulaceae; genus JAKVCB01. Next base: position 4,088 of record JAKVCB010000181.1, read on the forward strand.
ACCGGAAGAAGGGCAGGGCGTTTGCATGCCCCGCCCGACCGCCGCCCCCATTGTCATTGCTTTTGGCGCAATGCTAATGAGTAGCGGGTTGGTCCTGAATTTTGCCTTCACCGCAGTCGGCCTGATTGTCTTCGTGGTCGGACTTACCAAATGGATTTACATCCTCGCAAGCGACGGCGGCGAAGAAATTCTGCCCCTCGAGGCCCGGCCGGCACCGGTCAAAATCTCCCAGGCAAAAGTAGCACCCTTGCGGCCTGGCATGCCCGGACATCGCATGCAAATTCCCGAAAAAGTGCATCCCTATTCGGCAGGCCTGAAAGGGGGCATCGTGGGCGGCATCGCCATGGCCGCGGTCGCCCTCACCTATGGCGCCGTGAGTGGTCGTGGCCTGTGGTATCCGGTCAATTTGCTCGCCGGCATGATTGTCCCCATGTCCCCGGAGGAACTTAGCCATTTCAGCCCTCTTGCACTCATTGTGGGTTGTGTCATTTTTGTGGTTACTTCCTTGGGTGTGGGACTCATGTTCGGAATCTTATTGCCGACGATGCCCCGTTTCCCCGTATTCTGGGGCGGAATTGTCGCGCCCCTGTTGTGGACCGCTGCGATCTATAGCTTTATGGAAATCCTCAATCCGGTCCTCAATGAACATGTCGACTGGTGGTGGTTTTTCGCGTCCCAATTCGCCTATGGAATCGTCGTAGGTCTGGTTGTGATCCGCAGTGAAAAAGTCTCCGTGAAGGGGGCAAAACCATGATGCTTTTGCTCAAACAGCCGCAAACATTTCTGTTGGCGGCCCTGACGCTGGTGATGGTTGGCTGCGGCGAACCATTGCCTGGCAAGCCACTGCTGAGCGAGCGGGCAATACCTCTCTCGGAGCAGATGGAGTTTGGCGAGTTGTATCGCATTAACTGCACAGGTTGCCACGGGGCTGATGGCAAGGGTGGCCCAGCCCCATCGCTGAATGACCCGCTCTTTTTGTCGATCTTCTCCGACAAACAGCTACTGGAGATCGTCCACAACGGCAGGCCTGGCACGCTCATGCCAGCCTTCTCCCGCGAAGAGGGTGGTTTGCTTTCAGAAGCGCAAATCCAATCGCTGGCCGCTGGCATTCGCGCCACGTGGGCTAAGGCCGAAGGGGTCCCTGACAACCCACCTCCCTATCTGGCTAGCAGTCCGGGTGATCCGGCCGCCGGTCAAGCCAAGTTTGAGCTTTACTGTGCCAGGTGCCACGGCAAGGATGGCCAGGGAGGTACGGAGGGCGCGGTGAACAATCCTGCCTTTCTGGAATTGATTAGTGACCAGGCCCTCCGCCGCATCATCATCACCGGCCGCGACGACCTGGGAATGCCCAACTATCTTGGGCTTGTCGAAAAATCGTCCCAAAAACAACCTCCCACCAGCCAAGACATCTCGGACATCGTTGCCCTGATGGGAACCTGGCGGACCGCGCCTGCACGCCGTCTTGCCAACCAGGAAAAGCAGGAGGCGCCAGCGCCAAAAGCCACCCCCACCGCCCCTGCGGCAACGCAACCTACGGGAACGACACCATGACAGACTGCGAACACGCCACGCCTGCCGATTGTACCACCGACCGCCGCGGCTGGTTTGACTGGGTCAGTTGGTTGATGCTCGGAGCCGGCGGCGCAGTATTGAGTATCCCGGTGGTTGGCTACCTTTTGGGAGCGGCCATTTGGCGCCGCAAAGACGAGTGGGTTTCCTTGGGGAAAACCGCCGACTTTAAAGAAAATGAAACGCGCCTTGTGACCCTGAAAAATCCACTCCGTGGCCCTTGGGATGGCATTACCGGAGAACTGGGCATCTATGTGCGGCGGGACCCGGAAAAGGGTTTTGAAATTTTCTCCGTGCACTGCACACATCTCGGCTGCCCGGTGAGCTGGTTTTCCGAGCCTGGCCTGTTCATGTGCCCCTGCCACGGGAGCGTATTTTACGAAGATGGCGAATATGCCGCAGGACCCGCCCCGCGCGGCCTGTACAAGATTGAGCATAAGATTGACGGAGACAACTTGCACGCACACGTCGGTCACTTGCCAACCTTGCAGAATCCGGGGACCCCACCCAAAGACCCACAGGCAACCACGTAACCACCAAGCCCCGACTTGAACCATCAAGGTCCGTTCGGCTCAGGAGAATCCATTGTTCGCAGCCATCCGATCCGCCGCAATGTGGTTTGAACACCGACTCGTCCTCCGCGAGACGCTGTGGCCTATTATTCGCCACCCGGTCCCCCGCGGACTGCGCCGTCGAGTGGGCTGGTTGTATGTCTTTGGCAGTACGGCAATGACGCTGCTGATGCTGCAAATCGCGACCGGCATTGCCCTTTCCATGGTTTATGTTCCCTCGGCCGGCCAGGCGTATGAGAGCCTGCTTTACTTGAATTTCCAGGTCCCTCTCGGCTGGATGCTCCGCGCGATACACAATTGGTCGGCGACCATGATGCTGGTGATTGTGGTTATTCACATGATCCAAGTCTTCCTAATGGGAGCCTACAAATACCCGCGTGAATTGACCTGGATGTTTGGTGTTGCGCTATTTTTGCTGACCGTGGGCATGGCATTCACCGGCCAGGTGTTACGTTGGGATGCCAACTCGTACTGGGGCCTGGGGGTCGGGGTCGCCATGATTGGACGGGTGCCATTTGTCGGGCCTGCGCTGTGCGAACTCTTGATGGGGGGGCCCATGATTGGGGGCGAAACCCTGAGTCGCTTTTTTGCCCTGCACGTCTATAT
>JAKVCB010000182.1 GCA_022448345.1 Pirellulales bacterium
GCTCAAAGTAGCGCGCGTATTTATAGCGGGCATTCCTCACCCCTTCCCATTGGGGAATCCGTTCACCTAGCGGCGGCAAATGCTCGAGAAAGACATCGCTCCGCCAATCTGTCGCTTCTCCGGCGACCAGTGGCCGGAGGCTTTTGCCCTGGTACCGACCGGGGACGGGCAGTCCGGCCAGGTCGAGAAAAGTAGCAGGTAGATCGACATTCAGCACGAACTGATCGAGCACGCGTCCGCGACGGCTTGGCTGGAGGCGAGGATCGTAGACGATCAGGGGGACGCGAATGGACGGCTCGTAGTGCGACCATTTGCCGGCGAAACCCCGGTCGCCCAGGTAATAGCCGTTGTCTGCCGAATAGACGATGACCGTGTTCTTGGCCAGTGCTCGCTTGTGAAGCGCCTGGACAACCCGGCCGACAACACGATCCATACCGCTGAGCATGCGGAAGTAAGCGCGCATGTTTGCGTCGTATTTTTCGGGCGTGTCCCACCGCCAGTGGAACCGCGTGCGGTTGAGCGACTTTTTCAGGAACTGGGGATGGTTCTCAAAAATCTCCGGACTGGCAAGCCGCGGCGGGGGTATTTTTGTATCGCGGTAGAGGTGGTCAACCGCCTTGGGCCAGGGAAAGTGGCCGCTGCCGGGCCGCTTGTCCCCATCTTCTGCGTGGGCCACATTGAACCACAGGTTCAAGCAAAACGGCTGGGTGGTAGATTGGGTATTGATAAACCGGACAGCCCGGTCGCCAATCAACTCGGCCGTGTGGCGCTGGGTGCCATCTGTCTGTTCTTTAAAATAGGGCGTGCGGTCAATTTCTTCATAGACGTCGAACGCCCGGTTGTGGTCAAACGAGTCTGGCATGTTGGCATCCCACTTGCCAAAGAAGCCTGTGCGATAGCCCTGTTCGCGCAGTTGTTGCGGATAGGTTGTGCTGGCGGCGGCGTCTGACACCACGTTAACGTTGTTTTTTGAGCCATGCGACCGGGACCACATGCCCGTGAGTACGGTCGACCGGCTAATCCAGCAGATACTTGTGGTCACCATGGCGTTGGAAAACCGCACGCCTTCGGCGGCCAGGCGATCGATATTGGGTGTTTTAAGGATCGGGTGGCCGGCGCAGCCCAGCGAGTCGTGGCGCTGATCGTCGACAAAGACAAACACCATGTTTGGGCGAGCCGTTTGGCCAGGAAGTGTGCTGGCCGGTAGCAACGTTCCGGCAACCGCGCCAAGCGCCAATAACAGCAGCGGTAAGATGCGACCCTGGATCATGGTGGCTCTGAGGACGGTTTTTTTAGTGAAGCGGTGTTGGCCGGGCGGTAGAGTTGGCGGCCAGGTCCGTGGCCCTATTCTACTGGGCGCGCAGGCCCGTGCCAGCTTTTTTTGTGGGAAGTCCGAAAGCCTCTGAGCTGTAGATCTGTGCCGCTCTGTGAGAAGGGGCCGGTTGGGCAGCCAGGTACCGTCGCTGAAAATACGAGAACGATGGTTCAGCTGGCGGTACCCTCACCGTCAATCACCGGGCGCCCAGCCAAGTTGTGCCAGGCAATGGCGCAGCCGCTGCAGCTTTTGGACCTCGGCGTCATCGAGCCATTCGTCACGACAAAACTGGGCGACAATACTCACAAAGGCCCGTGCATGCAGCACACGTATTTTTTCTTTGGGTAGTCCGAGTTGACTGCGCTGGGATAGCACATGTTTCAGTTCTTCGTCGGTGATGGTGAGATCGGCCAGTACAGTTTTTAAAAGGTCCCAATATTCGCGGATGGCCCTCTGTTCGGGATCGATTTGCTTTTCGGGAACAAATCCCTTGCGCGATACGACCTGTTCGCATCGATTGAGCCCCAGCACACCTGGCTCTGGGTAGGGGGTGCTGGTGAAACTCTGCAGGAATTTGTAGTTGCCATGGGTTGCCAGGTCTTTAAAGGTGGTGATGTTTCGCTTCTGGAGTGTGGCCAGGTATTTTTTCATCAGTAAACCGGAAGCCAGGGCGTCGTCTGCTGCCCTGTGGCTGTCGGTGAGTGGTATGTTGTTTTCGGCACAAGCCTCTTCGAGCGAACATCGCGATCCCATGCGGAGCAGCGGTCGCAAATACATCAAACAAAAATAGGGAGGTTCATGCTCAACCCCGGCAATTTCCATTTCGTATTTTAAGAAGCGCATATCAAAGTACACGTTGTAGGCAGCAATAGCGCAACCATGGAGATGGGCGACCAGTTCGCCTGCGATGTCGAAAAAGTCAGGCGCATCGGCCACCTGCGAATCGGTGATTCCATGAATTTCGGTAGCCGCGACTTCGCGCTGGGGGTTGACCAGCGTATCGAACACGAGGCGTGGTTCTTCACCTGGATCGACCCGTACTACGGAAACTTCAACAACCCGGTCGGTGCCCGGTGTGAGTCCGGTTGTTTCAAAGTCAATAACGGCAATGGGTGTGTCACAAATCGGCTGCGCGTAAATACCGTTGGGCATGGCGATACACCGGAGCTGTTACTTGTTGAATGCCAGGAAAAGGTTGCGGTTAAATGTGGGTGGCTGAGCTGACCAGCAGCAAGAAGGGTTTGTTGTATTGAACCCGTGTTGCTACCGCAAGTAGCGGGGCAACCGGGCGATGACCACGACCGTGGTGCAGGCAAAGGTGTTCCGGCCGATCCGGCAGGCCCATGCGACAAGTCGTTCCTTACGAGTTCACCCAAACAGTGGGGGCTGATACACGGCCGACGAGGCCGGAGTCGTTGCTTCGTCCTGGCCGTCGTCTCGGGTGATTTGCAGTGGCGACTTGGTAAGCAATGCTGCATGGGCCTCGTGACAGGTCAGCAGGATAACTTGCTTTTGCTCGGCAAACCGTTGCAGTACATCCGCTGTCTTTTTCTGCCGATCTGCATCGAGATCCACCATCGGGTCATCGAGAATGAGAAACCCATTGAGACCCTCGAGGAAGTGGGCTGCCATGGAGAGCCGGATGCAAAATCCCATGCTTGCTTTGGTGCCCATCGAAAGCAGTTCGTGCGGGATCACAATTCCTGAGGCGCCGGTGACTCCTCCGCCATCGAAATCCAGATCCTTGTAGCGGTTGCTCGTGATCTGCTGAATCGTTTGTGACAGTCGCTTGGTCCACGGATCAAGCGTGCCGGAATCGAGCCGGCTCTTCATCTGCTGGAACTGCTCTTTCACGCGCATCAGAGATTCGAGCCGACGCTTTTGGAGTGCATAGCTCGACTCGGCCTCGGTAATAAGGTCGCCCAGTTCCTGTGTCGTGCGACCCGGTTCGGTTGCCTTGAGCGCCGATTGCTGATTTGTGGCAGCAGGCAGTGCTTCTTCTTTGATGACCGTTAAGCGGCCCCGCTTTCGGTTGAATTCCCCCTCCAAAGCTTCAGTGTTTTCGCTGCCTTCCGGAAGTGGCGGCAATTTTGTTAACTTCTGTTCGCAAGCCTGCTTTTGATTCCGGGCGTCAAGAAGCTGGTCGAGCACCGCGTCGGGATTTTCGAATTGGTCTTCCCACGTTTTTATTTCGGCCCGCTTCTGTTTTAGTTCGGTTTGCTGTTGGTTGTGCGTCGCCCGGTTAGCCAGAATGGCATTGTTGATCTCGCGGGTTTCACGTTTGGGGGCAGAAACTTCCTCACCACAGGCACTTGCGAGTTCCGCCAGGGTTTGTCCGCTGAGGATGGTTTCCAGGGCCGTGTTGGCACGCTCCAGATTGGTGTTCGCAATCGAATAATCAGTTTCCCGTTTGTGGGCCTCATCCACGGAGACAACACCGATGGTTGAAAGCAGTTCGCTTATTCTGGCCTGGGCCGACTCGTATTTATCCTTAATAGCAGAGAACTGCCCGTCACCAGATTCGACCTCGAACTTAAACTGCCCGGTGGTCAGCGTCACAATACCGTCTGCCTCGGTATGCAGCGGCTGGTCTTTGGTTGCTACCTCTTCGCGAGAATCTTCCAGCCCGGCCTTAACCTCGACTTTGGTATCTGATTCAGGAGTCAACCGGACCTGCAGTTTGCCGGCAGCCATAGACGCCGCGTGGCGACCTTTTTCGGCGATCGTCGTTTTTAGATCCCCAAACAGCTGCGTCGAAAGATTCTTGAATGCGGCCAGGTGTTCCTTGGCTTTGGCCAGTTTTGCTTCTGCTTCTTTTGCAGCGGTGAGTTTTTGACGTTGACCAGCAGACTTTTGGTACAGCTGTGCCTCGTCCGACTCCTTGCGGAGCAGGCTGTGTTCGCCATCCAATTCTTCAAGGGATTTTTCCAGGCGACCGATCTCAACTTCGTGCAGCGGCCACTTGGTCTGGATGGCTCGCAGGTGTTCCTCTTTCTTTTTTGCGGCATCCAGTTTTAACTCCAGCCCCTGCCGCTCTTTGAGTCCGTCTACGATAGGTGCGAATTTATCGACGTAGAGCTGCAGCTTTGTCCGCTCGGCAATCAGTTCTGAAACCTGCTGATTGATGGCATCGTGATTTCGTTCGTGATCCTCAACCTCCAGAAGTTCAGCTTTGAGCTGCTCATGTTCGTACCAGGCCTTTAGCAAGCTTCCAACACTTTGCTTCCACGGATTTTCGATTCCCCGTCCATTCTCTGGACGATCCGCCGCCAAATCCCATCGTGAACTTACGTCATCGAGCTGTTGGTTGATGGAATGTTCAAGCGTTTCGAGGGAAACCCCATCGGTATCAAAGGCAGAACTTCTGAGAATCTGGGCAAGATCAGAGGCCTCTTCACCCTCTGTGTCGAAGTCTTGGAGTGTTGACGAGATGGCCGACTGATGTGCGATCAGGATGTTTTGCCAGGTGCCCCGTTTTAATTGCAGCAGACTGGCAACTTTTTGATCCACCTCGTCAGCACTGCGGATAACTTGCCCAGAGGGCAGGGTGAGCTCGCTACGACATTCGCCCCCCCACGACTTGGTGATTTGATAAGCGTCGCCATCGACCAGGCAGTTTAGCGAAACACCAAACGTATCTCCGCCGCCGCGCGGAACGAATGGTTGCAGGTGTTTCCGCCAGTGGAGTTTGCCGTAGCTGGTCGACTCGAATAAGGCACACACGATGCCATTTACCATGGTGCTTTTGCCGGCTTCATTGGGGCCAAGCACAACATTCATTCCTGGGCCGAATTCGTAGGTTCGTTCGGCAAGACCCGCAAAGGGATGGAGGCGAAGTCTCTGAAGTTGCATCAGCGCGCCTCCTTCACAAGATCATATGCCAGTTGCAGTGCGAACTGGTCGCTTTCGTTTTGGGCAAGCGCACTGAGGAACTGATGAGGAAACGACCCCTCGGTAAACTCGGCATCGAGATCTTCCTGGCGAACTGCCCGGAGCACCTCCTTGGTGTTGAGTTCCAAATAACAGGCCAGTGGCGCTAGCTCAGATTCGAGCGTGTTGAGTTGCTCAAGCGTTTCGCTGTCAAGTCGCCCCTCGAGCTTTAGTTTGACCAGGTGCTCGCCCTCTGGCAGTGCTTCAAACTCTTTCTTCAGTTGGATCAGTTTGCTTTCGGAGTCGATTCCCCTTTTATGCATCGCATGAAACCGAAACCGGCCTGTTTCCAAAGAGCGATACTCACAGGTTTTGTCTTCGTGCAGGTCAATCACCAGGGCGTGTCCGGCATGGCTACAATCAAAGCCATCCGGCTCTGGAGTCGAGGGATAAAATACCTGGGCATCGCGGCCCTCATCCCGATCAGGAAACCGTATGTGCGTGTGACCCAACAGCCAGACATCAACATCCATCTGGGTTAGTTCCGACTCCTGCATCGGATAGTAGTCGCCATTGAAGTCTGGCGAGAGCCCGGCAAGGCTGCCATGGGCAACGCCAATCTTGAGCCTGTTTTCTGGTAGCTGGCCGGTTGCTTCGGTGATCCAGCCGACGGCGTTTTCTTTGGAGTGTTTTGCAGTACATACACCTGGCAGCAGCACGGCAGGCAGCCCCAGTGGCTCGAGGTCATACGGTATGCATTGGTCAAGAATAAGGTGGCCTTCTCCCAGGTGATCTTTGAATTCAGGCCATATCGGATCGTCTGCTTCGGACTTGTAGTCGTGATTTCCCGGCAGGACTGCGACCACACCGTTGAACCGCTTCAATGCTTCGGCCGTCTGGCGAATAATTTTTTTCGAAACCCGCAAATGGTCGAAAAGATCGCCTGCGACGACCAGCAACTGGCACTGCTCCTGATTTGCCAGATCGGCCATTCTGGCAACAACAGCTACGCGCTCGTCCACAAGCGAGTTTCGCAACGGCTCGGGATAGCCGCGTGTGAATTTAAGACCGACGTGGACATCGGCGGTGTGAAAAATCCGAACCATAGTTGCAATTTCGCTAGGCGAACATTTTTTTAGGGGGTAGGAACAAGCGGCCTAACAATTCTATAACTTCAGGAATCGAAAACGACTTTATGCGCACCATCGGACTCATCTGCGGGTGGATCAATCCGCGATCAAAAAGGCGTATTAAGATCCACATTGGTCCTCATGTGCAGCTGGCATGAAAAAAAGTATGGTCGCTGGTCGGTCGGGCGTCCAGCAGGGCCACCTGGCAAATTGCGTACTTCAGCGGAGACGTGCCGGTTAGCCTGCAGGCGTGCTGGTCCGAGTGAGCCCAGGGAGTCTTGGCGCTGAGCGTTGACAAAGGCAAAAACAAGGTTTGGGCGAGCCGTTGGCTACAAAGTATGCTAGCCGATAGCCACGTTCCGGCAACCGCGCCAAATGCCAGTAACAGCAGCGGTAAGATGCGACCCTGGATCATGTTGGCTCTGAGGACGGTTTTTTTAGTGAAGCGGTGTTGGCCCGGCGGTAGAGTTCGCAGCCAGGTCCGTGGCCCTATTCTACTGGGCGCG
>JAKVCB010000183.1 GCA_022448345.1 Pirellulales bacterium
GGACCTCTATCTTTGCCAGGAAAACGGTCTGGCCAATCGGCTGTACTTGCAAGATCCAGATGGGAGCCTGCGAGATGTCTCAGAATCCTGGAACTGCAACTTCCTGGAATGGTCTCGTTCGGCACTGCTGGTCGACCTGGACAACGATGGGGACCGTGATCTGGTGATTGCAATACTTGGTGGTGTACTGCTGATGGAAAACCAGGATCAACAAAGTTTTCGACTCCGCAACGTTCTGCCAACCATTGACGACTTGATGTCTCTGTCGGCGGCCGACTACGACCAGGATGGACTTCTTGACCTGTACGTTTGTGGCTACCTGTCGAATATGAAACCTGACGATATATTCGGTGCCCCTGTTGGGCTTGGAGGTGAAGGAGCTCTGTTCCAGGATGCCAACAACGGCGGTGCAAATATATTGCTGCATAACGAGATTACTGACGCCAAATGGAGCTTCAAGAATGTGTCAGAAGAAACTGGCCTGGATGTTCATGGCCAGCGCTACAGCTTCGCAGCTGCCTGGGAAGATTACGACAACGATGGCGATCAGGATTTGTACGTTGCCAACGATTTTGGCCACAACTGCCTTTATCGTCACGATATAGATACAGCAGGAAATCACAAATTTGCGGAAATTGCCAGTCAAACAAATACGCAGGATACCGCAGGTGGAATGTCTGTCACTTGGGCAGACTACGATCATGACGGCTGGATGGATCTCTATGTGAGTAACATGTACTCCTCGGCCGGAAATCGAATCGCCTTTCAGCCACACTTTGGCGAAAACTTTTCAGAATCTTTGCGCAAAACACTTCAGCGGTTTGCCCGTGGCAACACCTTAATGCGTAACCGTGGAAAGACTCCGGAGAGTGAGCTTAAGTTCGACGACTTCGGTCAACAATCGGGCACGACGATGGGCCGGTGGGCATGGGGATCGAATTTTGCAGACATTAATAACGATGGGTGGGATGATCTCCTGGTGGCCAACGGTTTTGTCACCAGCGACGACACTGGCGACTTGTGAAGTTTCTACTGGCGGCAGGTCGTGCCGAACCAGGCAGTAGCGAATTCACCGGAGATGGGAAACATTGATACCCAGCTTGGGAGCATGATCCGGAGTGGGCGATCTTTCAGTGGACGCGAACGAAATTGTGCCTACCTGAATATCTCCCGCAGCAACCGTTCCGGCGTGGCCAATTTTGCGCCGGTGGCCACCGTTGCCGGGTTCGATATCCCTGATGACGGCCGGGCACTCGCACTGGTCGACTGGGACCATGATGGTGACCTGGACGTCTGGACCAGCAATCGCACTGCACCGCGACTTCGCTTTTTGAGGAACGATCTGGACGGTCAAAACCAGTTTTTGCTTCTGAAACTCGAGGGCAATGGCACCTCGACCAATCGAGATGCCGTCGGCGCCCGTGTCCAAATCACCACGCCTGCTGCCGCAACCGAATTATCCTCCGCAGAAACCATGCCTGGCGTTTCTCCGCTTTCAACGCAAACCAAAACCGTGAGGGCTGGTGAGGGATTTTTGGCCCAATCCTCGTCCTGGCTACATTTTGGCCTAGGCGACGCGAGCGAAATCGATAGCGTAGTGATCCAGTGGCCCGACGGCACCACCGAGTCGCTCACCAATATCCAGCCCAACCGGCGATACCTGGTAAAACAAGGGGATAATAAGGCCGTTTTTCTTGCCACATCCCGGGAAAATCTGGCTCTCCAACCGGGCCAGGCTAAGGTTCCATTAACCGGCAGTAAGACGAGAATTCCAGTTGTCAGCCAACTCCCTCTGCCAGAGTTTTCCTATCTGAACAGCCGTAATCGCTTGACCCGGATTGCACTGAATCAAGGTCAGCCGCTATTGGTTACGCTTTGGTCAAAAACCTGTCGCCCCTGCCTGGTGGAACTGAAGGAATTCGGCCAGCATGCAAGTCAACTCCGCCAGTCTGGCCTGAACATTTTGGCGTTGTCGGTCGACGGTGCAGCTACGGATTCCTACTCGGCCCAACAGGCCACAGAGACACTTGAGCGACTTGGCTATTCGTTCGAGGCTGGTGGAGCAACCACCAGGCTGATCAACATGCTACAGGCAGCCAACAATTTCGTGGTGACCAATAACCGTCCATTACCGCTACCGACAAGTTTTCTAATCAGCGGTACCGGAAATTTAACCCATATCTATAAGGGACCAGTAACGGTTGATCGTTTGCTTCGAGATGTGCAGGAAAGTCCGGGGGACCTCGACGAGCGACTCCGACGGGCCGACCTTACCGAGGGAATCCGCGTTGATCACCCACACCTACAACAGATTGTCAAATCGACTGAAGTGAACCGTCGATGGCAGTGGGCAAACACGATGGAACCATTTTCATCGCCCCTGGAAATGTTCACCCACTATCAACAAGTTGTCAATCTCAAGCCCAATTTTGTCGAGGCGCAGAGCAACTCTGGGGTTTATCTGATGCGGGCTGAACAACTTGACCAGGCAGCCAAGGCGTTTCGACAAGCAATTGAAATCGACCATGAATACTGGCTGGCCCATCTGAATCTGGCCGGGGTAAAACGGCGACAAGGGAAACTAGACCAGGCAGAACTTATCTTGAAAAACTGGCTCAAGATAAAACCAAACCATGCACCAGCCTTTTGCGAGTTGGGCAGAGTCTATTTTCAAAACGGCAGAAAATCAGCAGCCGAGAAATTGTTCCATAGTGCAGTGCAAATCTCCCCTGAACTGGGACAGGCCTATTACTGCCTGGGAATCCTCCAGGCCTCCCGAGGCAACATGACCGAGGCAGAATCGTTGTTCCAAAAAGCGGTGACTCTTTCGCCAGAAGACACCGAGGCCCGCCAGGCGCTGACTAAAATTCGCGGGCGTCGGCAGGCAAACTAAGCCGCCTGAAATTGTGACAGGAACGATGCCGCCAAATTTTCTTCGCTGACAGGGAGGGGATAGAACCTGACAGGGTGACGTTTCTCTCGGCCACCGGACAATGGGCTTCAAAAGCCAACTTTCTTTCCTGCGACACCTCAACGCTTAAATACCGGGCTTCAGCTGGTTGCGACAGACCAGCCCTCGCGCCCCGGGGGGTTCACATTCCCCCGGCCACCAGGGATAGTGGCGGCGTACCGATATGGCTAAAATTGGCAGTATGACAAACAAAATCCGTACGGCGATGGTTGGTTGCGGGGGCGCTGCCTGGGTGGGGCACCTGCCGTGGCTGTGGGAAAATCCCCACATTGACCTCGCAGCTGTCTGCGACCCCAACAGCGAACGCGGCACGAAGGCAGCAGAGCGGTGGAACGTGCCACACGTCTACCAGGAGTTTGACAAGCTGCTGGGCGAACAACCGCTCGACGCGGTGGTCATCGCCACCCCACCCCAAACGCACCATGACCTGGCCGTGACTGCCCTCCAGAAGGGCCTTCACGTCCTGGTGGAAAAACCATTGGCTGTGTCGACCGACCAGTGCGACTCGATGATCGCCGCGGCGGGAAAAGCGGAAAAAATCCTCACCGTAAGCCATGAAAAACGGTTCAATCCGGGCTTTGAAAAAGTTCACCAGATCATCCACGAAGGCCTGTTAGGAGACGTATTTTACCTGGCGGTGCACTGGAGCGCGGCCGTACGACTCGACCCCGATTCACTCAGCCCACCTGACTACCGTTCCAGTTACGAGTGGCGCTGGACCGACCCGGAAAGTGGTGGTGGCATTGTCTTTGATCATCTGCCCCATTACCTCGACCTCTGGCGGTGGTGGACCGGTTCGGAAATGGCCACCGTCTGCGCCGAACTTTTGAACGTACGCAAAGACTGGATTGGGGACGCAAAACTGGGAGGCCCCCACGAAGATTTTGGCACCGCCCTGATGAAATTCGAGAACGGCTGCATTGGCATGTTTGAAACTGGCAATGCGGGACGTGGCCTTTCGCCAATTCAAATGGTGGGATCGGGCATTGGTGAATGGTCGGAATACGGCATGATTTACGGGACGCGCGGGCACTTGATTTTTGACCTGTTGCCCTGGGACTCACCAGAAATGCCGCGGATCATGATGTACTCGCTCGAGGACAAAGCCCCCAACTATCGAGGATGGTTCCAGGTTGAAATGGCCGACCCGTGGCGGGGTGCCGGAGGACCGCTTGCGCCAAAATCCAATTCTCACTACCACTTCAAACGCCAAATGGATGATTTTGCCAGTGCCATCCTCGATAACCGCAACCCCCAAGTCACCGCCTCCGATGGGCGGGAAACGGTCGCTGCGGTCGAAGCTGTTTATGAATCATTTCAAACCGGAAAGAAGATCACCCTCAACCACGCCGCAAAATAACCTCGTTTTACCGGCAGCGGTGCCGCCAGCAGGATTTGCCCACAAAAAACCCTGCCGCTGGACCGTTGCCATCGAACTTCTGTTTTCCATGGAAATCCCGCAATGAATACTCCTTACTTCACGCCACTGATGAAACAAGACAAACCGATTTGGATCATGGGCGCCCACGATGTGCTCTCGGCCAAGGTCGCCGAAGCGGCGGGCTACGATGCGATCGGCGTGCAGTCGCTCCAAATGTCGTTCATCAATGGCCAGCCCGACGTCGGTGTGTTCACCCCCCACGAAATGCTCGAAACGGTGCGCAAAATCCGCCGTTCGACCAGTTTGCCCATCATGGTCGATTTTGAGCAGGGGTTTGGGGATCCTTATGCAGCCGTGTTCTGGATGCACGAGTTCGAGCGGGCCGGGGCGGCTGCCGTACACATTGATGACTGCGGCATGCAGTACAAGTGTGTCTTCTGCCCACCCCACGTGCCGGTACTTGAATCGGCCGAAAGTACCTGTGACAAAATACGGGCAATGATCGGTGAGAAACTCAACCCGAATTTTCTCGTGTTTGGCCGGGCAACCAGTTTTGCCTGCACGCAATTTTCCTCCGACCAACAGCGCCGCGACGACTGGGTCCGTCGGTCGGTTGCCTATAAAGAAGCCGGATCGGATGCCATTTTTGCCATCGCCCCTTCCATCGATCATGCCGAGTTCTTTCGCAACCAGATCGATGGCCCGATGGTCATTATTCGAACGCTCGGGACTACCCAGAAAGAAAAAATGGATCACCTGGAGTACGACAACCGGCTGATGGAAGCTTCGGTCGACGATCTCTACCAGCTTGGCTACCAGTTCCAATGCGAGCCGTCGACGCTGCTTGGGGCGGCCCTTACCGCAATGGTCAAGGCTGCCAAACGGGAACGTGCCTCCGGGCGCATGATTGACCTGGAGGAAGAGCATGGCAACCTTTACGACATCCTCGACACGTGGATGAACGTTCCGGAAGTCAAACGGATTCGCTCCACATACTGCAAGTGATTTTTGCCCATCTGTTCGGCCAAACGGCCCCGGCCGCGCGGCCAGCACTTTTTTTAAACCCTGTATTTCCGGCTACCTGAAGCCAGCAAGGACTCTCCCCGATGAGATTTACTTTCGCCCTCTGCCTGATCGTTTTCCTGTTCGCAGGGCCCTCCCCTACAACGGCCCAAATTTTCTCTCCGGCGGCCCCCACCGGCCAGTGGTCGGAGTTTGAGTCGGAGGGGTTTGACCATCCGGTCAGTGGGGTGGTCTTTGGCAACACCGATAAAGTCTGTGCCGGGATGGGCCTGGGAGGCCTGGGAACGGGCTGCCTCGATATCGAAACGAGCGGCGTGCTGGGATTTTCGAGCATTTTTCGGCCCGCCTCGATGGTCGACCCCACGCCCTACCTCACCCTGCGGAACGCGCAACTCTACACCCCATTTTTGGGGCTTGCCGTTGGCAAGGATGTGTGGGTCCTGGCAACCGACGAAATGCTCAAGGGAGGCACTTTTCGTGGCTGTGTCGACCCGGTTGACCCGGGCAACTACACCGAAAACGAAACCTACATGGCACACTGGCAAGTCAAAGTGCCGCAAACCGAAAATGTGAAGCCGGCGGAAACAATTCGCTACTGGGGACATTATCCGGTTGTCGACATCGACTACCAGACCGATGCTCCCGTGACGGTCAGCCTGAGGGCCTGGGCACCTTTTATTCCGGGCGATGCTACCGACTCAGCGATCCCGGGGGCTGTTTTCGAGGTACACCTGGCGAACACCAGCAACCAGCCGCAGCAAGGAACCGTGGCGTTTAACTTTCCAGGCCCCGGGCCCAATGAAACGAGCCACGGTGACAAAGATGCTCAGGTGGTCGGTCGCCATAAGTTCGATGAACCTGACTTTGAGATGACGGAGGTTTCCGTCAATGAAACCCACTACGGTGTTGGCGTCCTGCAGGAAACGGGAGTCCGTTTTGGTGGCAATCTTTCAACCGGCGGAAGCAGTTGGTCTGAAATTACCACCACCCTTCCCAAGCCCGACGCCCACGACCTGGGGACCTCGGCTGCGGTTGATTTTAAGCTGGCGGCCGGTGAAAAGAAAACGGTCCGCTTTGTCCTTGCCTGGATGATCGACCAATGGAAAGGGGGCAAGTACAACGAAATCAAACACTTTGACGAGACTTGGACCGAAAACGAATGGACCCTGAGCCACTCTGGACGCGAGGACCAGGTCACCTACCAGCCGATCTACACCACCCGCTACGACAACACCAGAAAGATTATCCAGGACCTGGCAACCCACCGTGCATCGCTGCTGGAGCGAATTCTGGCCTGGCAGCAGCAGGTTTACA
>JAKVCB010000184.1 GCA_022448345.1 Pirellulales bacterium
CCCTTGCTAGCAGTGGGTCATCATGCCTGTCTGTAAGACCAAACTGACAGCGCGTAGATTTCGATCTTTGAGGCGTGGACCCTATTTAGCCCGGACTAGCTTGATGATCCGCCCCGAAACGTTCCAGTCTTGAACATAGAGGTTGCCCGCTTTGTCCCAGTAGGAACCGTGAGTCCCATTAAAGACTCCTTCGATCCACTTCTCCTGGGGCACGTTGAAAACAACTCGCGGCTTAGAGCCTTCCGGATCTCCTAGGACCGAAACAATCTTATTGCTTTTATCCAAGATGACGACTCGACCTTCGAGATCAGGCACCGACACATAGTCGCCCTGAACAGCGGCCGACGTGGGCATTCCCAATCCCGTGATGACCACCGAAATAAATTCACCCTCGAGGCTATAGTGCAACAGTCGTCCCTTCGGTTTGTGATTGCGATCACAAATCAACAGGCGAGCCGGCTTATAGCGAGTATCGAGCGTCATGCCGTGAGCTGTGTTGAATTGCTTGAGCTCATTTCCTTTTTGCCCAAAGTGCATCAAGTACTTGCCTGTCTTGTCAAACTTAAAGATATGATTACTTGCATACCCGTCCGAGAGAAAGATATCCCCATTGGCGGCAACCGTAATGGCGGTTGGATTGAACTTCTTGAGCTGCAACCCAGACTCTTCGGGGAAGGGGAGCTTTAAAACAATTTCACCCGTGTGGGCATTGAATTTAATTCCTTCCCTATTCGCATTACGTGCTGCATAAATAAACTCACCATCCGCTTCCTTGCGAATTTCGATGTCGTGCATATTCGAATACTTGGGTCCGAGGTACTGCTGGATCACTTTGCCTTCCGGCGAAAACACAACAAGCCCCTGGTTCGTACTCGTGTAAATATTCCCCTTACTATCGACCACCACACCACCGTGTGTGGGTCCCAAGGCGGATTTACCATCCGGCCGCAGCCCCCAACCGGGAACCGTATCAAAGGCCATCTCGCCTGAGCCTGTCCGGACTGGCTTGGTATCTGCTGCTACGGCTGAAACCACCATTCCCAGCACTAGTGTGAAAGCGACGCACATCGAACGGTTTTTCATGATCGGCACTCCTGATGATTGCGGGAATAACTAGCCATCTAAACGTCTTATTCTGCCGCACATTAGAATACGAGCGGCTATCCCCAATCAAGTAGGGGCTATCGGTCGTAAGACAGTCCAAATTGCAATCCTGGCTTGCATCGCATCCTACCAGCCGCCATAACTGAGTTGCGTCACGAAAACATTCCCTAGCAACTCAAATTGGACCAAGCCGATGCCCACTCAACAGAAGTTATGCTGCGTGTTGCTTAGCCTCCTGCTGTCACCCGTCTATGCTACAGCCCAAGAGGAATCGGGCTTTAAGCCACTCTTTAACGGCAAAAACCTCGACGGCTGGAATACGACGGGAAATTGGATCGTCGAGAAAGACAAATCGATCACCCTCAAACCCCGCCCCGGGGAAAGGGGCTGGCAGCGATACAAGGACTACCTGACCACTGAGCGCCAGTACGGCAATTTCATTCTCGACTTGGAATTCAAGTTCAACGCCAAGGGTAATTCGGGAGTCTTCATGCACGTCGGTGACCTCAAGGACCACGTAAAAAGCGGATTTGAAGTGCAAATTCTCGACACGTACGGAAAGAAGAATGTAGGAAACCACGATTGTGGCGGCGTCATTGGCGCTGCGGCACCGTCAAAAAACATGGTGAAACCAGCCGGCCAGTGGAATCGCTATATCATCACTCTCAAGGACCAACACTTGCACGTTATCCTCAACGGCGAACAAATTATTGATTTGGATATTCGCAAATCGGCAATCAAGGATCGACCCTCTAAGGGATACATCAGTTTTCAAGACGAAGCCAAGCGGGTCTGGTATCGAAATGTTCGCATCAAGGAACTGGACTAACTCTGTCGACTATCTATCGAACAAGGAAAACTCTCGTGCCACTTCACCTGATCACCAAACGCCCCATCATCCTATTACTAGTCTTCAGCTGCGCAGCGATTGTTTCGTTGCCCGCATACGCCCAACTCACGCACGGCCCCATCGTGGGACACGTTAGCGGCCAACAGGCAAACATTTGGGCCAGAGCCAAGACACCAGGCACCTACACGCTCCGCATCAGTGGAGCCAACACCGAGTCAACAAGCCAGGCCAAGGCGACTGCAGAAAATGACCATTGCCTCAAATGGACTGTCGCCAAGTTGAAACCAGCAACCCGTTATCGCTACATGATTCTCCGTGGTTCTCAAGCCCTGGCACGTGGCGAACAATACGCATTCACCACGCCAACGACAGACCAAACAGGCAGTGCACGACTTGCGTTCGGATCCTGTGCGGATGAGAAGGCGGGCTCGGCAGCTGTCTGGAGACGAATGAACTTACTCGCCCCGGACGCAGTCGTGTTGCTCGGAGACACGCCTTACATTGACTCCGTCGACTTGGCCGTCGTACGAAAACGCCATGCGGCGTTCCTGGCTGTACCGGAACTCCAAAAACTGGTTGCTGGTCGCTCCTTATATGCCATCTGGGACGATCACGATTTCGGTCGCAACGACACCGACGGCAACCTGCCCGGCAAAGAAAAGTCACGCCGAGGCTTTATCGAGTACCATGCCAACCCGACTTACGGCGATGGCAAGGAAGGCATTTACACCAAGTTCCGCCGTGGCGATGTGGAAGTCTTTCTGCTTGACACCCGGTTCTTTGCCGCCACCGAAAACTCGCCCGCTGCCCCTGACAAGCCCAGCTTACTTGGCAAAGAGCAATGGAACTGGCTGCTCGCCGGGCTTAAAGAGTCATCTGCCCGATTCAAAATACTTGCTTGTGGCATGGTTTGGAATAAAGCAGTACGGCCAGGAAAGAAAGACCAATGGGGCACGTACGAACATGAGCGCGAGGCGCTTTTCAAGTTCATCGGCGACCAATCGATTTCCGGTGTAATCCTTGTTAGTGGAGATGTCCATCGAACGCGTGTCATGAGCCACCTGACCGACGCAACTGCCGGTTACCGAATCCCCGAGCTCACGACGTCACCAATTCACGAAGGGATTATTGCCAATTCGAATCAGCCACACCCGGGACTGGTCTTCGACTCAGGAACTGCGAATTCCTTCCTGCTGCTCACCAGTAGCGGTAGTCGGCAACAAGCCGCACTGACGGCGCAATTCCTGACCAAGGATGGTAAAACATTTTTCAAGCGAAGCTACTCCCTGCGCGAGTTAACAAAGAACTAACCGGCCAATTCTTCTAGTTCACACCAGCGCTGCACGGCTGCGGACAGCTCTTCTTCCCATTCCGTTAGCCGCGATTTATCCGCTGCCAGGACCTCACCACTTTGCTGATAATACTCAGGCGCAGCCATCACTTCGTGCAACGTAGCAATCTGAGACTCGAGGTTTTCAATCGTGGCCGGTAATTGCGATAACTCTTGCTTCTCCTTGAAACTAAGGCGTCGTGCCTCTGGTTTAGCCGCAGGCTTAGCCGTCTTCTTAGCCGGTTTGGCGACCGGCTCTGCCGACTCGTTAGAAACCGATCTTTGTCGTAACCAGTCATCGTAACCACCAGCATATTCTCGTACTCGGCCCGATTCAAAGACAATACTGCTGGTTACAACGTTATTAAGAAACGTTCGGTCATGGCTGACTACCAAGACGGTCCCGGGATAGCTAACCAGGCGTTCTTCCAACAATTCCAGGGTTTCCGCATCAAGATCATTCGTTGGTTCATCAAGCACGATGACATTCGCCGGCCTGGCAAACAACTTCGCCAGCAAAACTCGATTCCTTTCTCCACCAGAGAGGAAACGCACTGGCATCCGAGCCCTTTCAGGTGAAAAAAGGAAATCTTGCAAGTAGCCCAACACATGCTTGGCCTTTCCGTTGATAAACACCGACTGCGAACCTTCACCAACATTTTCCTCTACACTCAACTCTTCATCTAGCTGTTTCCGCAACTGATCAAAATAAGCAATCTGCAGATTCACCCCGTGCCGTACGGAGCCAGACTGAGGCTCCAGGGTGCCCAGCAATAAACTCAACAAGGTAGTTTTGCCCGCGCCATTCGGGCCGATGATCCCAACTTTGTCCCCACGCATCAGAACGGTCGAGAAGTCCTCAACGACCGGCAACTCTGGATAAGCAAACGAAATCTCGTTCACTTCGGCTACCAGTTTGCCACTCCTCTGACCTTCCTGGATTTCAATTTTTGCCTGGCCTGTTTTTTCTCTTCTTTGCTGCCGCTCCTGACGCAGCTTTTCCAGCGCCCGAACCCGACCCTCGTTACGGGTCCGACGCGCTTTAATGCCTTGCCGAATCCACACTTCTTCTTGGGCTAACTTCTTGTCGAACTGAGCATTCTGTTTCTCCTCGGCAGCCAGCGCCGCTTCCTTGCGCTTTAAAAACGTTTCGTAATCGCATGACCAGTCGAACAACCGGCCTCCTTCAATTTCCAAAATGCGGGTCGCTAACTTTTGCAGGAACCTGCGATCATGAGTCACAAACAGAATCGTTCCCGGCCAACTTGCCAGGAAGTCTTCCAGCCAGGATATTGAATCGATATCAAGATGGTTCGTTGGTTCATCAAGCAGCAACAAGTCCGGCTCTGAAACAATTGCTCGGGCCAGTAACACGCGGCGTTTCATGCCCGCTGACAATTCCGAGAAATCCTGGTCTGTCTCCAGGTTCATTCGCGAGGCGATCTGCTCTACCTGCTGATTCACTTGCCAGTCTGGTAAGTCGGCAGCACTCAATCCCTGCCCAATAATCTCCGTGACTGCCCCCTGCACATCGTCCGGCACGTCTTGCGGCAACAAAGCAACACGCGTCATCGCATCGACCACCACCTCACCCGAATCGGGAGTTTCTTCTCCCACCATCAGGCGCATCAGCGTTGTTTTCCCGGCACCATTGCGACCAAGTAACCCGATACGCTGCTTGGCATCGATACGACAATCGACTGCATCAAGAAGAAGCGGTCCACGATAGCCTATTGAAACTTCTTGTAGGACAACCAGTGACATCTAACAACAATCAGCTAAGAGAAAATCCTGGTCATACCCCGCTATCGCCTAGACTAATTCGGCGATGGGATCCATCTTGGTCAAGTACTGAGGACGACCGGCAGGATCCTTAATGGTCGCTGAGCTAACATCAATACCGAGATTCTTGTAAAGCGTCGCAAAAATCTCTTGCACGTGAACG
Source organism: Pirellulales bacterium (assembly GCA_022448345.1). Classification (GTDB taxonomy): domain Bacteria; phylum Planctomycetota; class Planctomycetia; order Pirellulales; family Lacipirellulaceae; genus JAKVCB01. The sequence goes on from JAKVCB010000184.1 coordinate 5,230, forward strand.
GGACGGGTTTGTGCGTGTTCACCCAGGCGATTCGTACTGCCAATTGCCTGCCCATTTTTCATCCCACCACCGGCCATATAAGCACAGCTAACCTGCGGCCAGTGATCGCGCCCGGCACTCTTATTGATTCGTGGAGTACGTCCAAATTCACCCCAGACCAACACGGTCACGTCGTCGATCATGCCTCGTTCTTCCAAGTCGGTCACGAGAGCATGAACCGCCTGATCGATCCGAACCCCATGATGCCGCACGAGGCCTTCATTGTTTCCGTGGCTGTCCCAACGACCAAAGGTCAAGGTAACGCACCGAACGCCAACTTCCACCAATCGCCGAGCTTGCAGGACTAATTCATTATTGGTCGCCGCACCATCGTACTGAAACTGGTACGGCTTGCCGTCACCATAACGTTCTCGAATCTGCGGGTCTTCCTTCGATACATCCAAAGCGTCAACCAACTTGCTCGATGTAAGCACATCAAACGCCTGCTGCTGGTAAGAATCCAGCCCCTCTAGTTGCCCGCTGGTATCTATATCTCGCCGCAAACGATCGATACTTGCTAAAACCTGCTTGCGGTCGTTAAGACGATCGGTGGTGACCCCGGAAAGCTTCATGTTCGCTAAGCCTTCGCCATCGGGTACGAAGGGCGAGTAGGTGGGACCAAGGAACCCCGGTGTCCCCGGATTGCGCCAAACCCCAGCCGTCTTCATGCCAATGTAAGGAGGGACGCTCTCGTCGACAGGACCCTGCAGCTTGTGCAAGACGCTACCAAGAGCAGGAAAGCCACCTACGGCACGCATTTCCTGGTGGCGCCAGCCGGTCATGCATTGGAAAGAATCATGACGGCCTTCACACCCGACCACTGCTCGCAACACACTCGATTTATCCATGATCGAGGCAATTTTCGGAAAACACTCCCCGATCTGGATTCCCGGAACGGTAGTTGCAATCGGCTGGAATGGCCCGCGGATCTCCTTGGGCGCCTCGGTCTTAATCTCCCACATATCCTGGTGGGGAGGTCCGCCACCGAGAAAAATATTAATCACAGCCTTATGATTCATCTTGGTACCAGAGGCACCTTCTGCTCGCAACAGATCGACCATATTGAGACCATAAGCACCAACGCCTAAGGCACCGATCTTCAACAAGCCACGCCGACTCACACCATCACAATAACCGCTTCGCCGGGGTTTTGATCCGTAAATTGACAGCATGAGACACTCCTCGCAAAAAACGTATCTAGCTCTATTTATCGACCTCTACAACCTTTAATTTCCGAACCTAACAGCAGGCCAAGCTTAACATCTCGCACTTTTAAGGGCAATCGTAATCTGCCCACTCGTTCCCTAAGTACCTGTGCAATCCTACGTCATCAGCTGCTAATTTAACTC
>JAKVCB010000185.1 GCA_022448345.1 Pirellulales bacterium
GATACCACGCGAGGCATGCTGAGAGACGAAATTTTGAACAATATCGACGAGATTGGCGGCTCTACGCCCAACATTAGCTCCGACGGACGTCAGAACGGGATTGCTTTGTCTAGCGCTGACTCACCTTCCTCTGGTCCAGTCTATCTGCAAGACCCGTTCCTCGGTGAAAGCGGTACGCTCACGGTGTTCGATGCCTCGGCTATTACCGTTGGTTTGGACATTAGTGTTGTGCCCGAGCCAACTACGGCGATGATAGCCGTACTGGGCAGCTTGTTGGTTGTCTCGGTACGTCGTCGTGCCTAGGGCCTCGTAGAATTGCATACTAAGCCGGTCGGGCCACGCGCTCGACCGGCTTTCTATTTCTTCCCAGTTTGACTATTTCCTCTCGATTGAAAAAAGAAGGGCGACTGTTCACCGAGATGAGTGACTTGTCAGCAATTACCAAGAGGATTTTCGCTTGCTGTTTTGCCTGCTGCCTGTCGGCGGTAACCGGCGCCGGGGCTGCCACCTTTGATTTGGATTTGGTGGCGGACGGAGACGGTCGGTTTTTCGATTTGCTTTCAGGGGCTTTTGCGCAAATTGATCGAGCACACGGAGCAAATTCACTTGGCGATGGATACTTTTCCGTTGAAGCTGAAAATAACTTGCTAATCGACGAGAATGCTTCGCAAATAAATATCGGCAATGAATCCGCGTTCGATAGCTTTATGCCGAATACCTTTGTGGAACTCAACCCGAACGTTGGTCTCGATATCTTTCCCCAGGAAACCGATTTCAGCGGCATTGGCTCGTTGACGTACAACGACCAGACCGGCCAAATCACGAACGTGGCGCTGGATCTATTTCCGTACGTCTCCGACATCGATTCGGGGGTGGCGACCGGTTTTGCTGGCACACCCGGTTTAGGCGATTACGTAACGGTCGTTGCCAATCCCGTGGGTTCGGTAACGCTGCAGGGAGGCAGTGTGAGCAGCATCAACCTGACCGCTGACATCGAATTTGTTTACGGTGAATCGGTTGGATATCTCGGTGAGTTTCGCATCACCGAAGACCGCTTTGACTTATTTGTGGACGAAAATTCTCGCATTCCCACTAATACTGGCAATCTCCCTTACCGGCTGGCTTGGGACTTTGAGGGAGAGGTTAGCGGTTTAGCGATTGGCATTGCTGGCGATGCCGATGGTGATTTGGATGTCGATGGCAACGACTTTTTGCTGTGGCAGGGTGGCTTGGGCCAAAGTGGGGCCGGTCTGGGGCCTGCCGATGGAAATTTCAATGGTGACACGCTGGTGGATCAGCAGGACTTGGCCGTGTGGCAAATGAATTACGCTGACGCTGCGCAGCCGGTAGCCCTGACGGTGGTGCCTGAACCACATACTTTGGTTCTGCTGTGCTGCGGTTGGCTATCTTTAGCAAGCAGGCGACGCAAAAAAACGAATGGAGTCTGACGTGTAAATCGTAATCGGATCGATCTCGTATTTGCTCGAGATCAACTACAAATTTTAAGAAACGCATTTGAAAGTGAGACTAATGAAAATGAAGGCTCCAATGAAAACCCCTTTTAGCTTGGCACTCGTTACTGGGTTGTTGCTTACTGCAAGCACTGCCCAAGCCGTTACGTTCGATCTTGATCTGGTTACCGACGATCGACAAGTCGTGGTTGGGTAAAAACCGATCGCATTATTACGCTTGTTAACAATCAGGTTCGAAATGTGGCAATGGAAGAGGAATAGGTTTCATAGCAGCGCAAAAAAATAGTGTGAATTAACAAAATAGCATCAGAGCGGTCAACAAATTAGGCAAGGGTTTCTGAATGGATTAGCCCTGCATCGTCATATATGACTACGAAAATTTGTTGTCCGTCTGCTGGATCCATTCGGCACACCGTCGGGCAAATCGTTCTGCGCTGGCGACGTCTTCAATGCCTTGGGCCTGGTGGATCGTGAAGTAGCCGTCGTACTGGATTGCTTGCAAACCGGAAAAAACGCGGGTGAAATCGACGCCCCCTTCTTCCCACAGGTCCAAGTGGTGGAACCGTACCTCGCCACGACAGTACGTATTCAACCGATCGGGCCCACTGGGATCGAGCAGGTGATTTTGTACATAGGCGTTCATGAGAAACGGTTTTAAGGCCCGCAGCGTCGATTCGTCGTACGCCTGGCCACACACCAAGAGGTTGGCTGGTTCGTAAATAAGGCCGAAATTGGACCGATCGATTTCGTGAAGGACTTTCAGCATCGGTTGAACTTCTTCAAACAGCGACGATGTGTGGCACTGGTGCGCAAGCCGCACGCCACGGTCAGCGGCCTGGTCGGCGGCGCCTTGGGCATGGGGAATGTCGGCGCGCCTCTTCAGACAAACGCGCACCAGGTCACAGTCGAGCAATTCAGCAACATCAAGAGTGGGGCCAATATTCTGTAGGCTCTCCGGGCCATGCTCCTTGTTGAGCGGTACCTCGAAGTCAGCCGTCACCATTGAGACCCGCAGGCCTGCCTGCTCTACAGAGTCGCGCATTTGTTTCAACTCGTCGCGGGAAGTTTGTACGCCGCCGGCACTTGCGCGCATGCAGATGGCGTCATATCCAGCCCCGGCAGCGATGCTGACGATTTTTTCAAACGGGATAAACAGTTCGGTTTTCGAAAGCGATTCGGCAATGCGTACCGAGAGGGAGAGTTTCATCAGATTAGCCAACCTTTATGCCGGGTACTTGATGGAGGTGAAGGTTTTGAGCGCACGATGTGATTATCGATCCGAGTGCGGGCAAGGGGTTTGGTGGTTGTCGCCGACCGGATGGAAGTGCAATTGTCGGGAACTTCCCGGTTGGTAAGTCAGACCGACGGAAACAGGGTGGTTATTTTAGTCCACCGGTAGTTGGTTGTGGCACCCTCACATTGCTTTCGGTCAACTCGAGCATAGACCAGCTACGGTGTGAAGGTGTATGGTGGGGGGAAATTCTGCCCAGCCTGGTTTTATACTATCTCTTAAACGGATCTCAACCGTGAAAAAACACCGCGTTCTTGTTATTGGCGTTGGATCGATTGGCGAACGACATTTGCGTTGTTTTGGAAGTACCGACCGCGCCGAGCTTGCATTCTCTGAAATCAACGACGAACTCCGCGGGACGATTGCCGATCGCTATGGCATTAACGCAATTTTCGGCAATCTTGACGAGGCGGTTGCGTGGAAACCCGAAATCGCCGTGGTTTGTGCCCCGGCCGACGTGCATGTGCCGATGACGACCCGCCTGGCCGAGGCGGGAATCCATGTTTTGTGCGAAAAACCACTCAGCGTGAGTCTCGACGGGGTTGAGCCAATGATGGACACCGTCGCCCGGGCCGGCGTCACCACTGCAGTGGCCTACGTCTGGCGCAGTTATCCAGAGTCCCAGGCAATCAAGGCGGCGATCGACTCCGGCCGGTTCGGAAAGCCGCTTGAACTGGTTGTGATGACGGGTGGCGATTTTGCGTTCAACCGACCCGCCTATCGCAACATTTATTTCAAGGATCACAAGACCGGAGGCGGCGCAATCCAGGATGCCATTACGCACCTGATCAACCTGGGTGAATGGTTCGCAGGACCTGTCGATCGCCTGACGACCGACGCGGCCCACCAGGCCCTGGAGGGTGTGGTGGTGGAAGATACTGTCCACGTGCTTACGCGACAGGGTGATTGTCTTGGTTGCTACAGCTTGAACCTGTACCAGGCACCTGCCGAAACAACGGTTAAAATTGTGTGCGAAAAGGCAACGCTCCAGGTTGAGTTTCACAACAGGCGTTGGATGTGGCAGGACAAGCCCGATGGTCAGTGGCACGTTGAGCAAAATGCACCAGGCGAGCGGGATGATTTGTACGTTTTTCAGGCCCATAATTTTCTGGACGCGGTCGAGGGTAAAGCCAAGGTGCTTTGTACCCTCGAGGAAGGGTTGCAAACGCTCAAGGTTAACCTGGCGGGGTTGGCCTCTGCAGAGGCGCACAACTGGCAGACGATCGAGCACAGCTAAAAATGAGCGGCCCGATAAAAGGAGTGCAGGGCCGTTTCCTTTGTCCGGTGTGCCAGGAATTCCCCGGTTGCCAGCAATTCAATCCCTGCGACTGGTCGCTCAGGTAATTTTTAGAGCTGGAGGAACCTACCACCATCCCATTGCGGCCGGTGACCTGGGGAAACGGGCGATGTCTCTGGAGGCGCCTACTTATCCAACCCCCAGTCCTCGACAGACCAGGTTCCAAATAATCCACACATTGCACGCGCCAATCGGAAGGGCGGCCAGTAGTAACATGCCCCGGTTAGTTGGTAGCAGGCTGATCGACATTCCGGTGACGATGCTCACCAGCAGGGACCCTGGAATAATCCACTGAAAGCTGAGTTCCGGGCCTCCAGTCACTGCTGGCCAGAAGGCAATCAGAAAAGCGGCCGTGCAGCCGTACCAGCCACTAAACATGGCGCCATAGGCGTTGGCAAAACGGACAAAAAAGGCCAGAAAAAAGATTCCAAACAGTGGAGCCACACACAAACCGAGCGTCTTTTGCGATACCTCCAGGAGGTTCCCGGGAACTTTTTGTACCAGCATCGCCAGCAAAACGATGATCAAACCCATTCCCAAGGTCAAGTAACGCGACAGCCGTAGATCTTCAGCTGCGTTGCTGGCCTGCTTTCCAAGCCGGCGAATGAAGTCGACGATGATGACCGATGCGGTTGAGTTGAGTCCCGAGTCGAGGCTGGACATCACCGCCGCGAACATGGCAGCCACCACCAATCCCGCAATCCCCGATGGCATCTGGGTGGCAATAAACCGGGGAAACAGTTTGTCGCCCTCTTGAACCAGGTCTGTGATGTCACCAGAGACTGCGGGTTGGCTGCTGTAAAATCCGAGTAGAGCCAGCCCGACCAGAACCAGCAGGATCGTCACCACCACGTCGGCGATAAGGTTGACCAGGAAAGATCGTCTTGCTGCCCGGACACTGCCGGTCGCCATGAATCGCTGGATCGCGGTTTGGTCCGAGCCTGCCGTGCAGATCCACCAGAGAGAGCCCCCCAGGATTGTACCCACCATCGTGACGCGAACCGTGGGGTCGAAGGAAAAAACAGGTTGTTGGTGCCAGTGCGAGTGCCACTCGGTGGGCCACCAGCCATATCCGTCCAACTCCTTGGTGACCAGATAGATGGTCAGCAGGGCACCACCGAACAGCAGGAAGAACTGGATCACGTCGCTGGTGACCACCGCCCGCAAACCACCCATGGCCGTGTACACAACAGCCACAACCCCACAAATCAGGATACTCACCGGCACGGCCCATTTTTGCTGCTCTTCGGTCAAACCAAGTACGCCCACAACGGCCACCGAGGCAACGTGAATCATCACGGCCATCCAGCTGAGCCGTAATACGAGAAACATGCTCGCGGCCAACAAACGTGGGCCCAATCCAAGCTGGTATTCCAGAAATTCGTAAGCGCTGGTGACCCGGTGGCGCATGATCCTCGGGAGCAATATGTAACCAACGATCCCAAACGTAATGGGGGCTGCCACCACTACCAGGCCAGTGATCGGGCCATTGGCAATCATTTCGCCCGGCGTGGCCATGTAGGAGATTGTGCTGAGCAGGGTGGCCAGCAGCGAAATTCCGATGGCCGTGGAATTGAGCGAGCGGCCACCAACAAAGAAGTCCTCGGTCGAGTGTTGGCGGCGGGCGTAATACGCACCCAACAGCAGCATGCCCACCCCGTAGGCGGCAACGACGGTCCAATCGAGTAATGTGAGTCCTTTGAGTCCTTCTTCTACCATGAGCCGATCTTAGAAGTTGTTCAGCGGATTACAAGCCGAGATCATACCGTGTTGGCCGGCTCAGAGCTACGAACCTTCTCCGCCGAATTTTCTCAGCCGGTTGGCAATGGCGGCGATGCTCTAAACGGTCGATTTGCCCGAGGTAGACCCGAGGTAGATAAGTTCGATTCCGCCCGATTTTCGGTTGAACTGGTCCGTGGGTGGTTGGTGCGAGTATCAACGGCGCCGGTTGGAAATGCTTCTTGCTCTTTTTAAAAAGTCACTCGTAACGTAGCCAGCGGGATGATTCCGACAAATCGGAAAGCACACCACAGCCAACAGCTGCCGTGATAGCGGCTCCCAGCGTTGCTTCTTCCTTTTCCAGCCGCTTGCGAACCGACATTCCAAACTGCTGCTCAATGCATTCGACCAGCACCTTATTTTCACGAATGCCGTTGCCTGCTGCGGCAATTTCGGTAATTCCCGTCACGCCACACGATTGCAAGGCCGCAAAACCATCGTTGAACACCGCAGCCATCCCCTCGAGCAAAGCGCGGGTCAGCATCGCAGGCGTAAAATTTTCCGGGCTCATCCCCGACCAGCTGGCACGTTGGGTCGGATCGTGGCGAGTCCCGGTAAACAATGGCAAACAGTTCAATCCGCCGCTTCCTTGCGTTGCTTGTGATGCCAGTTCCTTCATCCGCTGGTAAGCGGCACCGGTGACTTCAATGTCAAAGACATCCGTGGCAACTGCCCGGAAGAAATTCTCGAGAACCGAAAAACTGTGACCACCACAAGCACCCACATGCGC
>JAKVCB010000186.1 GCA_022448345.1 Pirellulales bacterium
GTACGGGGAGAGGTAGCCGCGATCGAACTGCATTCCTTCGACCCATTCCTGCTCAGTCTGAAGGCTTTTGCCTTCGTCTACGGTGATCACACCGTCTTTTCCGACTTTGCTCATAGCGTCCGCAAGCAAATCCCCGATCTCACGATCGTTGTTGCTGGCGATCGTTGCGACGTTTGCCATGGCTTCCTGATCTTTCACTTTCGTTGCCATCTTGTGCAACTTTTCCGTAAGATCGGAAACCGCAGTCTCAATACCACTCTTCATCTGGATCGGGTTGACACCTGCAACAACAGCCTTCAGGCCTTCGTTGAAGATCGCCTCCGCCATGACCGTTGCAGTGGTGGTGCCATCACCAGCAACATCGCTGGTTTTGCTGGCGACTTCGCGAACCATGCGAGCGCCCATGTTCTCGTACACATCCTCGAGGTCAATTTCTTTGGCTACCGTGACACCATCTTTCGTGACGGTGGGACTGCCGAAGCTTTTCTGAAGAATCACGTTGCGGCCCTTTGGACCGAGCGTGACTTTTACGGTGCGGGCGAGTTTGGAAACGCCGCGGCGAATCGCTTCGCGTGCTTCTTGTTCGAATGCAATAATCTTTGGCATGATTTTTCTTATATATAAATTGTGAATGTCAGTGGGACAAAAAATTGCTGTGCGGCTGCTGGATCTAGCCGATCACTGCAAGCACGTCGTCTTCACGCATCAGCAAGTACTCGACGTCGTCGATTTCGACCTGCTCTCCTGCGTAGCTACTGAACAACACGACATCGCCGTTGCCCAGTTGGCTTTCCGCACGCGAGCCGTCATCAAGCAAACGACCGCTGCCTACGGCAACGACCGTGCCCCGAGCGGGCTTCTCGCGAGCCGAATCAGGAAGAACAATTCCGCCTGCGGTTGTCTCTTCACTCTCGACTCGCTTAACGACGATTCTCTCGCCCATGGGTTGAAGACGTATTTTGGACTGTTTTTTGGTGGCGGTTGCCATCGGTGGAGTACCTCTCTCTGCGAGCGGGAATTTGTAGGTCTGTCATTCTTATGAAAATATCGGAACTGGACTGTCGAGGTCGCTTCCCGACGCCACTTTGGCATCTACCGGGTCGAACTAGACGTTCAGCGCACGATTGGCAGTCATATGCGATCTTTGTCTCCTGTGCAGCAACCCCCGTGCCATTGATTGAAAATGTTTCGCAAGTCATTGCTGTCATTGGGTTTGGTGGAAAAAGGCCTCTCAACATCGGGCACCGCTTGTCCAAATTGGCAGGCCGCGGCGGATCCCACTCTGCGGGCGTCAGTCTGCATAGGTCTGGTTTGCCTACCGCTTATGGCCTTTTATTTTCCCATCAGGGGAAAGGGGGACTGTGGGAGGGGCCGAAATGAGGCACTGAGGCCAAAAATCAGGTTGCACGGACCTGCCAAACGTGCCTTAGAAGTCAGGTCTGGGCTCGAAGAGCATCTGGCTGCAATAGACTTCTTGTCCAGTTCTCCTGAGGACTCGTGTGGCAGGATTGCCATGTTTGGAGACTGGGCGAGAGTGTTGAGCGGCCGAGGTTTATCTCGCTGAAGGTTTGGCAGACTGATTTAGTTGAATGTGCGTTAAATGGCAACTAGCGACGAGTTTTCTACGGCGTGTGTGCTGTGCACCACGCTTCTATCGCTTTGCCGGCTTCCCCTCACTCAGTCATTAGCAGGACCACGCTGCTCAGGCTAGTGACGCGGAGATACAGAGGGTAACTCGCTCCCCTTGTTCGAGCTGGCTGCACCGGTCTACCTGGCTGCACCAAAGAAAGGTACCTGCCTTACATTAGTGAGCTTCGCCCTGATGTCACAGGTGGTAAGGAAAGCGGTTTGATCCGCGGACGGGATTAACTTTTTGCGGCTTCGGCGACGGCCTCGGCGGTAATATTGAAGTGCTTGTAGACCTCGCCGTAGGGGCCGCTTGCGCCGTAGCCATGCATGCCGACAAACTCGCCATCAAGGCCAAGCCAGCGGTCCCATGACATTCGCAAGCCAGCCTCAACCGCCACCCGATTGGTCACTTCTTTGGGCAGGACCTCCTGCTGGTACTCGATTGGTTGATCAGCAAAGAGATCGAGACATGGCATGCTTACAATGCGGACGTTCATGCCCTCGGCAGTCAAAGCCTTGGCTGCTTCGACACACAAACCCAGTTCGCTGCCGCTGCCCATCAGGATCACGTCAGGCGTGCCTTCGCAATCCGACAGGATGTAGCCGCCCTTATTACACAAGCGTGCAGGGGCGTAGACGTCCCGATCGAGGGTCGCCATGTTTTGCCGCGAAAGGACAAAGGCACTTGGGTGATTTTTCATTGCCATGGCTGTTCGATAACACTCGGCTACTTCGTTGGCGTCGCCAGGACGGAATACATAAAGTCCTGGAATCGCCCGGCAGGCCGACAGGTGCTCGACGGGTTGGTGAGTCGGACCATCTTCACCCACTCCAATGGAATCGTGGGTGAGAATGTAGGTCACCGGTTGGTGCATGATGCTTGCCAGCCGCATGCCGGCACGCATGTAGTCGGTGAAAACGAAGAAGGTTGCTGCGTAGGATCTCAGGCCTGACAGCGACATGCCGTTCACAATGCCCGCCATCGCGTGTTCGCGAATGCCGAAGTGCAGGTTGCGTCCTCCATAATGTCCTGGCAGGAAATCGCCGGCGCCCTCGAACGTCAAATTGGACTTGTTACTGGGGGCCAAGTCGGCCGATCCACCGACCATGAACGGGATATTTGCCGCGATTGAATTGAGTACTTTGCCGCTGCTGTTTCGCGTTGCGTCACCTTTTTCACAGGCTTCGAATGAAGGAATAGCGGCATCCCAGCCCTCTGGCAGTTCGCCATCGAACATCGCCTGCAGCTCTTTTGCCCGGTCTGGATTCGCGATCTGGTAGGCTGCCCAAATCTCGGCCCAGGCCGCATAGCTCTTGGCCCCACGTTGACCCACGTTGGCGTCAAAGTGCTCTCGAACACCATCGGGCACATAGAACTTTTGATCAGTCGGGAGCCCGTAGTTCTCTTTTGCCAGAGCGATTTCGTCCCAGCCAAGAGGGGCACCGTGGGCACCGTGGGTGTCCTGTTTGTTAGGAGCGCCGTAACCGATAATGCTTTTTACGATGATCAGCGTTGGCTTGTCACAGCATGCTTTGAAGTTCTCGATTCCCGCTTGCAAGGCGACAAGATCATTTGCGTCAGCAACTTTGACAACATTCCATCCGAGCCCCTCAAAGCGTTCCCCCACGTTTTCACTGAAGGCTAGATCGGTGTCACCTTCGATTGTGATATGGTTGTCGTCGTATAGCCAACACAGATTATCGAGCTTGAGGTGTCCTGCCAAAGAGGCGGCCTCGCAAGCGACCCCCTCCATTAAATCGCCGTCGCTGCAGACTGCGTAAACGTCATAGTCAAACAGCGTGTGTTCGTCTGTGTTGTAGTTTTGGGCAAGCCATTTCTGCGCCATCGACATCCCAACGGCGTTGCTGACACCAGCTCCCAGCGGGCCAGTGGTGGTCTCGATTCCGGCGGCTTCCCCAAACTCGGGGTGTCCTGCACAAGGGCTGCCGATTTGTCGGAACGTCTCAATATCCTGAAGTCTGATGGATAGTTCATCAGAGGTTTGTCCCGTTTCGTCGGTCGCCTTGACCCCGCTAAGATGCAGCACGCTGTAAAGCAGCATCGATGCATGCCCGCAAGAAAGAATGAAACGATCTCTGCCAGGCCAGTTTGGTTGGGCAGGGTCGTATTTCATCGCGTGGTTGAAAAGCTGGTAGGCAACCGGAGCTAAGGCCATGGGCGTTCCCGGGTGTCCGCTGTTGGCAGTCTGGACCGCGTCCATGCTGAGGGTGCGGATGGTGTCGACTGCTAGTTTTTCAATGTCGGTCGATGCTACGCTCATCAGCGTGTTCACTCGCGTGGTGAGAGGCAGTAAATTGGTTTGATTTATCGGGAAATCGTACTGTGAATGAACGATTATCGGAAGGGGCGAGAAGGTGTGTCCTTCTTCGCCCGCGTGCACACCCAACCCTCGGCAGCGGCAAGGTCGGCACAGCCCCATTGCAGAGCTAGTAGCCACGGCTGTCAGCCCTTGAGGTTCCAATTGCGCATTTTTTGAAGTGTTTTTTGCTCGGTGAGATCAAATTTTAAGGGGGTCAGTGTGACATGGCCTCGCCGCAGTTCGTTCACATCAGCGTGGTCTGCTGGTAGTTGCGTTGGTTCCGACCAGAGAGCCCAGTAGTAATCCCGACCTGCCGGATCTTTTCGCTTCTCGTAACTGTGCCCGTACTGGGCAAGTCCCATTGGGACGACCCGTAATTCCTTGTGAGACTCGGTAGCAATTGTCGGTATATTCAAGTTGAACAGGCCGCCTTGGGCATCAGGTTGGTTAGTAATTTCTCTTATCACAGTCTTGGCGATGACGGCAGCCGCCTTGAAATTCGATGCTTCCGAATACTCCAGAGACACAGCAATGCTGGTAACTCCGAAGAACGCACCCTCGATGGCGGCCGCGACCGTTCCGCTGTAAAGCACATTTATTCCCGCGTTCAAGCCATTGTTGATACCACTGACCACTAGATCCACCGGGTTGTCTTTGAGTAATTCACCAATCGAAAGTTTGACGCAATCTGCTGGGGAGCCGTCAACTGCCCAAGCCCAATGGCGACCATCCCTGTGAATTGACTTGCAAGTCAAAGGGGTCAGGAACGTTATCGTGTGCCCAACTCCACTCTGCTCTGTGGCAGGAGCGACCACAATGACCTCGCCCAGGTGACGAAGTTGTTGTTCCAACGCTGCTAAGCCAGGGGCAAACACACCGTCGTCATTGGTTAGTAGGATCCGCATTGCGTTTCTCTTAAATTGAGTAGAATCACTGGGGTTATGGTGGGTTTCGAGTGTCTTCGCTGCCCTACACCATGCAGGTTCCGAGCATCTCCGCAAAGGAATTGCCGATTTCGGTTACTCGTAGCCGTGCGATCAAACGAAGGTTTTGCGTGACGTGCGTCTAGGGGATTGTGGCAGATTGGGAGCTTATGGCGAGTGTGAAGGAGACAGATTCCGCTACTAGCTGTTTGCAGCTAGTTGTGCATGTCTTGGATTTTGAACTGCATTCCGCCTCGAGCGGCTCAGTCGATGGGCCTGCGTCTCAATTCTGCCGGTCTGCTATCTACGTCCGTCGTTGCCGGTTGTTTTGAAGTTTTGTTGGGAGTCATCTGGCTTGCAAGAGGTTTTGCTTAATACTACTTCACATTGGAGGAACACTAGTGTTGATGCTGCAGAAGCACAGGCTTCCTCAACACAAAAGCAAGAACACATCAAATGACTAGGCTTGCGGCGTTTGGAACGCAGAAAAGAAGAAATAGGTAGCATTGAACCAAGGAGAGTAGATTAGCGTGAACCTGAGAGCAATTCTGAGAGCAATGCAGAGCAAAACAACTTTTGGTAGTGGTCAGGCAGTGCTGCGGGTTTGGCAAAATCTCACTGGAGCCCGGCTGTCTCACCCGGGTCTTATTTACCAGCTTTCTTCTGAGGTTGATCGCTCGGTCAACTTGCTCGATTGCCGGTGGTTCATTTTTCAAGGGGTGTCTGCAGTGAAGCGTTGTCAAATTGGCCCCTTGGGAAATCTACTGGCATTTTCTACACTTCTGGATTGATTCCCGCGACACCGCTGGCATCAGCGGTGCTTGGCACGTGCAATCTAATACACAGCGGAGAGCGTCTTGGTGGATAGTCCAGCTCAGCATTTGACTGAACAGAGAATCGTCGTGCTCGATTTTGGATCCCAGTACGCGCAGCTGATCGCGAGACGTGTTCGGGAGCAGAACGTGTATTGCCAGATTCTTCGGCACGACATTACTGCAGAGCGTTTAGCGGAACTTGCACCCAAGGGGATCATCCTGTCTGGCGGGCCCGCCAGCGTTTATGAAGACAACGCGCCGCGATGTGATCCTGAGCTTTTTCGCTTGGGGATTCCAGTGCTGGGAATTTGTTATGGGATGCAACTGACTTGTGATGCACTGGGGGGTGATGTTGACAATGCTCCATCGCGTGAATACGGGCCTGCCACTTGTCAGGTAGAAAAACCTGGGGAATTGTTCGCAGGTTTGCCTGAAGAAATTGATGTATGGATGAGCCATGGTGACCAGATCTCCTCGGTCAGTGCGGATTTTGAGGTTTTGGCCAAAACCAGCACCTGCCCTTACGCCGCGATTCGGCATCGCGAAATGCCAGTATTCGGAATGCAGTTCCATCCCGAGGTGACGCATACCCCTGAAGGAGGCAAGCTGCTCGAGAATTTTGTGATTGGTGTTTGTGGTTGTGGGCAAACGTGGCGACTCGGCGATTTTGCAGCGGCGAGCATCAAACGGATTCGCGAACAGGTCGGCAATCGTCGAGTTATCTGTGGTCTCAGTGGAGGCGTTGACTCAAGTGTGGTTGCCGCATTGCTGTATCAGGCGATCGGTCCGCAGCTCTCATGTATTCTTGTCGACAATGGTCTGCTGCGAAAGAACGAACAGGCGATTGTGATTCGCGAGTTCAG
>JAKVCB010000187.1 GCA_022448345.1 Pirellulales bacterium
TCTATTCACCTACCGGGGTTTTTTCTTGGAGAGGCGGCGGGATAGCTTCTTCTTTTTTAGATTCGTCTTTTTTGTCAGGGTTTTCTTTTTGGCCACTTTTTTGGTGGGCCTAACCTTTTTCTTGGTCTTTTGTTTTCCCTTTGGGGTCTTCTTGGCGGTTTTCTTAGTAGGTTTCTTAGCGGTTTTCTTGGTAGTGGCAGTTTTCTTGGTAGGTTTCTTGGTAGGTTTCTTGGTAGTGGCAGTTTTCTTGGTAGGTTTCTTGGTAGTGGTAGTTTTCTTGGTCGATTTTTTAGCGACTGGTTGTGAAGTCGTTTGGGCCGATTTTGATTTTCCAGTTGGTTTGCTGGTTTTTTGGCCGCCTGTTTTTGGAAGACTCTTTTTCGTCGCGACTTCTTTTTGTTTTTGGGCAGTCTCCGGTTGCTTTTCCCGGGGCTTGGGAGCACGTTTTGGCAGGCGATCTTTGCAGGCGGGGTCGATTTCCAGGAGCAACTTGCGGGCAACCTGTCCGTAGGGATTGCGGCCTACCTCCACGCCTAGGTTGTGAAGCAACGAAGCAACTTCAATTCCCCTCGATTTTGGAATTGTCCGCTCTAGGCCAGGCACGGCTCTTTTTTTGATCTCGGAGTTGCTGACAATACCGATCGTTTGGAAGGAAAGCATTAAGCCATCATTTACCGGAATGGCATGCCCATTGAGGGCCGTTTGAGTAACGTATGCCACGACGAAAGGGGTTGAACCGTCATACCTCTCAATAGTTTTTACAGCCTGCCCAAGGTTTTGTTTTTTCAGAATTTCAACATCGAAGGCGTAAACTGTTTCGAACATGCTGTGCAGTGTTCGTTTAAGCCGCGCGGCGGACGCAGTCGGATCGGTGAGCCCTCGAAAACTTTCCGAGAGTTCTTTGACGCTGCTCACACGGACTTCGTTCAGGTCGAAATAATCTTTTGTAATACTGTCAAAGGCTTTTTCTGCTGCTTCGTGGCTTGAGTTTTCTAACAAGCAAGCAAACAGCATATGTTCGAGTAGCGTACGGTCTTTTGCTGGAGTACAGGGAGCAAAATGTTTACGAAGTACTCGGACGGTTTTCTTGATCAAGGCTGCGCGATTCGGTAACGCCATGGGGAATGATGGGTTGAATGAGGGTGTGTGAGAAAATTGGTAGTGTGATTAGTTGGACTTAGTTTCGTCTAATGTGTCATCAGCAGCTGATTCTGTTGGCAAGACATCATCGAGAATCTTTGAAAGTGCAATAGATTGTTTTACACCTTGATCCAGTTCAAAGCGGAGTCGTGGAGTGTACCGTGTATCAATGCGATTGGAGATCTTGTTTTGGAGAAATCCGGCAGAACTTCTCAATCCGTGCAGACATAAATTCTGTTTTATTTCGTCTCCCATGACCGATACATGGACTTTGGCCAGACGCAAGTCTGCTGAGACTTCCACATAAGTGACAGTGACGTCTGTGATGCGCGGATCGCGCAAATCGGCGATGATGGCCATGCTGACCACTTCGCGAATTGCCTGAGCCACTTTTTGCACTCGTCGTGATGTCATGCGGTGGAAATATTACAGGTTTAGGGTGAACGACCAGAACACCAAGCCCCTGGTTGGGGGGCAACTACAGCAGTATTCAGCGAGAGGCAAGTGATTAAAATTAAGGACTTGGTGGTCGTGACAGGAGAAGCACATTCCCTTAAACCGTATTTTCAGTCGTGTCGCTGGCTCGATCAATCGTCGAAGGACCGGTCGACGGATTCGGTTTTATAGGCTTCCAGCACGTCTCCCTGTTTGATGTCATTAAATCCGGATAATTTGATACCGCATTCGAATCCTTCGCGAACTTGTTTGGCATCATCCTTTTCACGGCGGAGGGTATCGATCGGATAATCACCGATGACTGTGTTATCGCGGATGATGCGGCAGCCACCATTCCGCTCGATCGTACCCGCCAACACCCGGCAGCCAGCAACGGTACCGACGCGACTAATCTTGAATATTTGTTGGACCAGCGCACGTCCGAGTTCAACCTCTTTTTCTTCCGGTTTGAGCATCCCTTCCAGGGCTGCTTTAAGATCTTCAGTGATTTTGTAAATAACCGAGTAGGACCGGATTTGGACCCCTTTCTGATTGGCCATTTGTCGTGCGCCTTCATCGGGTACGACGTTGAAGCCAAGAATGATTGCATCAGAAGCATCGGCTAATGTGATATCGGCTTCGGTGATACCACCGACCATGGCTTGCAGGATCTTAATGCGTACTTCAGGATGATCCAGCTTTTCAAACTCTTTCTGGATTGCCTCGATCGATCCACGCACATCGGCTCGCAGGACCAGGTTCAAGGTTTGTATTTCCTCGGTTGATTCAAGCCGGTCGAAGAGATTCTCGAGGGTAACATGCTGGAAACCAGCATTGGAAAGCGACGCAGTTCGTTCCACCGTCGCTCTCGATTCCGCAATTGAGCGGGCCTTGGCGATGTCGTTGAGCACATAAAAGTGTTCTCCAGCATCCGGTGCCTTATCAAGGCCAATCAAATTGACTGGAACACTTGGTCCGGCTTCTTCAAGCCGTTTTTCGGTATCGAGGGTGTCGTACATAGCCTTGACGCGGCCGAATGCGCGGCCACAAGTCAAGATGTCGCCTACGCGAAGTGTCCCATTTTGAACAATCACTTTGACGACAATGCCTCGACCTGTTTCTTGTTGAGCTTCCAGGCAGGTGCCCAAGGCGAGTCGATCTGGGTTGGCCTTGTACTCGTTAAGTTCGGCAACTGTGAGCATAGTTTCCAGCAACTCATCCAGGCCGAGACCGGTTTCCGCACTGGTCTTGACCACTTCCACGTCCCCGCCCCATTCGCTCGGGACCAATTCGTTCGCGGTCAGACCCTGCAAAGCTTTGTTTTCGTCGACACCAGGTAAATCCATCTTGTTAAGCGCGACAACGATTGGCACATCGGCAGCCCGGGCATGGTTGATGGCTTCCTCGGTTTGCGGCATCACACCATCATCGGCGGCGACAACAAGAACGGCGATATCGGTTACGTTCGCCCCACGAGCTCGCATTTCGGTAAAGGCTTCGTGCCCAGGCGTATCGACGAACGCAATTGAGCGGCCTGCTTTTTCAATAGTGTAGGCGCGAATGTGCTGCGTGATGCCACCGCTTTCCCCACTGACAACGTCGATCCCAATGAGCCGATCCAACAGAGAAGTTTTGCCGTGGTCGACGTGTCCCAAGAAGGTAACAACCGGTGGGCGCTCTATCAATTCCGAGGCATCATCTTCGTGGCCGCGAATTTCTTCCAGGATTTGATCTTCAACACTAATGGCCTGCTTGAGTTCGACATCAATACCCAACTCGATGGCGACCATTTCAGTCATTTCCGGATCCATGGTGTCGGTAATACGCACCATGACACCTTCTTCCAGTAGGATCCGTTGAATCTGCGAGGCGGCCACGCCGGCTGCTTCCGACAACTCGCGGACACTGCAAGGAAGCTGGAGAGCGACTTTGTCTTTCCGCGGCGCGGCGGTATTCAGCCCTGAAGAACGTCGCAATCGCTGATTCGGGCGAGAGGAATGTTCGTGGCCAGCTCGCCTTGGGGAGCGTTGTCGTTGGAGTTGGCGCTGTTCGCGCCCACCCAGCATGGGACGGTTCTCTCCCCACTTTCCGGAGGTATTCTGAGTGCCCCGGCGTTTATCTTTTCGATCGGACCGTCCCTCAGTGGTTTCTCCTTCGGGTGGAACCGACTTGGCTGTTTTAGCGTCATGCGCGTTTTCGGATCGCCGTAAGTGGGCAGCCAAAGGTTTGTTACCCGCCTTACCGGCGGCTAGCACGTCGGCCGGGAGTTTCATGTCGGGTTTTTGAGCTGGCGGATCCGCCGACTTTGATTCGACCGGCTTGGGTTCGGAAATTTTGGGGAGTGGTGCCAGTTTAATGGCAGGCCGCGCCTTGGGAGTCGCTTCCTTTCCAGCAGGCTTTTTCTTGGTTGCTGATTTTGGTTGACCCACTTCGGGAACTTTGCCACCGAATGAACCGGGACTCACGTAGTCTTCGCGGCGCATTGCGCTTGCCAGTGGTCCAGGCTGTCGAGGGGTTGGCGGGGGATCTGGTGCAGCCGGCTCCTCGGGTTTCAGGTCAGGCTTGTCCGGTGGAGAGTCTGATTCACTTGAGGCCACTGGTTCTTCGGTGGACGGAGCGGGAGTAGATGCCTTGCTCTTGGTCTGCGGGGAGGGTGCGGCAGGGGTAGGGGTGACGATGACCCGCATCTTGCCCTGGTCAGCCGGTGCGGTTGGACGCTCCGGCGCGGGCTTTTCCGGGTTCGCCTGCGGCTTTGCGGTGGTGCGAGAGCCACCCTGAATGAATTGTTTGACCTTCTGGACTTCTTCGTCGGTCAAACTAGCAAGGGCAGATCCTTTTCCTGGGACACCAGCTCTAGTGCACAGGCTGACCAGATCCTTGCTGTCAAGTTTCAGCTCTTTTGCGAGCGTGTAAATGCGAACCGCCAAGGTAAATCTCCAGTTGCTTAGGGCCCTTTTGCGATGGGCCTCGGAATCGTCATAAATTCATCACGGATGTCTCCTCATCTATTTCTCCCTCATACTTGCGAATTATGAAGGGCTTGCCCAAAAACAAACCGCTATCACGGCATTGTCTTTTGTGGTGAGGTCTTTCCTCTAATGTTGTTGCACGGCAACTCAAGCCGTGTTCGGGGCAATTACGAAGACTTGGCCTCCTCGGTTGTGGGACTGTCGGTTGTGGGATCATCACCGTCAGCTACTTTAGGGTTTTGTTCACTTTTGCTCGCTTCTTTAGATTCAGCTTCGGCTACCGCTTCCCCTTCTTCCACCGACTGGGTTCCATCGGCAGCCAAGTGGTCATCGTCACCGGTTTTCAACTCAGGTTCAACATCGGAAGACCCGGGGAGTTCTGGTGGCGCCTGTGTCTCAGCATCGACAGCGTTCTCAGATTCTGCAGACTCGCTGGTCGATTCCACTGGCTGGGCTGTTTGGCTGGCTATCTGAGCCATCTTTTCCTGCTCTTTTTTGGCACGGCGTGCTTGCTGGGCTTCTGCTTCTGCCTGCTCGGCGCGGGTCTCTGCAACCTCAACAATGGAGTTGACTTGTTCTTCGGAGAGCCCTCCCATTTCCATCAACGCATCGGGCTCAATAATGGAGAGATCGTCATAACTCAGGAAACCTTCTTCCACGAGTCGCTCAGCCAACTCGACCTGGACTCCGTCGACACTGCTGAAACCATCAACAGCTCGATCGATCGATTCGGCCAATTCCTCCTGGGTCATGATTTCAATATCCCACCCCGAGAGCTTACTCGCGAGTCGGACATTTTGTCCGCGGCGCCCAATGGCCAGCGATAACTGGTCTTCGCGAACCAGGACAATTGCCCGCCCGAGCATCTTGCAGAGAATCACTTGCTCAACTTCTGCCGGTTGCAGGGCATTGGGAATTAGCACCTCAAGGTTTTCGTCCCAGCGTACGATATCGATTCGTTCACCCGCCAACTCGTCGACGATATTTTTAATGCGATTACCCCTCACGCCGACACAGGCTCCCACGCAATCGATGCGCTGATCGCTACTAATGACAGCAACTTTGGAGCGATAGCCTGGTTCCCGTGACATGGCTTTGATTTCGATCACTCCCTCAGCAATTTCGGGGATTTCCTGTTCGAAAAGCCGTTGTACTAATTGTGGCGCCCGGCGACTCAGAATCACTTTTACCCGACTACCGGCTTTGCGAACTTCATAGACCGTGGCTCGTACTCGTTCATTGACATGGTGGGTCTCGCCGGGAATCTGCTCACTGCGAGGCAGGATTGCTTCGCAGTTGCTCAAGGCAACAGTAGCGGCTCCTCCTTCGTAGCGCTGAATCACGCCACTGACCATGTACCCTTGCAAGTCGGAGTACTCTTCGTGCAATGCATCCCGTTCTGCCTCGCGGATTTTTTGAATCATCACCTGCTTGGCAGTTTGTGCTCCAATTCGGCCAACAACTTCTTCCGAATCCAGGACTTCTTCATTGCAGGTGGCATGGACGCTGCCATCCTCTCGGTCAATCTGAACGACGACCTCTGATTCTTCGCCATAATATTTCTTAAGGGCAGATACGAGTGCGGATTCGATGCCCTCAAAGACGATTTCTTGATCGATGTTTTTATCGCGGTGTATCGCGTCGACGATCCGCAAGATTTCGGTTGGGTTCATAGCGATTCTCCGCTGGCAGTGTTTTGGCCCACTGCACGGGGCACTTCGAGTTGTCAGGTTGTCAGGTTGTCAGGTAGTTGCCTTGTGTCTGGAATGCCCAGTCACATCGCGATTCTTACCCACATCGCACAAAAATCTGGTTGGCGGCGACCACCGACCAGACCACACAATATCAATCAGTTGACTTCGCCAACCGAACCCTAGAAGGTACTGCCCGGGTGGGAAGCTGTCAACCCACTGAGAAAACGCTAAGTTCTCTTG
>JAKVCB010000188.1 GCA_022448345.1 Pirellulales bacterium
GTGCGCAGCGGTAACGGAAGCGATCTTGCGCCATGCGGTGTTTTCACAACAAACGGACGTTGTCTAAAACGATATATAGGTGGCGACGGACAACCGAAGGGGTTCACCGCGCAGCTACGACCCTCTGTCCGATTGGCTAAATACCATCGGCACAAGTCATGGGTCACCACTGGAACGGAGTTTGTCCCAACTGGAGTCTGGCACATTACATCCTTCGAGCGCTGCGTGGCAGCGTCTCTCCGGACAATGGTTGTTTTCATGAAGAACGCTCGTTTCTAAAAAGCACTGGCAAATTGACTTCAACGGCCGTTCCCTACTCCCTGGGGTCTGACCGCGCAATAAAAAAAGGTGTTCGAAATTTTCCATGCGTCATAAGCTTTCGCTCGTAACGTGTGGAAAATTTCCAACACCTTTATGTGGTTTTTCAGTAGGCTCTTTATAGTTATGTGTTAAATGTCAACAGAGACGATATTATAGGTATTTCTCGGGGATATTTACCCCGTTACTCCATGCTAATTACTCGGGACGACATATGTGAATAATTCAAGGGATTTTTGGTGTTTTTTGAAAACTCCCTGTTGTCCGAAGGGGACGGGTGTACAGTATCCCGCGGTTGTCACGACCGAGCAGTGTGAGATGGAAGGTGGCGTTGCTTGTCAAACCGAGGCCTTGCCAGAGTGATCGAATTGCCAATGGGCGTGGAAAGAATGGGGATGCCGTGGCCCGAATGGGGCAGGGACGCTGATGGCTTGCGAGAGAGGCAGCTGTCAGCAGCAGAGGCCCAGGAAAGCCCTCGCACACTGGACCGCTGATAGCCAGGGACGTCATTTCTGAAAACGCAAGATGCCACTGTTTATGGCAGAACTTCGCCAGACGTTTCGACTGAAAAGGAGAGAGGCAAATCAATCCACTATCCGCGTTCAGTGGGTGTCAGCAACGAGTTCGAAGAGCCAATACGCCAGGTGAAGGATCCGACTGACGCCCGCTGAGAACACCAGAGGTTTAAGCTGCTTTATTTCTCTTACCGCTGTGGATGGGAAGTGGTTAGAGATCGAATGTCGAGTCAAACACCCGAGGAAAATCATCGTTTTCATTCTTGCAGCGAATGTATACGCGGTATTTTCTCTGTCTCGAAAAAACCTGTGCGAAACCTGAGTGTTTTAGTACTGGCGTTTTAGTAACCCCCAACCTATCAAGCCAAGGCCCATTAGTAGTACCGCCGAGGGTTCGGGAACGAGGCTAAAGACCGGATCGCCGATAGCACCCTGCCCCAAAAGTCCCTTATTGGGGGATGCATGGGGCGGAGCGAGTGTCAGCAACGTGTGCAGTTCGGTGGTCGGATCGGCCCACTCAGGACCGAAAAGGGACGAGTCAAACTCAAATTCGTAGGCCACTTCGTAAATCCAGTCAGCAAACTGCAGTTCCGCCGGCTGGTAGCTGTAGCCGTCCGCAGCCAGAATCGCCAACCCCTGATCGGGACCGCTTGTTTCGCGCACCACGTCAGGAGAGTTGTCCAGATAGCCCGAAAGCGTAGCAATATCGTCTGCCGAGATATCCTCCGTGCCGGTCGGGCCGTAGGTGTCCAGATTCCACTCCATGGATGTGGCAATCTGCAGGACCTTTGTATCGTCGGAATTCTTCTTGTTGCCATCGCGCCGGCCCCACTGGCTAGCCCCGGTTGGTAGCGGATCGTTCACGCCGTTAATCCCCGCAGATATGATGTCGGTCCGCGTGCCACTCGTTTTGACATCGGCCAGATAGTCGACCGTCATACGGTACATGCCATCGGTGGTGTACAATTCAAAAGGATCGATTCCAAAACTGTCACTGCCAATCAGGCCTGTTCCCAGCTTGTGTCCGCTGGAGCCTTCGTAAGTACCAACGACCGGTGGAATGTCGTTGCCAGTCGCTTCATAGGTATTGTCGACGTAGCCCTTCGGTAGGGCATAGTACATAAAATGATTTCCCGAGGTGGGGTCGGTTCCCAAGGCCAATCGTCCCAGACCCACGCCGCTCGCACCAACCCAGCCCGCTGTCGCTGGTGTGTTAGTCACCTGAGGCGCCAACGGAAAATCGACCCAGTAAACGGTAGAGTATCCTTCGTCGGGGGTGAAGAGGCCGTCGGCCGTAAGCGCAGCCAACGAAGTAGATCCAGAAACAAACAAGAATGTGAGTGCGAAAACGAGTGCTACGCTTGTGCTTGATTGAATATTTTTTTTCATGGTTTAAGACTTGGTTAGAATTTTACTTCATTAGACAACGCTCTTACGGTGGAATTTATCGCTGGTCAAGGCGTGGAAAGTACCAACTGCCTTGTCGATGTTTGGTTTTGACAATAATTGGTCGAGGCAATTGCCGGGCTACAACAATCCGGCAACGAAGGACTGCTTGCTTCTATCATAATAACCAAGCTGCCAGTGTAATTTCTAGTGCCCGCATAGCTAATAGGCGTTTTTTGGGGATGAAAACGTTCATCCTTGTCAAGGACTTAATCTAGAATGGCAGTCGGCTATGGTCCAGTTATTTGCATCCGCCGAAGCATTCCATCACGAACGTTACTGAGGTTCGAATCACTTTTGCGAAAGTGTTGTTCGAAGCGTTTGTGGGTGGATAACCTGGCGGAGAGAAATTCATCACCCACTGCCAAAAATCAGAAATGTCCACGTCGTACGTGGATAGCGCATCACTTTTCTATCGGGGCCCAATTTGGAGTCTCGTGTAGGTCGGAACCATGCGAACCTGACGTGTGCGGTCCTGTGAGACGGGACGCGAACCTCTGAGCAATGCAGAATGGCCCCGTTATGAGTCTGCATTGAGTGTTTTAAGGATCGCATTCAATGTCGCACTGGGCCGCATCGCTGCTGATGCAAGGGCTTCATCCGGGTGGTAGTAACCACCAATCTCTACTGGTTGTCCCTGCGCGTTGATGAGTTCCTCGACAATGGTCGATTCACATTCGGTCAGTTGTGCAGCCAAGTCACGGAACATCGCCTGCAATTGCTCGTTGTCGGTTTGCTCTGCCAGCGCCTGGGCCCAGTAGAGTGCCAGGTAGAAGTGGCTACCGCGGGTGTCCAGTTCATTCACTTGACGTGATGGCGATTTGTTGTTGGTCAAGAACCGACTGGTGGCCTGGTCCAGGGTCTTGGCCAGCACGCTAAGTTTCGCATTGTCAGTCTTCTCAGCAAGGTCATCCAGAGAAACGGCCAGGGCCAGGAATTCACCGAGCGAATCCCACCTCAGGTGCCCCTCTTCATTGAACTGCTGAACATGCTTTGGTGCTGAACCACCTGCTCCCGTTTCAAATAACCCGCCACCGGCCAGCAGCGGGACGATCGAAAGCATTTTGGCACTGGTCCCCAATTCTAGGATAGGGAACAAATCGGTCAAATAATCTCGCAAGACGTTGCCGGTCACCGAAACAGTATCCAAACCATCCTGGCAACGCTGACAGGTCACCTTCATCGCTTCCACCGGTGACAGGATCTGGATCTCCAGGCCTGCTGTGTCGTGCGCCGACAAGTATTCGTTTACCTTGGCAATCAAATTCGCATCATGGGGCCGTTCGGAATTCAGCCAAAAGATAGTTGCAGAACCGGTAGCCCGGGCCCGGCTCACCGCTAGTTTTACCCAGTCCTGTATAGGCAAATCCTTGGTCTGACACATCCGCCAGATATCACCTGGTTCCACCGTGTGTTCGGTCAACGCATTTCCCGAACCGTCGACAACACGCACTGTACCCGCCGTTGATATTTCAAACGTCTTGTCGTGTGAACCGTATTCCTCAGCCTTTTGGGCCATCAAACCGACATTCGAAACGTTACCCATCGTGGCAACATCGAAAGCCCCCTGTTCTCGGCAAAAATCAATGGTGGCCTGGTAAATGCCAGCGTAACAGCGGTCCGGAATGATCGATTTTGTGTCGTGCAACGCACCATCCGGCCCCCACATCTGTCCTGAAGTGCGAATGGCAGCTGGCATCGACGCGTCGATGATGACATCACTGGGGACATGCAGGTTGGTGATGCCTTTGTCGGAGTTCACCATTGCCAGTCTTGGCTTTTGCGCATAGATGGAATCGATGTCGGCCTTGATCTCGGCTTGCTGCTCAGCCGGCAGCTCTTCGATTTTTGCCAGCAAGTCCGCCATTCCGTTATTGGGATCGACTCCCAGCTTGTCAAAAGTC
Organism: Pirellulales bacterium; assembly: GCA_022448345.1. Lineage (GTDB taxonomy): Bacteria > Planctomycetota > Planctomycetia > Pirellulales > Lacipirellulaceae > JAKVCB01. The sequence goes on from JAKVCB010000188.1 coordinate 4,184, forward strand.
GTGACGTGCTTCTGAAAAAGGTCGGCAAAGAAAACGCTGACGGCATGGCCAAAGATAATTGGATCCGATACTTTCATCATGGTTGCCTTGAGGTGCAGCGACAGCAGCACGTCCTGTTTCTTGGCATCTTCGATTTCCCGGGCCAGGAATTCTCGTAGTGCTCGGCAACTCATCACGGAAGCATCGATCACCTCGCCAGCTTGTAGAGCAACGCCTTCTTTGAGTACGGTGACCTGGCCGTCCTCAGCAGTCAGTTCAATGTTGACACTGCCTGCTTTTGCCATCACGTGAGATTGTTCACTGCCGCAAAAATCTCCTGCCGACATATGTGCTACGTGCGACTTAGAATCAGCGGTCCAGGTGCCCATGGAATGCGGGTTGTTCCGGGCGTACTCCTTGACCGGCGCCGCCACGCGACGATCCGAGTTGCCTTCGCGCAGGACCGGGTTGACGGCACTGCCCAGGACTTTGGCAAAACGGGCTCGCAATTGGTGCTCGGCTTCGGTGTTCGGTTCCTCCGGAAAGTCCGGAATGTCGTAACCACCCTCTTGCAGCTCCTGGATGGCCGCAGTCAGTTGCGGAATGGAAGCACTAATGTTGGGCAGTTTGATGATATTCGCTGTCGGAGTCTTGGCCAGCTCGCCTAGTTTAGTCAGGGCATCGGACTGTCGCTGATCCTCACGAAGATTTTCCGGGAAATTCGCAATGATTCGTCCGGTTAAGGAAATATCTTGAAGTTCGAATTCGATTCCAGCGGGGCTGGTAAAAGCCCGGATGATGGGCAACAGAGAACGGGTTGCCAAGGCGGGAGCTTCGTCCGTCTTGGTATATACAATCTTAGCGGCTGGAGAGGACATGCGTTTACTTGTTTGCCAAAGGAAAGAAGTTCAAAGAAACCCCAATTCTACCGAGCTAGGGAGTAACGCGATAGAATCCTTTTTAAGCCAGTGGCTCGGCAGGAGCCTTGTCCTTCTGGATCCTCTTGGGCACTCAGTAGGAGCTGGCTGTAGCTTCTGCCAAGACTGCTCTTGGTGGGCTTGTGAAACATCGCGCTATTTTCGTCACGGAAGACGAATGTCAGCTTTGCAGACAGCTCGTTCGAACCTCCGCACCCAAGCGGACAAGTCTCAGTAGCTTACCTATATCGACATCGACATGTTTCTGGCAAGCTTCTGAATTCATCCCCGATGCAGAGCGGTATGAGGGATGATGCGCCCAAGCGTTGGGGCGGCCGTGAATTTTGCGTACAACGCTACCTTCGGCAGGCCCGGATAGAAGCAGGAAAACAGTTCTCTCATTTTCCGGCAGTGATCGACAAGCCCTTGCCTGGCCACCACTTTAGCAGAAACAGAAGCCGACACAGTTGGAGCACAGGAACGGGAGGTGATACCTCCTTTGCGCATCATCTCTGACTCCAGGGCCAAAAAATTTGTTTGTCAAGGCGCAGGATCGAGTGGTTGATCTCGTAGTTGAGGATAGGGAAAGAATAAATACAGGCTTAACCAAGATGTGTTCTGCCGTAACCCATTTGTTTTCTGTACGTACAGCCTGACTCATTCCAAATCCCGGGCCCGACACGGTCGGCCTCAGGCATGGAACCTTCGCAGTGATTACCACTGCGGTGCTCGCCCCTTACCTTGGTCACATAAACAAACACTTTCCAAAATTCAATCGGCGATCACCTCGGGGATCGGTTGGTGGCGATGCGTTGCTGAATCGACTGTCGTGATCTGACACCGTCGCTGCTGTCTTTCGCGAAAACGATTTACCAACGCAATCCGTTCATTGGGAAGTTGCTGATGAATTTTCGCATTCTGTTTCGTCAAAAAATGTCTCCAGTCTTTTTAAGGAAGGGAAGTCGATATGTTGTTTCGAACTTCGATCGCAATGTTTGCCACCACCGCCATCATAACCCTTTTTTCTCCAGCCACCCTACTGGCTTCACCTGCCCAGGTCGTGCATATCGATGATTCCGTTCACTGTGATCCTCTCATGATTCCCACCAATGTCGACGAAATCGGTGACAGGGCAATCTTTCCTTCCGATGAAATCCTGGCTCACGATAGTACGCATGCATTTTCGCCAGTCTGTTCTGCACATGACAATCCCGACCTTGCCGACGCAGTTGTCTACATCACCAACCTGACTCCGCGAGACTTTCGTGAGGTATGGTACGTGGCTGATGAGGAAACTTCTATTTCCAACTGGGACGGTTTTGCTGACGACGTCGGAGTTTCCATAC
>JAKVCB010000189.1 GCA_022448345.1 Pirellulales bacterium
TGAAACCTCCAGGCAACTTCTCCACATCGCCAGTCAGGCTGTTTGCTGTCACGCATCAAAAACTCAAGAACCGTTTCTCCTGGTTCGAATGGATCATGTTGCCGCAGGTAACCCAACCGCAGCTTCTTGCCGCGGAGTACTTCGCCGCCATCAAGCTGTTCATCTCCCAGGAGAACACGGCAGAGTGTGGATTTTCCGGCACCATTGGATCCAATCAGGCCTATCTTTTGATCATCGGCTAGCGCACAACTTGCTCCCTCGAGCAAATGTTGCTCGCCGTAGCGCAGATGTGCGTCTTCAAGTTGCAATACGACTGGCATAGGAGTGACGAATTCCAGGACGAAACGGGCCGACGACAGTTAACTTTTAACAAACAGCTTGTGGAGTTCGGAGGTTCCGAGAGGGATGGGATTATGAGTTGTGGGTGGGAGTTCGCAAGCCGGGTGGCGGGAAGAAATCGGGGTCACCGAAAACGTGACAGCCAGCGCCCACAGCCCACCAGAGCCAGCCCCATACAGCCTACCAAACAGATTCCCGAGAACCAGTCGCCGGTGGTCGTGTAGAGGGCCGAGCGGGGATCAAGGGGCACTTTGGTGAGGAGGACGTCTGTGGCTTGTCGAGGGCTTTGCGCAAGCACCTGGCCGCAGCTATCGATGCAGGCTGAAAGTCCGCCATTGGCGGCAATCGCCAGCGGCGTGCGGCATTCGATGGCCCGGAATATGCCACAATTCAGGTGCATATCCAGTGCACTGGACCCCCAATACCAGGCGTCGTTGGTGAGATTGACCAGCACATCTGGTTTTTGTCCTGCCGCGGTCAACTCTGCTGTGTGGCGACGGATGACGTGAGGGATAACCGTTTCATAACAGATCGTGGGTGCGTAACGAATTCCGTCGAGGGTGATCGCAACGGGGCCCGCACCTGCTTCAATACCCCCGGTAACCGCTGCGATCCGGTCGAAAAAAGGAACGATTCCGACCAACGGCACGTATTCTCCGAACATCACCCGGTGCACTTTGTCATAGGTACCGAGCAAATTTCCATTTTTATCGGCGAGCACCACGGAATTGTAGGCGTTGAAGTCGGGAAATGACGTTTCCTGCTCACCTGACGAGGCAACAAGGTGCCGCCGGTCAATTCCAGCCAACACGGCGGTTTGCAAATGGTTGGTCAGTGCAGACAGTTCACGAGTCGCATAGGTTTGCACTTCCTCGATCGTCACACCCGTTTCAGCAGGCAGCGTGAACCCGTCGTCCGCCGAAACAAGCGACGTGCGAAACATGGTTTCTGGCCAAATAATCAGGTCCAGCGCCTGGCCTTGCTCCTGTTGGTTTGCTTTACGAACGGCCTGTTTAGAGAGGCTGGTATATTCGGCCATGATTTGCTGCTGCCTCTGCGGTTCGTATTTCCACGTGGCCAGGCTGTTGCCCTGGATGAGTGCCACGTAGGGAGAAGTTTTTTCGCCGGGTGCCGCTTGTATCTTTGCCAGTTGAGCAATGCGCCAATGCCCATACCAAATCGTGACGATCACCATTACGCCAGCGATGCCGAGTGGGACAAGAGGCTTTATCCGGGATGTTTCCGTTGGCGAGCTCAGCGGTCGTATTGGCTCGCACCAGCTTTGAGGAATGGTGGTGGTGATTGCCGCAGCAACAAGCATGATCAGGAAACTCACACCATAACCGCCAAACGTGTCGCTGATCTGCAGTACGGTTGGCCATTGCACCTGCGTATGCCCCAAAGCAGCCAGTAAAAACCCTGTCAACAGGTGCGCTCTTAGAAGTTCCAATCCTGTCCACACGACCGGCGCGCCAATCCAGAGTGGCAGTCGGATGAGGTGAATGCCTACCCGTGTCAGCCCTACAAAAACAGGAAGATAGCAAGCCAGATAGGCGGACAAAGCAAACCAGCCAATGCAGGTTGCCGGATGGGGAAGACGCAACCATTGGAGCGCCGCCAACCAAAATATCAGTCCCGCAACGTAGAGTGCACGGTAAGGTCTTTTTCCAGGTGATTGGCGGCGAATCACGATCAGCCACGGAACCGGCGCAAGCCAGGCGAGCCATCCCCACGCGACGGGTGGAAATGCCAGCCACAACATCAAGCTGCCAGTGATTCCCAGCAAGAAGGTCGATCGGTACCACGCAGTCGGTTCGTGGGTGTCCTCACGTTTCGTGTCTGGCGTTGTCACCGAAAGAGGTTCGCCGTTTGAGACCGGGGAATGTTGTGCGTTTGGCATGACCATTTTTTTTCGGAGCCAGACCCAAGGCACGTCGCAAGGGGCTGATCATGGCAACGGCTGTTAACGGGTCCGCTGTTTTAAGGAATGCTGTTTGGATAAACGTTGTTTTGATAAACACACGAAATCAGGCTGAACACACGACGCCAGCGTAAGTTTCGCCTCCGGTGGTGGCCAGACCAGTTTTTGGACTTTTGTCAAAACGGTGGCTTCACCGGGCATGTCCAGAAAACGAAGTTCTACGCGCAGAAGAAATATACGTTCTCCAAAATCGCGAATGGGCCTGCCACTTGTTGGTAAACGTCAGCACCCAACCAAAGCCCGGCTGTGCGACCTCCGCGGGAGCCAAGCTCCATTCAACAGGGTCAGCCCGGCACGGCGGCAAAAGGACTAGCTTTAAGTAGCCGGTCGCGTCGCGAAGCGTTCTGCCTGAGTGACAATGTCCATGCCGACCAGGTCATTCCAGGCGGCTAGCAACTGGCGATACACCTTGCCCGGGGTTCCGGTGCCGATAGGTTGGTCGTTGCAGCGGGTCACTGGCAACAGGCAAATGGATGTGCTTAAAAGTAAGACTTCATCCGCTGCGCATAATTCCTCTGGCGTAAAGAGTTGCTCGCGAACGGGAAGACCTTCGGCGGCGGCCAGTTCCTCAATCACCGCCAGGGTGACCCCTTGAAGAATCCGGTCACGTGGCGGAGAGATCAGTCCTTCGAGTGGGTTATAAATCAGGAGGTTGGCGTTTGTGGATTCTGCGATGTAGCCCTCTTGATCAAGCATGATGGCTCGATTGCCGGGGGCTTGCTTTCGGACAGCCAGATCGGCCAGGAAGTAGTGCATGCGGCTGCGGCATTTTAATTCTGCAGGCCAGCAGTTGGTGGGAACCTGACGTACGTCGCTAATCCATGCTGACACACCTGTAGAGAAAGCGTCGGCCCAGGTGCTAAATTGCAACGGCTCCGCATACACGCAGACCGTTGCAGGTTGGTTGCCAAGGGGCGAAGGTGTGACCAATGCGATGATCGCCAGGTCATCAGCCTTGTCTAAATGAGGGCAATTGCGATGTGCACATTCGGCGATAATTTCCTCCAAAGCGTTGATTACTTCAGAGGCTTCAATCCCGACAATCTCCAGCGATCGTCGCATTCTTTCCAGATGTGCTTGTTGCCGAAAAGGCTTGCCGTGGAACGTGCGGAGTCGCTCGACAACGGTGGTGCCCAGTGTAAAGCCAAGGTCATCAATGGGGAGGGTCAGTTTGTCCCCTGGGATCCAGGCGCCATTCAGATACGCGACTTCTGCAATCATCCTGTCCAGTATGGGATGACCGCTTGATCTCTGCCAGTGGGCAATTGTGAATCGTTGCCGGGTTGCAGTAGGACCATTGAAATGGAAGCCTCTTCCCGCTCGAACAGGTACATCTGGCTACGGGTTTATTCTGCCCAGGTTGTATAGTTCCACAACTGACAGGAGACACCAGGTACGGACAGATAACAATATTCGTCGTGACTGGAACCGACATAACGGCTGACGTCGCGATTGTGGACTTTCTGCCGCTGGGGCCCAAGGCAGGTAGGACCACAAAGTCCCATTGCTTGAGGGTTCCCATTACGGGTCGAAAGGCCATACCAACGCATTGCAATGTCGGATCGGTTGTTGAGAGACAGCATTTTGTCGATTTGAGTCATTGCCTGACCGTGGTACCGTCCTGGACCTAGCCAGTTTGCATTGCTGGCTGCTGCGATCAGCACGACTCTTACGGGAGTACGCTCTGGATGGGCTCGTTCTGCTAAAGTAAGTCCGCCCAAGTTTCCACCACCCAGCAGGTGGAGTGCTCCGGTGACCACGCGGGCGCCAAAGCTATAGCCGATCAGCCCCAGTGGCACGTCGCCGGGGATTTGGTCCAAAACCCAGGCCAACTGGCAACCGACCGGGCGGGTGCGGGCTGCTTTGACGCGGACATCCCGCAGGGGACCGCTGATTTTAGCCGAAGGCCAGGAAAAAATAATGAATCGAATTGGGCGATTTGCATCTGCACAACGCATCATGCGGCGATAGACGGTCAAGCCTTGTTGTTTGTCTTGTCCCGCCGAAATTTGATTGCCGTGGACAAACACAACTGTCCGAACCGCAGGATTATTTTCCTGAAGCACTTCCAGCAGATCGACGTCGTCCCAATGTTGTCGGCAACTCTCTGCGGAAACCACGCAGCGTTGGCATTTGAGGCCTGACATCAACGTGTCTGGGTCGCATGAGCACCCAACAGGCCGGGAACTGATCAGCACAATTTCGTCGTCGACGCGAACCCCGCCAATGGTGGCTGGACTTTCGGCTGGGGTCTGGGCTGGAGAGACCGCTTCTTCGCGCTGCGGAACAGCAGTTCCCAAGGCGGTGTGGCGGATCGAAAGCAGAAGCGTGAAAAGTGCAACCCAAAGAACCGGTTGTCGCAACATCGGGTTTCTGAGGTTCTTTTGCTGCTGCGCGTTGTAGGGATAGGGGTCGTCCGGTGGGACTATGCGGGTCGTCATGACTCAAAGTCTCATACTATTTGAGGGAGGACGCTTGTAGGAAGGGACGGTTGGGCCAGCGCATGGGGCTGGATTGGCCGTCGAATTGGGTGGGATCGTACAGTTTTGGCGATGTGTGGCAAAGTCTGTACGCCTGTATGCAAAATATTAGCACCTTTTCAACGTTCGAGTCGGCCCGATGTTGAAAAAAATTATCGTGTTGAATTTGCACATCGCCAGAGGTGGGGTAGAGTTCTCTGGCCCGCCGCTCTGTCCCCCCGGGGAGATGAGCCAACCAACCTACCTGTTATATCTGGGTAATACTCAGATCCCTCCGACAAAGTAGATTCCCTCCAACGAAGCAGTTGCCCAACGCGCTGTGGTCCCCTCCCGTGGAGATAGAACAATGAAGAAATTGCTGGTTTTATTGGCCGTAATGATACTGGCGACCAGCATGTCGGGATGCACCAGTTGCACGGAATGTGCCAATTTTGCAACCTGCAATTGTTGCAAGAGAGTGCGTGACTGGTGTTTTCGAGGTGCCTATTGCAACCAGAACATGGCTGCAGTGGCCGCTCCGGCAGCGACCTATGCTGCAGGTCCTCCGCAAGCTGTTGCCGCCCCGGTTCCCGTGGTTGCTGCTCCGCCGGCAATGGTGCCCCAACAAGTACCGGCAATGGTTCCTCAACAAGTCGTGATGCCCCAGCAGTGCGTCCCCCAACAAGTCGTGATCCCGCAGCAGTGTATCCCGCAGCAGTGCGTGCCGTATGTGATCGACAGCTGTCAAACCTGTTACCCCAGTAGTTGTTATCCCCCAGGTTATGGTTGTGATCCCTGTGGTTGTACCCCCAGTGGTTGTGGTCCCAGTGTATTTTACGATTCCGGATCTCCTGTCGGATGCAATTGCCCCTCAGGAATGACCAACAGCGAGGTTGGTACTGTCTATGAAGGAACCCCTGCGGCCGCACCTTTAACCAAGGAACTAGACCCTACCCCTATCGACGAGTAACGATTCACCAGTAACACCCCAAGGGTACGCTTCGGGCGCTGCGCGAAAAAATCGCCCTCCCCCGATTCGAGCAGCCAAAGTGTACCAACCAAGGTTGGCCTCATGTTGGGTCAACCTTGATGACTCTGCCCCACACGATTGTGCAGTCCTGACGCAGTCGTGTGGGGTTTGTCATTGCGCGGTGGGCCCGTGAGGCCTGTCCCTTCAAAGGAAGTACGACTTCAAGGTGGTCGTTCACTTTGAACCTTGCAGCGGAGGCTTGGATTTTTCCGCCGGTCACGGAAAAATCGAGCTACAATGAATGAAGAACCTTCCTTTTTCTGGAACACTTGTCACCATGCGTTACACGTCTCGCATTGCCATTTTTTTTGTGCTGGCATTGGTGGCCTCGGCAGCAGGTCAGATTGCCGAAGAAGAGGCCCCGGAGTTTGGCGTTCGCTTTGGTGAGCCCGAACCGATTCATTACCGCGTGGGGGCTAAAGTCACTTCTCGAGGCGGGGTCTGTCGCAACATCAAGGCGATGGTTGCGGTGCCCTTTGAGTGCCCTGAACAAGAGGTGAACATTCTGGAAGAAGATTTTTCCAGCCAGGTCGACAGCGTTTCGTATCGGATCCTGCAGGGTGGGGCACGCCAAATGCTGATAGA
>JAKVCB010000019.1 GCA_022448345.1 Pirellulales bacterium
CCGCCGAGTATCTCTATCACTTTCCGGGAATTTGGGGGAATGCCAAAAATGCCGGGGCGATGCCAGACGAGCCACAACGGTTGGGTTTCCGGCCTTACATCTGGATCGGTGACGACCAGCGGGGCCTGGCATGGTTCAGTGAGTCCGACCGCGGTTGGTATCCACCCGCTGATGGTATCGTGACGGAGATCAAGCCTGGAAGCCGTCATGTAACCCTGCGACTGCACTTGATTTCTCAGCGATTAACCCTGCGTTCGGCGTCAGAGCGGCCCGCGGATTGGCTCGCAACGCCAGAACTCGAAGCGGCTGCGGTGCGGGATGGTGCGATCGGCGACAAACCGGTCGAGGTATTTAACGGGCTCAAGTATACCTTTGGGTTACAGGCGACCCCTGTCAAATCGATGGATAAGGATATTTGGGATTACCGCCTGGCACATGTTGGGACTAATACGACCGGCCAGGAGAAACCACTGGTATTAAAAAAAGAGGTTTTAGACCGGTTGGAAGCTGCCGGTGCCCGTACGGTCGTGATCCACGAGCAGTGGACCGATGTCGAAGGCCATTGGATGCCAACCGATGCAAAACGGGTACAAAAAGTCGTCGATGATTGCCATGCTCGTGGGCTGAAGATCCTGTTGTACTACAGTTTTTTGATTTCTGACCTGGCGCCGGAGTATCGCGACTTTGGTTCTGAAAACGTGGTGCTTCCCAAGTCGGGTTATCCCCTTTATCACGAGCCCCCCCAGCCGGGCCAGTCTGCATGGATTGTTTGTCTTGGTGGTGTGTGGCAGAACTTTGTGGTCGATGCCATTTCTCGGACGATGGACCAGTTTGGTATTGACGGTGTGTATCTCGACGGGACTTCCTATCCATTTGGGTGTTGCAACACGAACCATGGTTGTGGAACCCGCCACCCGGGCGGAATGATTGGACAGACCTACTCGATCTTTTCCGTCCGCAGCGCGATGCGGCGCATTTATAACGAGGTCAAGCAGCGTCATCCACAAGCGCAAATCAACCTGCACAATTCTACCTGCATGGTCACTCCCACCATGGGGTGGGGGACCGGCTACTGGGACGGCGAACAGTTTCAGGCTGTCAAGGGGATGGAGACCGCGGCCGACTTGCTGCCACTGGATACGTTTCGGGCGGAATTCATGGGGCATCAATGGGGAGTGCCCGCGGAGTTTCTTTGCTACGGTACCGGATTCAGTTTCAAACAGGCCTGGTCGATCGGTCTGTTGCATGATGTGCCCTTGCGACCGGTTGTCCTGGAAGAAGATCTTGAGTTGACCGGGAAGATCTGGAAAACAATGGAAGCGTTTGATCGCAAAAGTGCCGAGTGGTTGCCTTATTGGCGCAACGGAAAATTTGTGAAATCAATTTCTGATGGGGGGTTTTCCAGTTTATACAGGCACGAAAAAAATGGTGTGCTGGTGGTCGTTTCCAATCTTAACAGGAAGCGGGCAAAGATCGACCTGCAGTTGGCGTGGCGTGGCCTGGGAATTGCGGAGAGTAAGGCAACCATCGTCGATGCAATGACAGGACAATCTGCCACACTCAGCAACACGTTACCGGCCTACGGTTGGAAACTTTTGAGGATTGTCGACAACAGTGGCAGCAAATAAATTCCGAAATCAAACCAAGGAAATTTCCGATGGCAAAAAAGATCCGGCTGGCACTACTGCGCTGTGACACCCATGGTTACTGGTACGGTCCATTTCTCTCGAAGTGCGATCCGCTGCTGCTCGAGCAACACGACCATGAGTGTTATTACTATTTTTGTGAAGTAAAGTGGGCTGACCGATTGCGGACGCCCGTGGTGCCAGGATTCGAAATCACCAAGTGCTGGGATGCAGACTACCAGCGCGCCCAGGATTTTGCGCATACCTTTCTCGATGTTCCGACGCCCTGTCGCACGTTGCGCGAAGCGACCGAGGATGTTGATGCGGTATTCATCGCCGATTGCAGCGGTGACGGGCACGATCACATCAGGTTGGCCCGCCCGTTTCTTGAGAAAGGTATACCGGCGTTTGTCGACAAGCCATTTGGGGTGAACTACAAGGACGCGTGCAAGCTGATTGATCTGGCCAGGAAGAACCGGACCATTGTCATGTCTTGCTCACTTTTGGAATACAATCCGACGGCCAAGCTTTTCCGGAATCGCTTTAATGAGATTAACCCGGTCAACCTGGTCGTAGCCAAAGGGGTGGGGGGGGCCGGACTGGCTGGCGTGATCCATGGTATTGCGTTGATTCGTAACCTGTTGGGTGATGGCGTGGAGTGGGTACAGGCCATGGGGCACACGGCGCTGGATGGAAACCTTCCTCCGGAACTCAATAGTCCAAAGTCGATAATACTGAAAGATGGCAAACCAACAGCCCCGATGACGTTTCTGAACATGCACTACAAGGATGGCCGGGACGGGCTGGTTATGAATACGTCCATCGACACGTTTCCGGAACGGTGCAATTTCTATGCGTCTGCCTACAGCAAACAGGGGGGGATCCACTCACCCGCCATTGGTGACCCGGAGTTTCTGGCCGGTGGTGAAGTCATTGTGAAAATGTTCCGCCAGATGCTGCGTACCGGCAAGCAAACAGTCTCCTATGATTCGCTGCGCGAAAAAATAGCGGTCGTAGACGCTGGTCGGAAGTCGGTCAAGGAAGGACGCCCGGTCTACCTGAGGGAAATCATGAAGTGAAGAGCCTGGCAGCCATGACCTGGGTGAACAGACTCCCGTGTTAATCGTTTTGCGATATTAACCAGAACGATACAACATGAAAGAAACCAATGCTGATTTAAACACTGCTACCTACCGTGGAGGTTGGTTAGTAGATTGGTCGCCCCTCGTTGTTTACAAAACAATTAAAACGGGACCGTCAACAAACTGGGAGTTGAAAATATTGGGTGTCTGCAAGTCCAGCCGACACCTCTGAGTCCCTACTCGCAAGCCGGGTGTAGAAGATGGGAGAGAAAATGGAAGTGTCCATGGTGCTTCGTTCGTTGATTGGAACAAAGCGATTCTTTCCCAACTGCGATTCGGTCAATTGGCTTGGGCGATTTCGGCGTTAACTTTGATCTTTGGTCCCTTGTCTGGATCACCGGTCGTGCCGGATTTCATCACATGGTAACGATTAATGGCCCCGGGTTGAAACACAGGGCACAGGGTCGAACCGCCATAACTGAAACGACCCACGTCCTGCCCTTTTTTCACCTTCTGGCCCGGCTTTACTGTCAGAGATACCGACGAGATCTCCGTAATACCAATCGGAATCACGCAAACCATTCCAATCGTCGGATCGTCACTTTCGATAAACAGCAGACCGCGAGTGTTGACGGATGCCTGGTAGCCCTGGGAAAGCGTTCCGGCACTGGAGTCGAATCCCAGAGAATGTAATTCGCTGAACATCAATCCGTTTACCACCGTCGCTTTGTGGAAAATCATACTTTTTCCGATACTAACGCTCCTGTTTTGGGAGTTGGTGCTCATGGCATTACTGGAAGGCCGGGCTTGTTGAAGAGAAAGCAAGGATCAGCGTTCCTGGCTGGCATAGCAATTGTCGGAATCGGTGTTGTCATCGCGTTGGCAATAATCAACATGCTGGCGTTGCTTTCCAATACGGTGTTGACTTGTCCCGGCCACAATATGGGACTAGCATGGGGCAAACCCCTGAAGAAACGCATCCCATGTTACTTATTTGTACTGCCAGCAACGGTCACAACCTCCAGCTTGCTCAAACTCTCCTCTCGGTGGCAGAGGATTTGAATATCGATGCGAAAATTCTCGATTTGACGACCATCGATCTGCCGCTTTTCACGCCAGCCAGGGAGAAAAAAAAGGGACGCCCGGCAGCACTTGACCTCGTAGAACCTTTGTTTGCTGAGGCTCGTGGTCTGGCAATTTGTTCTCCCGAGTACAACGGCTCGATTCCGCCTGTGTTCACCAATACGCTTGCCTGGGTATCGCGCAAGACTTCTGATTTTCGGCGGCTCTTTAATGGCAAACCCGCGATGTTGGCAACCCACAGTGGTGGTCATGGCCAGAAGATGCTGATGGCCATACGTGTCCAATTGAGCCACCTGGGATGTACCGTCATCGGACATGACATCGCGACGAACAAGGACAAACCTCTGAATCGGGAGTCTGTCCGCTCGGTTCTGATGCTTATGGGGCAGATGATCGAGCAAACGGGGCCGGCGTAGACATCGGCCACGGCTAATACTGGCAACCTGATGGGCCACAAAAGAGACCGAAGCGGGCGATGACTACACTTGCACCTCAATGCCAGATTGCGATGGCGCGAGGTTCAGTTTTGTGAGCGGTAGTTTTCATGGACGTACGCCATGGAAACGCATTTGCGCCGCGCCTGCGACTCTGGCTGCCACTCGTCACCATCGCTGTAGATGGGGAGGAAAGATCCCAGTTTCAAAGGCGCTGTTCGTTGGACGACTTAAATTCGGTCGACAAAAATGCGAAACACGATAAAGCCTAGCACTAAGGCCAGAGGGCCTTTCCAGAGGATCGAATCCCCGGCCAAAATCGCCTCGTGAAACCAGGAGAGAAAAGCAAATACGACACCATATGCCGAAACAAAAATCCACACGCGACGGGCTTTTTCATTTTTCATTGTTGGTTAACTTCCAAGTTTGTCTTGCGGCCAGAAGAGGATAACATAAACGCTCCAGCGAGGTGATCTCAACCCCGAAATTGATCCGACCCGAGTGGCTATGTCGTACTCCGTTTCACTGCTGATTTGCCTGCTGCTGCCTGCCTTGTCGGTCCTGGCAGGTGCCTTGGTGGTCCGGTTTTGGCAACCAACCTCGGTGACGCTTGCCGCGGTTCAGCATTTTACAGCAGGTTTGGTGTTGAGTGCCGTGGCGGTCGAATTGATGGGCGATCTGGTCAGCACTCCCCATTTTGTTGCGGTGGTTACAGGGTTTGTTGTAGGCGTCCTGTTTATGCTTGCGATTGGGAAGATCACCCAGCGGGCCGAATCATCCCAAGGACAGGTAGGTGGCAGTTCAGGGCTTATCTTCGCCGTTGGGGTCGACCTGTTCGTTGACGGCTTGCTGGTGGGAACGGCATTGACCCTCGGTGCCAAGCGGGGTGTACTCATCGCGCTTGCGCTCACGATCGAAGCGTTTTTTCTCGCGCTCTCGACCTGCTCGACGCTCCGTACACGAAGGGCAGGGCGAAGAGAAATGCTTCTGGTGCCTTTCCTTCTGGCGGTGCTGGTTGTTACAGGTGTATTGACTGCCCGCTTTTTCTCGGTCCAACTCGATGGCGCGCTACTGGTGGGAACGCTCTCCTTTGCAACCGCTGCGCTGCTCTACCTGGTGGTTGAAGAACTCCTGGTCGAGGCCCACCAGGGGGAAGACCGCGGCATCACTCCCGCTTTTTTCTTTGCCGGATTTCTGCTGCTTTATGTCTTGCAGCATTGGCTTGGCGACTGAAAACGCTGCCCCGGGGTGATGGCCGAGGGGGCACCCTTTGAGGTGGATGCGTACGTTCTTGCCCAGTAAAAAGACAGGGTATTTTTCGAGTTGGATCGGAGTGCTACCACGGAATGGATGGATTTGACCCACCCTCTTTCGCGTTCCCTCTTTCCGCGATCCCTCTTTCCGCGATTAGGACCAATGGTAGAATAGGGCTGCGGTCTTACATGGAATCTGTCAGGAGGACAATTGCGTGAGTGCGTTTTTGCTAATGGTGGTCGTGGTGGGAGTGGTGATTCCGGTTGTTGGTATCATCTCCATCTACAATAACCTGATTGAAAAGCGAATCCTTGTACATGACGGATTCAGTGGTGTCGACGCTCAATTAAAACGCCGCCATAACCTGGTTTCGAGTCTTGTGAAGACCATCAAGGGGTATGCCGATTTCAAGCACGTTGTGCTTGAGGATATAACCCGTCTGAGAACCTGGGCGGTGGGGGATTGGTCGGTACACGACAAGCAGCGCGATGAAATCGCGTTGTCCGGTGCGCTGCAAAACCTGTTTTCTGTGGCCAAAAATTATCCCGAGCTAAACGCCGATGCCAACTTTCTGAAATTGCAGCAGGAACTCTCGGAGATCGAAGACGCCTTACAAAAGACCTGCCGTTACTACAATGGTACGGTTCGCGATTACAACACCCGGGTTGAAGCTTTTCCGTCAAAGTGGATTGCCGGCTGGTTTGAATTGCAGAACGAAGCGTTCTTTGAGATAGAAAACGATTCCGAACCCGCCGCTGTTGCGGATGTCGATTTCGCATACAGAAAGTCGGGATAGAATGGCGTAAAGCAATCGAAAGCGGTTTTCGGTTGCTTTGTGGCAGCACAATTTCTTCTCTGGGGGCTGCGGCCAGAGGCTTCCGGTGCCGTCGGATCGTTTCTTGAAAGAGTACCGCTTGTCGCAGCAGGCGGTTCAGCCACTATTCTGTGGTAAAACTCTGCGTCGATCCGTCCATTGTTAATAGCCGGCCAGATGTTGGTGCCGGGATTTGCCTCTGTCATGCGGCCTGCACCGGGTCGATGCGTATGCTGCTTTACTCATCGACAACACCGATCATTACAGCTGCGCAATGCAGCCGTTTAAAGAATTACGTGGTGATCGATTTCAGGCTGTTCCGTCTGCGCATAATTCGCAATCGTTCATGGACTCAAAGCCTGCGGGCGTGAGAGAATACCCGCCTTTGAACTTTTCCTTGATCAGCAGTTCTCTTTCGGTTAAGAGATCCAGTGTTGCTTCGTCCTGTTCAAGATTGGGGCCGGAGAAGCACAGCATTTGACCTGGAGTCATCAGGAATTGTCGGAAGGTGCGTAACACGCGTTGTTCAGATTTAGATAGCAAGATTTCCACTCCCACACGCAGTTAAAGGTTGCCAAGCGTGACAAGTTTGCTGTGATTTGCCACGTCAATTGTCCGTTGCCGAGGTGGTATCCGTCACGGTTTGATCGACGGTTTGATCGACGGTTTGTTCCTTCTTTCTGCGACGCTGCTCCCTCTTTTCCTCTGCTTTCCTCTTCTTTTCCATTTCTCGACGACGTTTCTCGACGGTGTTTTGATTATTTCCCATGGGTATCTTTCTCGTTGAGGTATTTGTCTTTCAGTTTGTCTTCTTCGCAAGCGTATGGTTTGTGTCCCAAGGTGTTTCATGCACACCCAGCTAGTGGCTTTAGTAACGAGAGCACTGCGCACCACCGTCCGTTTAGTAACGGCCGCCACCACCGTAGCCACCACCACCTCGACCGCCACCGTAGCCGCCGCCGCCTCGACTCTCGCGCGGTTTGGCTTCGTTCACGGTCAGTGGCCGGCCTTCATGTTCGGTTTCATTCAGTCCGCTGATGGCTGCTTGCGCCTCAGCTTCGGTGGCCATTTCGACGAAGCCAAAACCTTTACTGCGGCCCGTGTTGCGATCTGCAACGACATCCGCACTCGCGACCGAACCGAACTGCGAAAACAGCTCTTCCAACTCGGAACTCGAAACGTTGTAGCTCAAGTTTCCGCAATATAGTTTTGTTCCCACCGGAGATCTCCTGTGTGCAGGACTGATGGCCCAAAATTTCACTTTCCAAGGCCAAAGAGGAAGGGGGCTGACGCAAGAGCCAACCGGGGGACGGATGAAAGAGCTCCGGTAGACCAGTTTCGTAAGAACCGGTGCCGATAGGCGATCACAACCGACTACACCCTGTTCTACCCGCAATTCGTTGCCATGTATAGTGGAGTCCGCTGCCGGCAACGGCCGTTTTGGGTGGTGGGTTCCGGGGGAGGACACCAAACCAGAAAGAAACAGGGGATCGGAACTGGCGAGTGGGATGGTGCCGATCCCACTCGCCAGGCACTGCGGTTGTTTCTGGTATCTGCCGGTCTGTCCTGGTTGCCGTCCACACCGCCTCGCCAGTGCCCGACCGTCTGTGGGAATGCCACCCGCTGCACGCGGTATCCTGCTTTGCCACTGTAAAGAGACGTGAGAATCCAGCGGCCACCTTAGTCGCTACGGTAGGGTGCCTGCTCCCTTTGGCCGTGTTCACCATTTGCCCAGGACAGCGACCTGTGGTATCGCCCCCAAGACTTTGTCGCGTTACGACTTTATGTTGGACCCTTGAGGGTACTGCTGGTGAGTAATAGTTGCTTCCGTCCGGTCCAGGATTTTTGAGAGAATCCCACTTGTCGGAAAAAAGCCCGTATACCTCATGGCTGCCGAAACGGGTTGCCGAAAATCGTCGGGATGTGGCGCGCCAGTTTGTCGAAAGATCCGAAAATGCAGTGCGGTAAGTTTGTCAGGTATCCGATAAGAATTGAGGGAATAAGGGTTGCCGTCCGGGATAAAGGGTTGACGTGGCACACACGAGTGTTAGGCTGGAGGGCGATGTTAGGCGCGAGACCGATCACCTATTCTTCACGCTAGGTATCGTGTTCATTCGACTTCGAGACCGCGGCCACCTGAATACCTTATTGGCCACGGCCATCTGGACGCCTCATCGGCCAGGAGAGTGGCCTGTGTGTTCCAGTTATTTTGTTTTCGACCGCGACGGATTCTCTTGTTCCTGAATCATATTGCTGTCAGCCTACGGGAGTGTTTCCCCTTGTTGAACGATGCCAAAGTCAGTCGGTTTATCCTGTTCTGACCGTGGTAAGCTGACAGGTAACACCGGGTTGCCACTTTTCAGGGCTACTCGACACGACTTTTTCTTGTATTGAAAGTAAGCACCTTTTATGAAGTTTGAAAGCCTCTCGCTCTGCGAGCCTTTGCTCCGAAGTCTTCAGGCTGCAGGCCACGATCAGGCCACTCCTATTCAGCAGAAAGCCATTCCCCAGGTTCTCAAGGGGCGCGACCTGCTTGGTTGTGCCCAGACGGGAACCGGTAAGACGGCAGCTTTTGCGCTGCCGATGTTCCAGCACTTAATGACCGCGGCTGTCGCACCAACGGGTGCAGCACGTCGGCGTCAGCGGTCAGGTCGACGGGTCATTCGCACTCTTGTCCTGGCACCCACGCGCGAACTGGCCGGACAAATCGGCGAGAGCTTGACGACCTATGGACGATTTACCGCATTGCGCCACGCCGTTATTTTTGGTGGAGTCCGACAGGGGCCGCAAGTCCGCGCTTTGCAGGCCGGCATCGACATTCTCGTTGCAACACCAGGTCGTCTTCTGGATCTGATTGGGCAGGGATTCGTCAAACTCGGCTCTGTGGAAATCCTGATTCTTGACGAAGCCGACCTGATGCTCGACATGGGCTTTATTCACGACCTGAAAAAAATTGTTGGGCAAGTACCTGAGCGCCGTCAAACACTAATGTTTTCTGCAACCATGCCGCCGGAGGTTCGCAAGGTCGCAGCACAATGGTTGCGTCGTCCATTTGAGGTGCAAGTCGGTCCCGTTGCCACTCCGCCAGAGCTCGTATCGCAAGCCGTTTATTTCGTCGAGCCCAACCACAAGACAGCCGCCCTCACGCGGTATCTCCAGGAAACTCACCAGACAAAGACCATCGTCTTTTCCCGTACCAAGCGGCGGGCTGACAAGATTGCCCGTTGTCTGCAGCGGGACGGGATTCGGGCCATGGCAATTCATGGAAATAAAAGCCAGGCAAAACGAAAATCGGTGATTCGCGAATTCCATTCCGAGCATCCTCCTGTGCTGGTTGCCACCGATCTCGCGGCCCGGGGACTCGATTTTTCGGACGTCTCCCATGTCATTAACTACGATTTGCCGGACGTTCCCGAAACGTACGTTCATCGTATTGGGCGCACGGCGCGGGCGGGCGCTTCGGGGCAAGCGATCTCATTTTGCGGCCATGACGAACGGCGCCTGCTCAATATGGTTGAAAAGTTGATCGGAAAAACCATGCCCGTAGAGACGTTGTCAGTCGTGTCGGGCTCTTTGCAATCGCGTGCGGACACGCGTGGCAGTGGTCAAAAAAAGACAACTGAAACCGAGACTCGTGAATTCGGTAAGAGCCCCCACGAGGCCGCTTCTGGCGAGGCGAAACGTCCCGCCAGGCGGCGCACCCGGCATAAGTCAGCCCGCCACAAGTCAGCTCACCAGGGAGCCGGTGGTTCAAAGCCGTCGACGGGCTCCAAGCAATCTGGCAGTTCACGCCGTGGAAAAGGACGCCACCGGACCGCTGGTGTCCGTTAAGTAGAGCGAGTACAAAGTAGGGGCAAAGGACAAGTCAATAATTGGAGCGACTGCAACGAAGGCGAGATGGTGGTGCTTCACAACCAAAAAGAGAATCAGCCGGTTCTATAATTTTACTCTGGGAGGAAAATCAAATGCCACAAGGTATCGTCAAAAAGTTAATATCAGAAAAAGGCTTCGGGTTCATTGATAGTAATGGAACCGAACTCTTCTTTCACCATTCGGCCCTGGTAGGCACCACAATCGAGTCGCTGCACGAGGGGCAATCGGTTGAATATGAAGAGGGGCAAGGCCCCAAGGGGCCCCGTGCTGAGAACGTTCGCCCCGCGTAGTTCACCGAGCTACCATCACAACCGGTTTGCGATGCTCTCTGTCGGCAACTTCGGCGTCTGGTTGTGGTGGGTATTGGCCTGCTTGGTCGGCCAGGTCTGATTCTGCGTCCCTTTCCTGCGGCAGAGATCTTTGTTTGCCTTTTCAGGCGATATGGTTTTGCGCGCAGGTTGGATGATTTGGGGAACGCCAGGGCTTGCGGTAACAGGCGGTTTTGAAGTGTCTCACTTTTGCCGAAAAAACGTAGCCTACTGCAGGGCGAACCGGATGGCATAAAGCCTGTCGCGGAGCCCTTTCCGGAAGGCGGTTGGCGGAAAATAAAAAAGCACGCTATTGGCGACGTGGTGGTTCAAATTGGTCCAGCACTATGGTGGTTCGCCGGTTACAATACGCAGCCTCAAGCGCTGTGGACCTAATTAGCTGTGTATCTAATCAGGGGTCCCAATGGATCAGTGGACCCAATTGCTGTGGACCCACTCGATTCATGGAACTCATCCAAGGAGACCATTGGTCATGATCGCCGCAGGGATTTTCTTGTGCTTGTTTTTTTTGTTGATTTCGATGCTGCGACATCTGCCGTGGTTATCGGTGATCCTCTTTTTCCTGACACTCGGACTTGTGGTCATGTTGTTCGTGCACCATGCCACCGACAAGCTGGATATAAATTTGTGACCTCCAAACGCCACCGCGACTGACCTTTCAACACAACCGCTTAGTCACGAGGAGTTGGTTATGCCTGCCGCCGAACAGAATCATTCCATCAGCGATGGACATCCAATCTGGAAAGTCTGGAACAGAATCGAATTACTGATCCTTCACGTTTGTGTGCTTGCAATGTCTGTGGTCCTGTTGGGAGCGTTTTGGATCCAATTTGTGGGCGGCGAATATCCATGCCCGCTCTGTTTGCTGCAGCGCATGGCGATGATCCTGACGGCGATCGGTTCAATATTCGTCATTACCCATGGCCACTACGCCCGTATCCAGGGGTTCTCGGTGATGGGTTTGGGTTACGGGATGTCGCTGCTGGCGGCCGTGGTGGGGATGGTGATTTCCTCCCGCCAGATCCTGCTGCACATCGCGCCGGACGATCCAGGGTACGGAAGCCCGGTCCTTGGTATGCACCTCTACACTTGGGCACTGATTGTGTTTGTGATGGTGATCATCGTCAGCGGGTTAATGCTGATTTTCGGTCGGGAGCCGGTACTTCACTGTCCGGTGTGTCATGATACCGAACCGGCGGCCAGTATGATTCCGCGTCGCCCAAAACTAGCCTGGTATTCCTGGTGTACCTACTGGTTGTTTGGCATTGTGATCCTGGCCAATGCCGCTTCGGCTTTGGCTGAAGCGGGGTTGAATACCTATCTTCCCAGCGATCCAACGAGTTACCTCTTGTTTGAACATGACGGGCCGTCCGGGTCGCCTGCCAGCGAAAGCAGCCCGCAGTAAGGCCACTAGAGTACCAGTCATGCGGCCAGTCATATTGCATCGCGTTTTGGTGGCGCAATCCCTAAGCCATGGTTCTTTCCGGTTGAACCGCGTAGTTTTCGGTAGTGTTGGTTGGTGCGTGCGGGGTAAAGAGTTTGCCGGCCTGATTGTCTTGGTGCTGACGGTACGCATTTTGAAGGCGGCTTACGCTTTGAGCCGGCAAGTTGATAGGTTATGATGAACCTAAGGTGAGGCAGGTCTATCTGTGGAGAAACAAGTGTTGTTAAAACGGGTTCCTGACAGTCGGGTGGTTATCGGGGTGTGCCTTCTTATTGGCAGTTGCCTGGTGCTGCCCGTCGGTGCCGGCACCACGTCTGCCTCGCAGCACTGGGCCTTTCGGGCTGTTGAGCCGGTTACGGTGCCGGAGGAAGCAGGCAGTTGGTCGGCCAACCCGGTCGATCGGTTCATTCTCCGGAAGATTCACGAAAAGCAGTTGCGCCCCACAGGCGATGCCAGTCGAGCGGTACTTGTTCGGCGACTCTATTTTGATCTGCTTGGCCTGCCACCAACCCCCGAGGAAGTGCAGGCGTTTGTTGAGGACCGCTCGGAGGATGCCTATGCGCGACTGGTCGATCGCCTGCTGGCATCGACCCATTACGGGGAACGTTGGGGCAGGTACTGGCTGGACGTGGCCCGCTATGCGGATACCGCGGGCGATAATGCCGATTACCCGATTCCCGAAATGTTTCGTTACCGCGACTACGTCATCGACTCGTTCAACCGCGACAAGCCGTTTGATCGTTTTTTGCGTGAACAGATTGCCGGCGACATCATGGCGGAAACGGCCCCTGCCGATGCGCAGTGGGATCTGCGGGTGGCCACCGGCTTTATTGCCCTCTCGCGTCGTTTTGGTACCGAGCCCTTTCAGTTCCCTCATCTCGAAATTGAGGATACGCTCGATACGATGGGGCGGGCGATGCTGGCGATGACGCTCAAATGCGCCCGTTGCCACGATCACAAATTTGATCCCATCACCAACCGTGATTACTACGCGTTGTATGGTTTTTTTGCCAGTACGCAGTACCCATTTTCGGGATCGGAAGCGAAGAAAAAACGGCTCCACCTGGTTCCCCTCAAGCACTCCCGGCAGGAGTACGATCAGATTACCAAAGGTTATAACGAACAGGTCAAAGTCCTGATTGACGAGAGTAACCGGCTGGGCAGTCCAACTCTTGAGCCAATGCGCGGGCAGGTTGACGCGCTGCGTTCGCAAATCAACATGGCCAAGCGGGACGGAAAACCGCAGCCGGAAATCGATGCCCTTCAAAAAAAATATGATGCCATCTACAAGGTACTGCAGGCCAAGGTCGACGAGGTGAAGGCGAGCCTGGGGGATTTGCACGACGAATATGCCTACCTGATGGAGATCTCGGCGTATGCGGTTTCCGAGGGCAAGCCGACCGATGTCCGTCTGCAACTTCAGGGCGACCCCAAGCAACTCGGTGAGGTGATCCCTCGCAATGCCCCGGTGGTCTTGCTGGCGGGTGGGGATTTAAAAATTCCCGCAGGTAGCAGTGGCCGGCTGCAGTTGGCCGAGTGGGTTGCTGCGGCTGAAAATCCACTCACCGCACGGGTGATGGTCAACCGAATTTGGAAGCACCACTTCGGGCAGGGGCTGGTTGAGACCGTGTCGAACTTCGGTATTACTGGTGCATCGCCAAGCCATCCAGAACTCCTCGACTGGCTGGCGGGAAAGTTTGTCGAGAGTGGCTGGTCGATCAAGCAACTCCACCGGCTTTTGCTCATGTCGCGCACCTACCGGCTTTCCAGCGAAGTGGTTGCTGCCAATCAGGCGATCGACCCGGGAAATGTTTACTGCTGGCATTATCGGCGTCGTCAGCTCGATGCGGAAGCCATTCGCGATGCGATGCTGGCGGTCAGTGGCGATTTGGACCTGACGGTTGCCGGCGCGCATCCTTTTGCGCCGCTGCGGGAGTGGGACTATTCGCAGCACAAGCCTTTTGTTGAGGTCTATCCAACCAGCAAGCGGAGTGTCTACCTGATGACGCAGCGAATCCAGCGCCATCCCTATCTTTCTATTTTTGACGGTGCCGATACGAACCAGTCGACTGGCGAACGGGCTGAATCGATCCTTCCCCAGCAGGCACTGTTTTTGATGAACCACTCTTTTGTAAAAGAACGTGCCGAAGGATTGTCGCGGCGCCTGCGCACTAACTCTGACGAACAGCAGCGGATCAGGACCGCTTACCAGCTTGCCTGGGGGCGCCCACCAGGGGCGGCGGAGCTTGAGCAGGCCAATCGCTACATCACGCGTTATCGTAGCCAGTTGCTTTCCGCGGGTGCCCAGCCTGGGGAAGTTGACGTGGAGGCCTGGACCAGCTTCGCCCGGTTGATGCTGACGGCAAATGAATTTCTCTATATTGACTGACAGTGATCATGCAGCCCAGAAAAAATAAAACTTCACGGCGGCGTTTTCTGGAGATGGCCGGTGGGAGCCTGGCCCTGACCGGTGCCGATTTGCGCCATGCGCTTGCGGTGGCTGGAGAAGTTGGCGGGGCCGAGGTTCTCGCACCGCGGCTGACCCATGTTCGGCCCCGCGCCAGTCGCGTGGTGTTTCTGTTTATGAACGGAGGTTTTTCGCAGGTTGACACTTTTGATTACAAGCCGGAATTGCAAAAACACGACAACAAAACGGTGCCTGCCGAAGAGATGTTCTACAAGTTCGATGGCAAACTGCTTCGTTCGCCATTTACTTTTCAGCGGGCCGGGGAGTCGGGTCTCTGGGTGAGCGATTTGTTTCCGCACTTCCGGCAGGTGATCGACGACGTCTGCGTGATCCGCAGCATGCACAGTGATATTCTGGAGCACTTCCAAGCTTCGCTCCAGATGCATACCGGCTCAGCGACGATTACGATGCCGAGTGTGGGTTCCTGGCTCAGTTACGGGCTGGGCACTTTCAATGCCAACCTGCCCTCGCATGTGGTCCTGGCCAACATGGAACCGTATGCCGGAGCCCAGGGGTGGGATAACAGTTTTTTGCCACCGCAGCACCAGGGGGTGCGGATCATTCCAGGTGAAAATCCGATCGCCAATCTTCGTTCTTCGGCCCGATCGGTCACGCTGCAGGAACTGGAACAACAGATGCTCAGAGACCTGAACCGGCAGCACCTGGATGCCCGCTCGGCAGATGAACGGTTGCGTGCCCGCGATCAGAGTTTTCAGGTGGCCCAGGGGATGATGCGAGTCGCACCGCCGCTATTTGATTTGTCAACCGAGTCGCCTGCTACGCTGCGGGAGTATGGGATCGAACCGGGCGACCGCAAGTCGTTTTCAGCCCAGTGCCTGGTTGCCCGCAGAATGTTGGAGTCGGGTGTGCGGGTCATCGAGGTGGTCGACTCCGGTGGTGGGAGTGCCAATTGGGATGCCCATGCTGACATCAACGATCACCGCCGAAATGCCGCAGGGGTGGATCAGGGATTGAAGGCTTTTATCAATGACCTGAAAAATCGCGGACTGTTCGACGATACACTCGTGGTGATCAATACTGAGTTTGGCCGTACGCCATGGCGGCAGCACAACAGTCCAACTCCCGGCCGCAACCACTGGCATCGGGCCTTTACCTGCCTGCTGGCCGGCGCGGGTGTTAAGGGTGGGGTCACCTATGGCAGTACCGATCAGTGGGGCGCATCGATCGTGGACCGACCGGTGCATGTGCATGATTTTCATGCCACGATTCTGCATCTTCTTGGGCTCGACCACACGAAACTCACCTACCGATATGCGGGCCGTGACTTCCGTTTGACCGATGTCTACGGCGATGTCATCAGCGAGATTCTCACCTAGCTGCTCGTTGAGGTTTCACGCAGGCGGTAACACCGCACGTAGGTCACCTGCTCTTGGGAAACGTAGAACGTAGCCACAATCACCCCGTCGGGAAACTGGGTTACCGACGGAGAGCCAAACGTAAAGAATTAATACAAATCAACCCCGTTTTGGATCTGGTACCGCCTCTTGGCCAGGACCGGCGTACTGCAGATTTCCGCTGGTAAGAACTGCTGATTTGTGGGTGGTGTTGCCGGCAGGGGCGGCGCTATTTTGGTCTCGTGTGCCGTTGAGCAGCAAAAATCCCCGGCGTAGTTGGTGAGTCTGGCATTGCATCGCCGCTACGTTATGCTGAATGGTTCTTGAGCGAACCTGTTTGCAAAAAAAACAAGCCTCCGGTGGAAACGAGAAACACGCCATGACCAGCCTTCCGGCGCGATATCCCGAGGTTGAGGTGTCGGGCAGTCCCCGCACGATGGGGCAGCAAATTGGGGAAGCCGCTGGCGAAGCGGTGCGTGGTTTCTGCCAGGTGGCCCTGGAGCATATCAACCGGAGCGTAAAAGTTTCGCCCCAACTGGCCGACGCGGTGGTGCGCGATTCGCTCACGCATGCCCGGCGGTACGCGCCGGAGATGGTTGAGGAACTGGCGGGTGTGGCCGAAAGCAGCCGTGTATCGCTCGAGGAAGTGATGCTGTTACAGGTTCGTAACCAGTTTACCGACGGCATGGACCATGCCTGCACGGCACTTTCGCTGGGGCCCCAGGCCACCACGCTGGGCCGCCCGCTGGTGGCGCAGAACTGGGACAACGATCCGGTGCTGGACGAGTTTACGATTGCTCTTACCCGCCGGCCCGCCGGAAAGCCGGCCCTGCTGAACATCACGCAGGCAGGCTTGATTTCTTACATGGGATTAAACAGTGCGGGGATCGGGGTCTGTGTCAACACTTTGCCGGCTCCCAGTCGCCCGGTCGGGGTGCCTCATTATTTCACCCTGCGGGCTGTTTACGAGGCGACCTGTCTGGAGGAAGCGGTCGAGGCGGTCAGGCGGGCCCACCGCGCGATTCCGATCAACATGGTCATGGCAACTCCCCAGGGACCGGCCAACCTGGAAATTACGATCGACGATGTACGTGTGTTGCGCGATAGCGAGGCGCTAACACACACCAACCACTGCCTGCACCCAGAGTTGCTGGAGGTCAACGAGCAGTTCCCTGAGTTGATTCAATCCCATCCGCGCAAGCGGCGAATCGATACGCTCATGCTCGATGCCCACGCGCCACGGTCGCTTGAAATGGTCAAGTCGGCGCTTGCCGATCACGACAATTTTCCCCGCTCGATCTGTCGGCATGCCAACGACGACTCGCCCCACGGATTCATGGCCACCGTCTTTTCGATCATCATCGATACCGAAGGGGGGCAAATGCACATCAGCCGTGGCCACCCCTGCACGCAGCCCTACGAGGTTTACCGGCTGGAGCGTTAAAGTACCACCAGGTCCGTAATGGTGATCGAGTTCTTTCCCTTCTGCTCTTGTTCCTGGTTGACGCTGGCGGTGATTTTATTGACGCCAGGTTTTACCGAGACAGGTATGGTGACCTCGAAAGAGCCTCCTGACGCAGGTGATGCGACAATCGCAGTTCCCGACTCGCCCATTTCAGCGTTGGTCAGTCGGATGGAAGAAGTGGGGGCTGTTCCATCACTGTTGGAGATGGTACCGAACAGCGTCACTCTGGCAGCGCCGTATGTCTCTGCGATGATTCTGATGCCTGGCGATTCCGGGCCATAGGAAATTCCACGACTGGTTGCCGACATGTTGGCCGGGAGAGAGCCTAAGGTTGGGATGGGATGCTCCACCAGATTAACTCTCCGCCGGTTCGCGTCTGGCTGAGTATGAGGGGCCATGTTCCTTTCATCAGATGCCGTGCCGTCACCAACAGCACTGCACGGGTTAAAGAGGAAGATGCGGGAATTATCATTGGAAAATTTTACAAATGGGCGCGTTCGTTGCGGAGGTTTGTCGGTATTGGGCGTGATCTGGGTGATGTGTCCCACCCGCGCTGTGACCGGTCCTACTCCGTTGACCTCGCCCAGTTTCAAAAACGTTTTTTCGACGTTCGCACCCGATTTTAATCCGCATTGATCAATGGTAAGGCCCAACACGGCGTCTGCATTCACAACCGTTTCCGAGGCCGCAGTGAATCCGCTGTTGGTAATGGTCACGTTGTAACAGGGACCGTATTTGTCGGCCCCCAGCGTGATGTCCGTCCCCATCGACTTTTCTGAGTAATAATTATCAATGGCGACGTTGGCGCAGGCCCTGAGGTCGATCGCTGAGGATCCCTCCCCGCGTTCCCAAGTCGTATTTCTGATGCCTATGCTCGAGCCGCCGTTGATTTTAATTCCATACCCACCCGTAAAATTAAGGCCATAAATGTGTTCGAGGATCATGTCGTTCGCAATCGTTGCGGTGATCGGCCTGACAACATAGACCGCCTTAATGCCAGATATTTTAGCGTCGAAGGATCGATCCAGGTCGATGCCGCCGCCCAGATTGACCAGGTTAAGATTCTCGATATTTGTCACCCACGCGTCACTAATCCGGATGGCACTTGCTCCGCCATACCTGCCGCGGCCGTTTGGTCCGCCTCCCACAAATTCCATATCACGGATGAATCGGTAGGGCCGGGATCCAGTGAAGTCCAACATGTAACCGGACCGGAAGGTGCCGTGCAGGGTTGTGTTGTTGGCACCGTCCCCCTGCATGCTGATCATCACTCCGGTCACGGGAGACTCCAGCTGGTATTTTCCTGCTGGAATCAACAGGGTTTGTCGGCTTTTGACACAGAAGTCATGGGCCGTCTGGAAGTCAGGGGTGCAGTTATAGGTGCTGGTTCTTTTGGCAATTGCTTCATGCTCTTCGGGCGGAATGAAATCGAGAATAGTAACCGAATCTCTCAGGCGGTCTCCTACCGATCGCACGCGGGCTTCGGGACTTCTTTGAAAAGAAAGCGAATCTGCGTCACGTTGAGTCGCGGCGTTGGCGCTCGGTGCGGTTTCCTCAGCCACGGCCGTTTGTAAATTGCCCTGCAGAAGAACGATGCCCAGTGCTGCGTAGATTGCGAAGTCAACAACAAAAAAACGATTCATTCGAAGGGCCTCCGGCAAAACAGATGGTGTAGTGTTGAGTAACGTACTTTTTCACCGCCATTGCGATTTGAACTTTTCCACCCTAAGGGCGTCCGGCACAGCAGGTATCTTAACCGGCATTTCCCTGTGGTGACCAGTAGGGAGCCAGTAGAGAGCCAGTTGAGGTCAGCTTTTGCGACGACGCCCCGCTGGCAGAGTGAGGGCCAATAGTCATCTGGCCCTCGGGAGACAATTTTGGAGCTGCTGGCGGTATGTACCGGGTTTTTTCAATCCACAATTCCCAGATGGTTCACCTCGCCTTGGCAGAAAATTTGACCCCCAAATGTGCTGTACTCATACTGGTAACGTATGCGTCAGTGCATGCCTTACCTGGACTAGTCATGGATCAAGCGGAGAATTTGGTATGAATCGTACTGCGAATGTGCTCGTTTTTATGGTTTTCGTATTTGCGGGGACCATTGGGTGGTCTGCTACAGAAAATACCGGCTCGACCGTTGAGAAAGTTCTGTTTGACGATGACTTTGAATCGGTTGCCCCGGGCGCGCCTATTCGGGCAAAGGTTGGCCAGTGGCGGGGCTTTGGTCCGCTGGGAGCCAGGGTGACCGACGAGGGTGCGGCGGGACCGGCCAGCGAAAATTCCCAGCGGTGGTTTGTGATGGATCGAGCCGACGATGGACGTTCGCAGGCCTGGTTGGCCGACGATCTGCCAGCAGCCGAGACAGCCGACAAAATCGTGGCCACGTTCTCAACCCACTGCGACAGCGAGTCCAAGCAGATAACGCGTCGTTTAGCTGCCTACCAGTTTGGCCTTGGTACAACGCTTGGTGGCGTGCTGCAAGTTCAGGCGAGTCGCGGCGGGAGTGGCACGTTCTGGGCCACCGGCAGTGAGGGGCCTCTCGATACGAAGGTCCCCTACAAGGCGGGCGCCTGGCAGCAGTGGGTGGTCACCGTTGAGCCGGCCAAGGGCAGCTACCGCTTTCGTGTCGACGGCGCCGAAAGTCCCGAGATCCCGCTCGGCACAAATTCGGACGGGTCAGGAGACACCATCGCGCAGATGGAATTCGAGCCGGGGGTCTATGGTGACAAACGCGACATCATGGCGAAATTACGAATCGACGATTTGCTGGTTGTCGGTCACTTTTCCGAGCGGGCATTGATCAAGCACGAGGTGCGCAAGGAGCTGGCGGCCGAGCAGGGCAGGGCCCGGGATCCGTACAACGAGTCGGCACAACCACTCAACCTGGGACACCGCCTGCAGCTGTTCCTCGACTCCTCCAGCTATGCAGACCGCTGGGATGTCCGCGCGGTTGTCAATACACCTATCAAGTCGCCACGTAACCCGGTTGTCGAACCGGATCAACCGTGGGAGCAGGCGATTGGGCTGCCCAACGTACTCTATGACAAGGAAACGCAGACATTTCACATGTGGTATGCCAACTACGATGTCGGTGCATGGGGTGGATCAAAGAGAAAGACCAAGACCCGCCGCACGCCCTACATGATGTCATACGCTTACAGCAAGGATGGGACCCACTGGACCAAGCCGTTGCTCGAAAAGATTCCTTACCTGGGATACAAGAAAACAAATGTTGTCATGCTTGGCAACAAAACAGTCCAGGAATTTCGCGTGATCCATACGCCCCAATACTTGCGCGACGAGGGCAAGGAAAAATTCATGCTCTGGTACCGCGACGCCTGGCCAGGATATAGCAAGAGCGTGGGTGTGGCTTATAGCGACAACGGCATCGACTGGACCGAACACGATAACAACCCGGTTTACGCCAACCGGGCGCTCGACGCCCAGCACTGTCCGATTTATGTCGAGGAGAAGGGGTATTGGTTGCTTTACGGTCGGCCCATGCCCTTGGCGGGCAACGAAAGCCGCTACCGCGGAGAGAACGTGCGTACACGGATCGGTGTGTCCGTGAGCCGCGACATGAAAAGTTGGACGCCCATGCGCCACTGCCTTGCCCCCGATGACCTGGACCTGCCAAAACAGGACCCCGCCGAGGTCGACCAGCATCGAGATCCAAAGAACGCAGGGTTCTTTTTCGATCGCATGGCGCCCATTCGCTACGGCAACCAGTTTCTCGGATTTTTAGCGATCCAACCGCGACACGGAGCGGGCCGCGGCTGGATTGAAATGGCCACTAGTAGTGACGGATTCAAGTGGCACCGCGCGCCGGGCCGTGTGCCGCTGGTTTCGTTTGGCGAAGGTACCGACTGGGATGCGGGGCATGTCTGGATGCTGAGTGATGTGGTCGAAGCCGGCCCCTGGCTCTATCTCTACTACACCGGATCCTCAAGGACGTGGCGGACACGTTACCCCGATTCGATGCGGGCGATTGGCATGGCCAAAGTCAAGCGGGATCGTTTTATCGGCCAATACGCTGGCTACAAGGGGGGGTGGCTGTTGACGCGAGAGGTCGAGGTGACGGGCGACCGATTGCTGGTGAACATTTCGCCCGAGCACCGTGCGTGGACCATGAAGTCACACGGCAAAGTACAGGTTGAACTGTGCGATCGTGCCTCTGGCCTGTTAGGTCATATCAAGGGGTACGGCCAGGACAACTGCCCGCAAATGCGCAGTGACGATTACGAACAGGTGGTTCGCTGGAACAAGGTGGGCGAAGACCTCACACCCTTTTTGGGCAAGAAGATTATTATCCGCTTCTGGATGCAAAACGCGTATTTGTTTGGCTTCCGGTTTGCCAATGCCGAGGACCTCGACAAGATCACCGAAACCTCCTGGTAGTCGCTTTTAAGACCGTCGTTTGTTGGACCTTAAGGGAAATGGCAGAATCTATCGGCCTGTCAAGTGAAGGCAGGCCGATGCTTCTGCCATAACGTCCATCCGTCAGGCCCACAGGTTGCAGCAATGACAACCAGCGCCACTTCCGGCGGGTGAACCTGTCTGGTCACCCACGATTAATGTTGCGATGATCTGGCCATGGAACCACCTGCGGTTACACCTGGTCAGCGCCGGCGGGCTTTTTGCTGGATGCTTGTGACTGTCCCGCTCGCCGGGGCGGGGGTCGACATGTTCCTGCCGTCGCTGCCGGCGATGAAAAGGGCCATGCAGACCACCGACTTTGCCGTGCAGCAAACGGTACTTATTTACCTGGGGTGTTATGCCCTGGCTCAAATCGTGTTTGGTCCGCTGGTCGACCGGTGGGGACGGCGCATTCCGTCGGCCGTGGGGGCGGCCGTGATGGCCGCTGCCAGCGTGGCGATTGCCAACAGCGACTCGATTGGCATGGTGCTGGTGATGCGCGTGATCCAGGGCACTGCCGGCGCCGTGACGGTGGTTGCGGCCCGGTCGATCGTCGCCGACTGCTACGACGCTCAGCAGCGGGCCCGCGCCGCCAACTGGATGACCATTGCCTGGGCGTGTGGCCCGATCCTCTCGCCAGCTTTGGGCGGCTACCTGCAGCAGTGGTTCAACTGGCATGCCACGTTTTGGGTCCTCGGTGGCTGGGCTGGTGCAACGGTGCTGACCTCGCTTTTTTTTCTCCCGGAGACGCGCCGGGTCCGGCTTACCGGTCCGGTGTCGGGTGTCTTCTTGCCATATCGCCAGATTGCGACCGACCCCTTTTACATGGCTTCAGCCCTGGCGATGGGGTGCCTGATTACGATCATGTATGGCTTTGAAGTGCTCGCTCCCTTTTACATTCAGGTTGATCTGAAGCGCGATGCGGTTTTCTATGGCCACCTCCAGTTAGCGATGGGATGTTGCTGGATGGCAGGCAACCTGACCAACCGGCTGTTGTCCCGGTTTTCGACAGATTTCATGCGGGCTGCGATTGCCGCGACCATTGCGATGGGCCTCTCGGCCGGGATGATCGCGGTCGACCTGGCCGGTGGCTTTGGCGTGCTGGCGCTGGCGGTGCCCGCGGCGGTGGTGTTTTTTTTCGCTGCCAGCGTGTGGCCAATCTTGTACGCGGTTTGCCTGGGACGATTTCCCCATGCGGGTGGCGCAGCCAATGCACTGGTGAGCGGTTTGTTCTCGCTGATCAGCGGTGCCTTTGCTTTTGGGGGGACCTTCCTGCAATCGGCCACGGCCTGGCCGATGTGGGTCCTTTTTGTTGTGGGGCTCGGATTTGCCTTGCTGGTCGTAGTCAGTTGTTTGCGCCCAGTGCTCACCTTGGGTGTAGGAGAACTTGAGTCGGTGGATCTTCGCCAATAGTTGGCCGGCTGGTGCGCCTACTCGATTGCAATCACCAGATTCACCGTCGCCCGGATCTCCTGCGTACCCGCAGCAATCGGTACTGACGCGGCATCCATCTCCATCGCCATCGCCCGGTACATCTTTTTGGGCTGCGGCGCGTAGCCACCCCCTTCCTGGATCTTCATGATCGGGCCCAGTTCGACGCCCGCCGCCTCGGCCAGTAGCTTTGCTTTCTGCAGCGCGTTGGTAACGGCGTTTTGGCGCGCCTCGTCGAGAATTGGTTCCGGTTTTTCAGTGAAGAAGGAAGGCCCACTGATCGAATTGGCCCCGAGTGTTACCACTTTGTCCAGCACACCGCCGAGGTTGGACAGTTTCCGGACGATGGCCGTCGCCGTGTTGGAGACGCGGTAGCCGACAATCGTGGGCTCCTGCTGTGGCGCATTCGGTTTTCGCGGTGGCCGTGAGTAGACCGGACTTACAGAAAATTGCGAGGTCTGCAGGTCGTCCTGGGCAATGCCCGCCTGGCGGAGCGCCTGCATCACCTGCCGCATCCGTTCGCTGTTTTTATCGAGCGCTTCGCGGGCCGTGGCCGCCTGGGTGACAACCCCCGCCGAAACCGAGGCGGTGTCAGGCTTGACCTTGAGTTTGCCCTCGCCGTTGACGGTGATGGTCCGCAGCGGTTTTTCATCCATATGGTGATCCGCACAGGCAATAGCTGTGGGGAGCAGCCACAGGGCAGTTATCAACAATCGAACAACCAAAAAATTGCGCATGGTCCAGTTTCCTTTCGAGTAGCCTCTCCGGCAGGTTGCTTGCTTGACGCGACGCCAATCATTCTACCGTACGCGACGAGTTTCTCCAGGGAGCTTGGCCTGTAAAACAGCGAGCCGGTTTGCGGAAGGTGATCTGTCTTGCCGTGACCTGTGAGACGCGGCGGGCGGTCGGTTGCTTGGGGGTGCTCTTGGCCCCAGCGGGTGATCTGCAGAAGAACCTCCACAGATGGTAGGATGCAGAGGTGGGCCGTTGGCCCAGCGAAGCCCCGATCGGGTTTGCGGCAGGCGATGCGAACCTTTATCGGCAGGTGGGGAACCGCGCAACGAATGCGAACGATCCTGGGGCGCTTTTGCCGGCTGGCATCGAGATGATGGCCGACCCGTTTGCAGAACAATAGAGACAATCATGAGCCATTTTCAGCCACTCGGGGTAAAAGGGATCGATCACATTACGATCGTCGCCCAAGATCTCGACAAAAGTGTGGAGTTTTATGTCGGTTTGCTCGGCATGAAGCATATTGGGCGGCCAGACTTTGGATTCCCCGGACACTGGTTTCAGGCAGGTTCGACCCAGATCCACCTGAACCAGCAAGGCGTCGAGGCCGGCTTGGCCGGAATGCCCATCTCCACCGCGACCGAGATTGCCCGTGCGTTTCACTACGCGTTTGTGGTCGACGATTGCGACGCAACCGCCGAACAGCTTCGCCAGCAAGGTGTCCAGATCGTCGAGGGGCCGCGAACCCGGCCTGACGGTGCGCGGCAACTCTACCTCCGCGATCCCGATCAACACCTGGTGGAACTGTTTTCAGTTCCCCAACAGCAAGAATCAGGCCACGAATCTTGAGCGTTTGCAGCTGGCGCGTTAGGTGGTTTGCTGGCGGGGTTCGCCGGCTGGTAAAAATGGTTCGCGGGCGGGTAAACTAGATAGATCCACCATGGTGCCGGTGAACAGGTGGTGCCGGTGAACAGGTGGTGCCGGTGAACAGCCGGTGCCCGAACGTGCAACCGTTGGAAAAACCATGCCGTTTGGCCTTTGTATTTTGATGGCGTTAAGCTTTTTTATCTTCAGGCGCGCCCACGCAGCTCGAAGAAATCCGTGGGTCTGGATTGGCGCTCTTTGGAGTTTTTCAATCGGGCTTGGCATGGCCGTATCGTTGGTTGTGGTGGGTTGGTTACTGATCGTCGGTGGCGTCGACCTGGAGCAGCAAGGTGTGCGTAGTTTTTTGTGGCTGCCGACGTTGTTGGGAATGAGTTGTGGTGCAGCGGTGGCAATGTGGTGCGCAGGTCCGAGATGGCAGCAAACGCCCGACACAACTGCTGAAACAAATCAACTGTGACCAGGCTTGATATACCTATGGGGACCTTCCGCAAGCAGTAGGTCACACGCATACGATGATTCACGTTCAGGACCTGGAATTTCGATATCGGGCCAGCCCCTTCCTGCTGGCAATCGGTGAGTTAAAGATTGCCGCCAGACAACACGCGGCAATCACCGGGCAAAGCGGTTGCGGGAAAACCACCTTGCTGCGCCTGTTAAGTGGTCTGGAAATGCCCACAGTCGGTTCGGTTGCCGTGGACAACCAGGAGCTCACCGGCTGCAATGATCGGCAGCTAAGGTTGCTCAGGAACCAGAAAATCGGTCACGTGTTTCAGGATTACAGGCTGATTGAGTACCTGTCGATTCGCGATAATATTTTGCTGCCGGTGACGTTGTCCGCCGAGCCGGTGGCGGAGAGTCACCGGGTGTGGCTGGAGGAACTTTGCCAGGCAACCGGAATTGACCAGTTGCCCAACCACGCCGTTGCCACGTTGTCGCGGGGTGAACTGCAGCGAGTGGCCGTCTGCCGCGCACTGATCAGGAAGCCAGCCTACCTGTTTGCCGACGAACCCACCGCAAGTCTCGACCCCGAAAATAGCGAACGTGTGTGGGACCTGCTGTTTTGCCAGGCCGATCGGATTGGCTCGACGATTGTGGCGGTGACCCATGAGAGGTCCTCTCTGAAACGGTTTGACCAGGTGGTCGATTTTGCACAACTGGTTGCAGGAGGAAGCAATGGCTGACCTGTTCCGGCTGGCCTGGTCCTACCTGCGCTCGCGACTTTTGCTCTCGAGTACGCTTGTTCTGGTGGCGGCGGTTTCGATTAGCCTGCCTGTGGTGACCAGCCAGGTGGTGTCGCAATACGAAAAACAACTGGCAGCGCGGAGTGAAAATCCTCCCTTGCTGGTTGGCGGACGTGGAAGTCGGTACGGTCTCGTTCTGAAGACGCTTTATTTTTTGGGAGATATTGACCGCCAAATTACGTATGCCGCTTACCAGGACCTTGCCGAGGCAAGCGACCTGGTGTCGGTTCCGCTGCATGTTGTTCATACGGCCAGGCGCCATACCCTGCCGGTGATTGGGACTACGGGTGAATATTTCACCACCCGCAATATTCCCGTTGCCACAGGGCAGCTGTTTTCCCAAATCGGACATTGCGTGGTGGGCAGTCATGTTGGCAACGTGGGCGACCGGATTAAGACCGATCGCCTCAATCCGTTTGACCTCAATGCGCCCCCTTCGGTTGCCCTTGAAGTGGTAGGCGTGCTTGCGCCGACCCATAGCCCCGATGATGATGGCGTGTTTGTTTCGCTCGAGACAGCCTGGCTGCTGGATGGTTACGGCCATGGGCACCAGGCAGGCGATACCGGTACGGCGGTCGACAAGTCGTCGGTGTTGGCCGACTCGACCGATGGTCACCTGCCGGCCGAGCCGGTCACAGTGATTGATGACTCGAATCGCGGTCAGATTCATTTCCATGGCAGGCGCCGCCAATACAAACTCTCGGCGGTCGCCGTGTGGCCGCAAACCGCCAAAGCGGGCGTGTTGGCCGAAGGACGCTACTTGGATCACCCGGCGTTACAAATGCTGGTGCCCGGCGCCGAGTTCCAAAAGCTGATCGACTACGTGTTGGGAATCAAAAGTGTGCTGGATGGGGTATTTGTCGTGATGCTGGTTCTGACGGGAGTGTTGATGATCGTCATCGCGATTCAGACAGTTCACCTTCGCAGGGAGCATCTTCACACGATGAAGATGCTGGGCTGCGCAAAGTCGAGGGTGGTTTTGCTCCTGGGTGTGGAGTGTGGGTTGCTGTTGTGTGGAGCGCTTGTGGTGGCGGCCGGGATGTCGCTGGTCTTGATCCTCCTTTCTCCTGCCTTGGTAACGTGGTTCTAAGAGGTCGAATGCCCATCCGGTTGCCACCAAAATGGTGTAAAATCGAGGGATGCCGGTTGGTGTACGTCGTCAACCAGCCTTTTTGGGGAAGTGTTCAACGAGCGTGGGATTGGTCATGAAAGGTCGGTTTGTTTTTGCCGCGGTGGTCTGGTTGGTTACTAGCGCAGGGACCCAGGCCAAAACTCCCGGGCCCTCGATCGAAATTACCCAGGGGCCGGTCAACCGGGTGGTGATTCGGACCGAGAGCCAGGCGGCGGCCATTTATGGCGCCGCCGAAGCAACAGCCTCGGAAATCGACTGGGTGTTACTGCCCCATCACCGTCGCGATGTTCTGTGGGCAGCCCGTCCGTTGGTCGAGGCGGGGGTGAAGGCAGTCGCGCCGGCAGCGGAACGGGAACTGATTGAATCGCCCCAAAACTTTTGGAACGACTTTCGGCAAAAACGGTTTCACGATTACCAGCAGCAATCGACCAAGATTCTCGAAAAACCGCTGGCCGTGAATCGCTGGGTGAAGGAGGGCGACCAGCTTGACCTGGGAGGCGTGACCCTCACGACCCTCGAAACTCCCGGGTTCACACGGGGGAGTGTTTCCTATGCCACTCAGGTGGATGGCAAAAAGTATGTTTTCACCGGCGACTTGATCGCAGGTGCCGGCAAGGTTCTCGATATCTACAGCTTTCAGGACGCGATTCCCGCAGCGGGCGTGAGAGGCTATCACGGTTATGGCGGTCGCTTTGCGGCCCTGCTGGCCAGTCTCGAAAAAGTCAAAGCACTTCAGCCCGATGTGCTGGTGCCGGCGCGTGGAGAGGTCATGACCCATCCCGAACAGGCCCTACAGAGCCTGGCCGATCGCGTGCGGGCCCTGTACCGATCTTACCTCTCGACCAGTGCCTTGAACTGGTATTTCAAGGAAGAGCGCATGGGCATTTGTGCCAGGAGGGTTCTGGGAGAGAATACCGACTTTTCCTGGATGGCCTACAGTGCCCATGACGAAACGCCGGACTGGATTTGGGTCAAAGGAACCAGCCGGTTGGTCATTTCAGAAACGGGACACAGCCTGCTGATCGACTGTGGTACGTCTGCGGTTATTGATGGCGTCAAGGAATTGATGAACCTTGGAGTCATTGAGAAGGTCGATGGAATTTTTGTCACCCACTATCACGACGATCATACCGATGCCGTAGAAGCGGCCCGAAAAGCATTTGCGTGCCCCGTTTATGCGGTGGAAAATTATGGCGATATTCTTCAGCATCCGGGCAATTACCACATGCCCTGCCTCCATCACACACCCATTGAAGATCTTGTTGTCAAGCAAGATGGAGACAAGCTCCCTTTTCACGAATTTACGCTGACCTTTCGGCGATTCCCGGGGCAGACCTTCTATCACGGCGCCTTGCTGGTGGAGCATCCAGGACAAACGCCCGTGTTTTTTATTGGCGATGCATTTTCGCCTTCCGGCATGGACGATTATTGTGTCCTTAATCGTAACCTGATGCACAACGACGATGGCCTGCTGAACTGTCTCGGTCAGATCCGTGAACTGGGAGACAACTACTGGTTGATCAACGAACACATTTCGCAGGTGTTTCGGTTTTCCAGGCAGGAACTGGCAGCCCTGGAGGCAGGTTTTCGTGAACGTGCGGCAATCGTGCGCCAACTGAGCCCGTGGGATGACGAGAACTATGCGGTTGATGAACAGTGGGCCTGTTTGTATCCCTACGGAGTCCACACAAAGCCAGCCGCCATTCAACCGTTTGAGGTCAAGCTGACCAATCACTCCCCGAAACCAAGAGACTACCGGGTCCGTTTCCGTCTGCCCGCAGGGGCACAGCTGATGTCAAAGAACCCGGGCTCAGCCCTCGTTGCACGCAATGTACCGCCGGGAGGGTTGGCAACCCTGCCGGTAAAGATCCAGTTGCCCGCCAGGCCAGGTAATTACCTGGTCAGGGTTGATGTTCAATCGGACGGCATCGACGTGCGGGACTGGGTGGAGAGCCTGGTCACCATTGGTCCGGATGAAACGAATGCACCTGAATAATCTCTTATTAAAAATTGCCAGCCCTCTGTGGCTGGCCTGCGTAGTGGCCTGTGCTCCCAAGGTGGTGGCGCATCCCATCTCGTTGACCGACGTCATCTTCGATGTTCGCGAAGATCATGTTCAGGTCCGGTTGGGTATGGCGGTCGAAGACCTGGTGCTGCACTACGAGTTGACGGCCAACAAGCAGTACCGTATTGCAAGCGACGCGCTAAGGGAAGCAGCCGACAAGTACCGGGATTTTCTCGAGCCGAGGTTGCAGTTGCGAACGGCCAACGGAGAGTTGCTCCCGGCAGAGTTTCAGAGCATGAACCTGGCGCAGTTGCCCGAGGAGGGGGTGCTGCAGACCGAACTCAAGCAGCGGTGGATCACCTACCAGTGGAAATTCCCCACACCAACCAGGCCACAATTCATCACGATTCGACACGAATTTGGCGAGTCGCAGCCAGCCTCGATGGATTGCCTGCTGTTGCACAACGGCTTTCTGGCAGAACGGCCCCGTCAGCTCACCTCGGGCCAATCGTACACCCTTGAATTGGACTGGGAAAATCCGCCGACAAAACGTCCCAACTACACGGCGATTAAGGCAAACCGAGAAAAACAGTTGCGCCAACGGTTGGGCATTTCCAGTTACAGTGCGCTCTATTCCTTCCTCTACATCACTCCCCGGGAGGTTCGGCACGAGGTGTTGATCCCCCTGCTCACCCTCGAACGGTGGGTTCCGGTCGAGCGCAAAGATCCTGACTTTGTCGAGGTTGCAGAGCAAAAGGCTGCCGCGGTGAAACTGGCCGCATTCTTTCGTGACTATAACGAGGTGAGGATCAACGGTAACCCCGTCAAAGCGCACCTCGATCGATTAAGTTTCTTTGGTCTTGAGATTCGCGACTTTGCGCTCAACGCGCCTCCCCGCAGGATGAGTGCATACCAGGCTCGCGTGGGGGTGATCTTGTCGTACCGGCCAGAAGACCCGGTTGGTGATCTGCAGCTTCGGTGGGAAACCTACAACAAGTTTGCGCCCCTGCTCAAATCGATAGTCTTTGTCCAGGGGAGGCAGCCCTTTGGCCACATCTTTGTTCGGAATCGCCAACTGTTTGAGTATGAACTTCCCGCGGAAAACACGCAGCGGCCCGTGCCCGTTCGGGTGGGCTTGGATGCCGCCCGCTTAAGTCCGGAACTGGCCAAAAAGGTTGCCGGGGAAGTTTTGTCGCAGGTCTTTAAAGCCATCAACGGCACGTCCGACTCCCAGGTGTACGACCACCTAAGCGTGGTGGCAGGCGACGCGCTCATTCGCGAGGTGTTTTTGAAAATAAAGCGGGCACTTTTGGTGGCCGAACAGGGAGGCACGCTGCTTTGGGTGCGGGAGGTAACCGTGACCGATGCTGCACCGACTCACCAAAAGGGGCACGTGACGATCGATCTCACCTGGGAGGTGGCCGGGTCGGTAGAGCATTGGGGCCACCTGCACACCCGCACCGATCAGTACCAGGGAACCGTGGTGTTGGTGGCAGAAGCGGATGGCTGGAAGTTGACGCAGTTTGAGGTGATCGACCAACAGCAAAAATCGGTGGAAACGGCGCTGCGCAACTGAAGGGTTTGTTTTGAGGGGCGGCCATCGCCGTGATGACTGGCCGATGGTAAGGGGCGCACCGGGTCTGATTTTGAAAGTCGATAAAATCGGGGCGTGCAAACTGCTGAGATTTGCCGTCAGCGACGGGGCACCAGTTTTTCGCCAGCGTGAAACCCGCCAATAACGGCAAGCAGTCCCAACAGCAGCGAGCCAAAACCGTTGACCAGCGCCCACCACCAGTCGCCTGCCTGAAAGAGTTTTAACGAGATCAGGCTGAAGAGGCTAAAGGTCGTAAACCCACCCAGACACCCCGTGATGACAAATCCGGTGAGAAGTTTCAGGTGCAAGTCAAACTGAAATTGCTCAATCGGAGGAATCGTCTGGTCGCCATCGGGCCACCAGGTCCGGTCCTCCAGTCGGCGCGAAAATGCGACCTGGTGCAGTCGGCCTTTGCCGTTGCGTCGCAGCGTTCCCTCCAGGGAGACGAAGGCCAGCCCAATCAGGAAGCTGCCCAACACGTTGACGATCATGATCGCAACAAACTGGGGCCACCCAACAATGCCTTGGAAGAGTTCCACCGACAAATGGCGGAAAACGGCCCCCAGGCCACCTCCCAGTCCGATGCACAAGATTACGATAAATTTTTCCATAACCAGGTTCTCGGGAGCGCGCGTCAAGCGGAGAGCATTTGACCCAAAGACCACCCCGCCCAAACTGCAAGGAATGCAATCACGAGTGAGCCAAGCATATTCAAGGCCAGCTGGACATACTTGCCCTGAACGAGGAAGTAGTTGTCGAGGGAAAAACTGCTGAAGGTGGTGTAAGCACCACAGAAACCAATCACCAGGATAGCAAGCCCTTGTTCAAAGGGGTGGGTAACGAGGACGTGCGAGAGACTCGCCAGGTGTTGTAAATCTGCAGCCGCAATCTTGTGTTGAAGGCTTGCCGCGGCCAGGCCGATCAAAAAACTTCCCAGCACGTTGGCAACGAAGATGCTTACCCATCCCGGGAGCCTGGTCCCGCGCACGATGAGTTCCTGGGTCAGGTACCGGCAAATCGCTCCGAGGGCTCCACCGAACATGAGCCACAAAAGTGAGACAACGGAAGCCATAATGGGTTAGTTCAAAACGGGTGGAGAAAAAGTCGCCAGCCGGGGTCGAAAAACCTTCAAATACGGCTGCACCGTCGCTAAGTGTAACAGCCAAAGGAGGGTTCGCTAAGACTGATTGTGTGTGGACCTCCCCGTGGTTTGTCTTTTCGGCTTGCGCCCTGTTTTTTGGCACCATTCTCGCGCTGTTGGCATTTGTCGTGCTCGTTTATTACCCGGTATGCCTGGTTGCGAATTGGATTTATCGGGGGTGGCAAAACTCAGGCCAACTTCCCGGAGGACCTCCAAGGGACCTTCCACGGTCGATCGCCACTAAGTGCGCCCGGGGGGCCTCGTCTGTGGTTTGGTCTTCTGAGGTCTGGTAGAATCGGTGGTAGTTCGGACAGGGTTGCGAGCGAAGGCACCAGTACAGGACAGGATAGCCGTTGGTGGTTTGTTCTTATGAGGCGCTGGCCGTTTCATCACCCAGGAAATTTGCCAGATGGGAATTTTTAACTGGTTTTCCAAACCGAAGACGTTCGAAAAATGTGACGACGCGATCTGGATGTCGCGCAAAGCAAAATGGATGGGCATTGTCACGGAGATCGCAGACCAGTCGGCCGCGGGTAACCGGGTGCTGCTGGTTGCCCATTTCCCCGACACCACCGCACAAGCGTGCGAGATACTCCAACGGATGAACGTGGCATTTGTGGAGGAGAAGCAGAGGTGGGACTCGGGCGACATTTCGCGTTTTACCCAGCACAAAGACCGTCTGCCATTTGTGATCCCGGCAGAATCACTGCCCGATACTCCCGGCCGGCAGCAGCCGCACCTGGTGGATGAAAGGGAGCCGGCGTTTTCTGTGTTGGTACTCGAAAGACATTTGTTGTCTTCCGAGGACGAGCGGGTTGCCCGTTTTGCCGAAAGTCTCCCTGGTCGCAGCCGGCTGCAATTTTTTCAATCCCTGGAGGATCCGCTGATGCAAGTCTTTGCCGGCGACTCGGTCCGAAAAACGTTGGAGCGATTGGGTGTGTCGCAGGATGAACGGATTGAAAACCCCATGCTCAGCCGGTGGGTGCAAGCGGCGCAGCAGAAGGCTCAAAAACAGGCGCTCGGAAACGCCAAGGCCGAATCGGCCGAATCGTGGATGGCGAGCAACATGCCACCATGAAAAAATGGCGACCTTCAATTTTCGTGGTGATCCCTATTTCAACCGAAAGATGATTTCCGATGACGCCAGTATGGAATCGCAAAACAACTCTCTGTTTGGCAACGGTCCTGGTCACGATGTTGACCGTGGTTGGTACCTGCGGGAGCCGGGCCCGGGCCGAAATCGCTTTTCAGTACTCTTTTAACGCCGGCTCTGAGGCCGCGGTGCCTGACAGTAGCGGCCAGGGGCAGACCGGTCAGATTCGCGGTGCCAGGCCGGTCCAATCGGCCGACGGTTACTCGCTGCAATTTGATGGCAAGGATGACTACATCGAAGTGCCCAATCGGCCTGCGCTCAACAGTCAAATATTTTCATTTGAGCTGTGGTTGAACGCTGCATCCGGTGGCCCTGTGCTTTCAAAAAAGTTCAACGAGATTCGCTCGTCGATCCAGCTAAAGATTCATGGCGACGGTAACAAGATCTATATGTGCGTGCTCGACTCCGATGGCAGTAAGGAGCATTACGTCACGACACGGAAACGTGAACTGCTCAATCGGTGGCTGCACCTGGCCTTTGTTTGTGACGGCCGCTGGATTCGTCTGTTTATCAACGGCGAGATGGAGACGTTTGCACCGGTGGGCCAGCTTCCACAGCGAGAGCAGATACGGATCGCTTATGCCCAGGAGCCAGTTGTGATTGGGACCAGTTATTATGCGGACAAGTCGTTCCATTTCGCGGGCCAGATTGCGCATGTCTGCGGTTACGATCATGCCCTGACGACCGCTGACGTATTGGCCCATTACCTGGAAGGTCACCCGGCCGTACCGAAGCATGACGACAATCGAAAAAATATCAACACAACGCGGCAGATCAAACCGTTGCCAAAGATCGATCGGTCCGGTCCGTCGTTGCCTCTGGTTACCGACGGGCAACCGGAGGCAACGATCGTGATTCCGCAAACCGCCAGGTACTGGACCAAAACCGCCGCCCGGTGGCTGCAGCAGTACGTCGAAAAGGCGACCGGCGCCAGGCTTCCGGTTGTTACCGAAGAGGTAGCGCCGGCGGGAACGCTCATCAGCATTGGCCACACCCAAATGGCTAAAGAAGCGGGCGTCACGACCGAGGGACTCAAGTGGGACGGCGGGCGGATGGTTTGCAGGCACGGCCATCTTTTTCTGATCGGCCGCAATGTCAACGACAAGATGCAGAACGCAGAAAGCTCGGTGGCAGACGGCAACTGCCGCGCCGTCACGATGTTTCTTGAGGATATTGCCGGGATCCGCTGGTTTTTGCCCGGGCCGGAAGGGGAGTTGATTCCCAAGAGCAGCAATCTAAACGTCCCGCGAACGTTGTCACGCTCGTTCGTACCGGCGATTGCGTTCTCGTCGGGGCGTTTTCCTTTTGGTTCCAAGGGGTTCTGGCTGGCGGATGTGACGCCAGGGGCCATCGCCAACAATTACCGGAACGGGATTGCCGCCACCAGCGGTGGACACACCTATTATGGCATGGTGCCCGGGGAATTGTTCCAGGAGCATCC
This sequence comes from Pirellulales bacterium, assembly GCA_022448345.1. Taxonomy (GTDB): domain Bacteria; phylum Planctomycetota; class Planctomycetia; order Pirellulales; family Lacipirellulaceae; genus JAKVCB01. The sequence continues at coordinate 34,397 of JAKVCB010000019.1, forward strand.
CGAGTACTTTGCGTTGATTGACGGCCAGCGCACTGCCGAAGGGCATCATCTGTGCTCAAGCAATGCGGAGGTAAAACAGTTGCTAATCGAGGGTGTGCGACGCGAACTTGACCGGGGTCTCGATGTGGTTACGCTTGGACAGGAAGACGGCTACTGCCGCTGTCGGTGCGCCGAGTGTGAAAAGCTCGACAGCTACCGTTTTTTCGAATGGCACAAGCGTACCGGTGGGTCGTGGCAGCAATTCCAGGATACGGTTTTGCCAAATACACCGTGCGAGCGGTTGTTTCTGCTGCACAAGGCAGTGATCGACGAAGTGCACAAAACGCACCCCGACAAAAGTGTGCTGCTGATGGGTTATGCTCCAACGGCGTGGCCATCGAAAATTATCGACAACTGGGGGGACCATGTCCTGGTCGAACTAACAAACCAGACTCCCGAATATGTTGAGGCGTGGGAGGGTAAAACGGCAGGAATCACCGGATACGTCTACTGGTTCGACATTCAACTTAAGATGGGTATGGATATCCACGCCACGCCGCGTGAGGCGGCCGAGCACCTGCGCTATCTCTACGACAACGGTTTTGTTGGTTTGTACCACTTTCCCGAGACCAATTTTGGCTTTGCGGGCCCGGTGATCTACGCCCTCGGCAAACTGATGGGGGATCCCGACCTGGACCACGAAGCGCTGGTCCAAGAGTATTGCCACGGCGTATTCGGCCAGGCGGCCGGCACGATGCTCCAGTTTTATGACGTGCTCTACACCAATCGGGAGCAAAAGCTTCCGCTGGAGATGCATCACCGCCGCTGGCCGGACTGGTTGATCACCTCCAATCTGTACCTGATGCTCTATCCACCGCCGGTACTCGAGCGACTCGCCGCGCTACTCGACCGCGCAGAGAGCGAGGCCGACACGCCGATGGCGCGTGGCTGGATCGCCCATGTGCGTGACTGGTACGACTTTGCCGACCGGCTGACCCGAGCGATAACGGCGTATCGCGAGTACCAGTCCGAAAAGACGCCTGCCACCTGGGAGAAAACCCGCGATGCGGTGGCAGCGTTTAACGCATACCGTCTGAAGATCTTAAATTATGACCAAGAGTACGAAAGTCGCTGGTTCCCCGGCCACCGGCACTTTGCCAATTGGCTCACCGGTGACACGCAGCACGAGTCGAAGGTCTATTACACCCGTTGGAGAGAACGCAAGGACAAGGCGCTGGAGCGTGGCGTGGAAGGCGTGGCAATTGGTTACGGTGGGGGGCTGGTCGAGATCGTCAACGGTTACAGTTACATTCGCGAGCCGCTTACGCTTGATTTTTCCAAGGAGCCAAAGTAGCCAGACAGGATCTTTGTCGCCATGACGGTTTTGCCAGGCAAGAGGTGATGGTTTCAGTTGGCGGCTTCTGCCACAGGTGGTTCAGCCTGTCGTTTCTTCCTGGGGCTTTGCAAACAGGCTAAAAATTTTCAGGACTGTTTGGTTGGGAAGATATTCTGCGGGTGTTTTGCCACGGGCTCCGTTGCCGCTGCTGCCCCCTGAAGCGTAGGTTGGGACCAGCAGTTGGCGTTGGTCTGGGTGCAGGCTGAGGTCGTAGCCCGAACCGTTCTCGAGTGAATAGAAAGGCTCACTTTGGTCAATGTTCCAGAAGGTCAACTCCGAGCTGGTGTGCAATATTTCGGTATGACCGGCGAGGATGCCATCTTCGAGAAATTGCAGCCCATTAAAAGGTCCATCGCTCTTGCCTTTGATGCCCAGTTCGTTTTTCAGATCGCCAGTCGCCCAGTCGAAAACCAGAACGGTTGGTTTGCCGGGACAAAAGGCGTTGCTCTTGGCCTCCTTCATGCCTCCGGCAGCCAGCAAGGTTCCGTCGCCGCTGAAGGCGAGACTGCGCACTCCTCCCACGTCGGCGATAAAATTGTCTTTCCGCGTGTGGAGCAAACGGGCATCGAGTTCGCGCACCGGGGTCCAGTCGCCCAGGCTCCACTGGCGAACCTGGCCATAGAGGTCACCACTGACGAGGTCTTTGCCATCGGGCGAAATCGCCAGGCTGAAAACACATTCCCGGTGACCGTGAAGCGTGGTCACCGGTTTGCCATTGGTGCTATCGAACACCTTGATGACGGTGTCATCACCGGCGGTAATCAGGTGTTTTCCGTCGGGGGTGACGACAACGGCCCGGACATTGTTGGCGTCGGCATGGCCGATGGTCCAAACCGGCTTGTCGTAGAGGTCGTAGTTCCAGCAGTGGACAACACCGTGGTAGTCGGCCGTAAAGAGCTGCCCTCCGGTGGGGTGAAAGGCGAGTGCCGAGACCCATGTTCTGTGCGCGTCAAAGCTTTGCTTCTGGTCGTTCTTCAGGTCCCAGACATGCACCAGTTTGTCCTGGCCGCCGGCGGCGATAAACTGGCCGTTGGGGCTGAACTGGGCACAAAAAAGTTGGCGGTCGTGTTTCCACTGGCGCGAGGTCCAGGCTTTTGTAACATCCAGGGCAGGGCGGCTCACAGCATTACCTCCCTGATGGGCTGGCAATCATCACGGGCGATCGCAAGCTGTTGGCTCTTATTGTGGTAGCGGGTTTCCTGGGGGTTGATCCCGAGCAAGGTGAAAATGGTGTGGAAGAGGTGGCCAATGTCATACCCCTGGCTGTTGACAAAAGCACCGTCGGCGGTCGTCTCACCGACGATGGCTCCAGGCCTGGTTCCCCCACCAGCCAGGGCAATGCTCCAACAGTCGGGCCAGTGGTCACGACCCAACCGGGAGTTGATGATCGGTGTGCGACCAAATTCGCTCATCACGATGACCAGAGTATCCTCAAGCATACCGCGGTCATCGAGGTCATTGACCAGGGCAGCAAACGGCTGGTCAATCTGGGGGACGAGGCGCTGAGACATGTTGAAATTGTCACCATGCGTGTCCCAGTGGTAGCTGTTAACCTTGACGAACCGAACGCCCGCTTCGAGTAACTGGCGGGCCTGCAACATGTGTCGCCCCAGCGGGTGAGAGCCATAGCGGGCACGGTCCTTTGGATCGAGCAGGTTGTCATCAAAAATGTCTTTGCGGGCCATCAATTGACGGGCCATTTTGTAACTGGTCTCGTAAGCATCGACGTCCGAACTGTTGCGATACGCGGTGAAGCGTTGGTTTGCTTTCTGGCGCAGCAGGTTGCGGGCCATGTCGACTTCAGCGGAAACGGTCTCTGGTCGGTGAATGTGGATGGGCGGACGTCCATCTCCCAGCGCGAGGGCTCCGTACTGCGCTCCCAGAAAACCGGCTTCCCTGTGAATGAATCCTCCATTGCCCGGCTTGATCCAGATGTAGGGTGGCAACTCGGGATTTGCGGGCCCAAGCAGCCTCGCGATGGCCGAACCGAGAGTAGGATAGTCGACACCACGATCCAGGGGGTCGCCCCTTTGGATTCGCGGCACACCGGTGGAGTGGTCGGGGTCTTTGGTGGCCATCGTGCGGATGACCGAAATCTTGTGGGCAATTTTGGCCGTCTGTGGCATCAACTCGCTGAAACGTACTCCCGGAAGGCTGGTGTGGATGCTGCGAAAAGGGCCGGCAAACTTGCTGTCGGGTAACGGGTGCCAGCTTTCGTACTGACTGATACCACCATCGAGCCAGATGAGACAGACTCGCTTGTGCTGGTTGCAAACCTGCCTGGCAATTGCCGGGTGTAGCAGGCTCCCGAACCCGGCCAGTCCGCCAAGCGTGCCAAGCATCCGTCGGCGCGAAATAGCATGCGCCGGGCTACCGCAGGCAAAATTTTGGAATTCGGGATGCATTAGTGGTTGAACCTGAATTCGGCGGAGTTTAGTAAGGCCCAGGCCAGGTCAGCAAGCGCTGCGGGGCGCCTGGAGGGAATTTGCTGGAGATAATCCTCTACCGCAAGCTGCTCTTCTTCTTCCGGCAGGCGGGACAATACAGAAAGATATAACTGTCTGGCGACCTCGTTAGTTCCTGTTGTGTTTTGTAACCGGTCGATTAAGTTTCCCTCGCGCGGTTGCAGCCAGTGATGAACCATACGGTCGTTCATCAGGAAAAGTGCCTTGTTCAACCCGGGGGTGAAGTCAACTTCCGCTTTGCCCGGGGATTGGCCAAACGTCAGGGCAAAAATTGCTTCGGCCTCCTCCAGCGAAGGGGGCAGTTCGGTGTTGCTGCCGGTAAAGTAACCTTTGCGATCGAATTTTTTGGTCTCGGGATTGGCCTTTTGTTCTGTCTGACGGGCCGCTCCATACTGGGGGTTGCCTGTTGCTCGCAACACGGCGCGGAGCAATTGTTCGGGAGTCAAAGGCTTTGGAGAGGAAACCTGGTAACCGGTAGGGTCAACCTGCGAGATGCCCTCGGGCAATCGGCTATCACGCTGGTACGTTTCGCTCAACAGGATCTCGCGGAGTAACCATTTGAGATCGAAGGCGTGGGCGACAAATTCGTGGCCAAGTAAATCCAATAACTGCGGGTGCGACGGCGGGTTGTGATCGTGCATTTCGTCAAGCGGATGAAACAGGCCTTGTCCCATCAGTAGGAACCACATTCGGTTGACACTGTTGCGCGCAAAAAGAAAATTGTCGGCGGCGGTCAGGTCCCTGGCGAGCAGTTCGCGCGGATGAAACCTGGGGACTGCCGGTAGACCCTCTTCGGCAGGCTTTTCGTATTGGTCTCCCTCCTCAAACGTGGGAATTTCGACCTCTTTGCCGTGAGGCAGCCGTGGCCCGGTGGTTTTTTTCCCGGGGTTGAAAACCGACTCGAATTCTATTTTCGTCGTAGCCAGGTCCTCGACCAGGTAGACCTGGTTTTCGGTTTTATGCGTTGCCTGCCGGGTTGGGTTCAAGTAGGCGAACAGCCCCCAGTAGTCGGATTGTTTCCATGCTTCGACCGATGGATGGTCGTGGCACCTGGCGCAGGTCAGGTCCATTCCAAGAAACAAGCGGGCGATATTTTCGGTCATCGTATGATGATTGGCCGTCCCCAGAAATTTCATGGCGGGTCGTTCGGAACCGTGGCCTTTCGCTTCGATCATGTGGCGGACCATCACGTCCCACGCAGGTTTTTTTTGCAGGGAAGATTCCAGGAAATGACGCCATTGTTCGTTCGTTACAGTTCCCTGGTCCTGGCGTTCAAGGAGCATCACCGTAAGGCGGTCTGCCCAGTGGACAGCAAATGCGTTGCTGCTTAGGAGCTTGTCAATATGAGCGGTTCGCTTGTCTGCAGAGGGGGCTTCGAGAAAAGCATTCACGTCGCTAGGAGCAGGGATGTTGCCTGTCAGGTCGAGTGTTACACGTCGCAGGAAACTGGCGTCATCAGTGGCGCCGGCAAAGGGAACGTCACCGGCCTTTGCCCGAACGAGGTCGTCAATTTGCTCATGCAGAGCCGGCGCCCCGAACAGGCGCAACGTGAAGGCCAGCCCCATGGTCAACGGTGTCACGTTGGCGAACAGGCTTCGTAAGACCACGTGACAGTCCCATTTTCGAGGAGTTAAAAAATCGAACACTTTTTTGAAGGACTTGTAAAAAACCAACTGGTGTGAACAGCCATGGGTGAACCAGGGGCCTCTCACCGAGTTTTTCCGAACCGTTGTGCAATTGCAAGCGAACTGCTCGTGATCGGCTGGCGTTTGCGGTAAGAAAATCTTCACCCCCGGCCCTGTTGCAGACGCATTGTAAGCGATTTTGTTGGCACTGGCAGCCGCCCAGCCCTATTGCCGGCTGTTGGTGCACTTTGCCCAAGTGTGAAAATAAGGTCGTTCAACGGTTTAGCGACGGTTATCCTGCGGCACCAAAATGGCAAAATAAGTTCGCCGTTTGGCCCGAACTTCAAGCAGGAGTTGGCTGGGTCGTTTGGGAGGGAGCCGAAAACCGGCCGCTGTCAACTCTGCGATCGTGGTAAAAAGCTACCTGCTGGAAGTCCCGTCGGATCTGGATAGAAGAAGACGTAAGTATGGGCCCCGGTCGAAGAACCTGCTTTGCCAGCGGTGTTTTCAGCAACGGCAGAGTGGCTACTGTTGTTAGATCTCAAGTGGCGCCGAGTCGGGGGCAAAGTCAACCACGCGTGAGCGGTAGTGGACCCAGCGGAGCACTCCGTCGCTGTCCCGTTCGAGCAGCCACTGTTCCTCGACGGCGGCCTTGATTCGTCCCGGGCGACCATCGGCGAAGGAGGCCTCCCAGTTTACCTGGCCTGCGGCATAGGCGCGCTCGGGATGGTCCCCGACCTGGACCACCTGGAGCGACTGCCAGTGGTGGCTTTCGTCACAGAGTGCACGGTGCATTTGCTGGTGGGTTTCAAGATCCATTCGCTGCCCTCCGGGCACCATCACATGTCCCTCGCCGATGAAGAAGTGTTCCATCTCTGTTCCGGGCATGCCGCTTTTGACCGCATCCCAAAAAGTCTCACTGCGAGCTTTCACTTCATCTTCGGTGATCATCGGGGGAACCTCGTTTTTTACGGCCAGCAGTAGGTTGAGAGGACTGCGGGTGGTATTCTAGAACGACCGTAAGCTATTTGCCAGCATCCTTGCGATTGTCAGTGATGGCAAGCAAGCGTCCGGTTAGAATGCCAGGTGAAAGGTTTGCTGAACACCCGATGCGCCAATTTGTCCAGTTGCAAACGCGCTTGGGTATGACGGGGGAATTGGCGAGGTTCTGAAGTTGATACGGGTCGGAGACGGTGTGATAAAACTCCGTTTCGGGGCGCGGGGCAAGAAATACATCGCGTTGTGCTGGTGTTTTAAAGTTGGTCACCCCGTGGTGCGCCCCACGATTCTCCAAACCCC
>JAKVCB010000190.1 GCA_022448345.1 Pirellulales bacterium
AATATCTCCAATCTGGTTCGTGTTATGGTCCAAGTCCGTGGCCTCGCCCTTAATATCTCCAATCTGGTTCGTGTTATCGCCAGAATCCGCGCCTAATTGGTTACTGAGCTCTACTATTGCGGCGGCCTCAAGCGAAGGAGCAATCCAAAAGTCATCCGAACTGGATTTCGCCTGCAGTGATGGATTTCCAACAATCACCCAGCTGTTACCGGGTGGCTGAGACTGTGGATTGCATCCCACCTGATCATCCGCGTCAGGAACCTGATCCTTGACTTGCTGGATTCCATCCCTCGCGGCCGAATCACTCTTGAAACTCATGGAAACAGTTCCATACTCATCCACGTGGCAGGTGTCGGTCTGGTACTGGTCGCCCGCGACGGTGGTGTCGTTTTTGCGCATCGTCGTGCCATTGTAACTAAAGCTCTGCATGAGGCTCATTTGATTGGCAATGCCACCGGGTTGAAAACGGACAATTGGCGCATCGCATCGGTCGCTGGCTGTGGCCACGGGGGCTGAGTCCGGAGCCGCCGGCACGTCAACAACCGCACCGCCCACCAGATCGGCCGCAAATAGCTGCCTGGTTTCGAGAGATTCAAACTTGCCACGAACCTTGTTGTATTTTGAAAAATTCATTTTTAAATCTTCTCCCGGTCAGATGGGGGTGCCAACGACACCGATATGGGGGGGACCTCGTCAGTAAGGGGCAACTCAGCAGGCTCCCCAACCACCCGACGGCCCAGCGGCCCCTTTTTCGAAAAAAGGCAAAAAGCCTTTTCCCGGCTCTCAAAATGCAACTTCCCGGGAAAAAACACGCTCCGGCCAGCCAGTTTAGACCAGAGCATGGATCGAGCACTCACGCCACAGGAAAGTGAGCCTGTTGGCAAGAAAGCCAGCCCGCGGGCAAGACCTGGCGACACCCTCTCGGGCAAGCGATTCCTCGTGAAGCACGGTAGCCCGAGGCTGCGTGCCAGTTTTGAGCTTCGCTTTGATCGTCGAAGCAGAGAGGCGAGAGGGAGTGGCGGTTACAAAACCTCAAGACGTGAAACTGAGAATTCGGGTCATTTCGTTGCCGCTCGCACAATTCGGTCGATCAATCCCCCTGGCTTGCAGGGTCCAGCCAGGTCCTGCCCAGCCATGGCGGCTGGCAATGCCCAGATCAACAGGTTCTGGTAGTACTCGTAGCCGGACTGACGCTCGCCCGATTGCCCCCTGACGATGCAGGGGTTGTCCCAGGTATGTCGCTGCCCACAGACCAGGTTCTCGAGGCTGCGACGCGCCAGCTCGACTCCGAACTCCACCTCTCCTTCGTACATGTACGTCATGGACTGCACCAGCACTTCCGCCGCGAACATGCTATGAGTCCCGTAGGCCGCGACAGGATCATCCGGGTCGAGCGTCGTGCCGTCGGGACGGGCAAAGTTGATGGCGCCGCAGAACGTGTTGGCAACGTTGCAGCGTTTGATTGTTGCCAATGCTTCCTTGACACGATCGGTGCGACAAACGCCGGGACAGGCCGTGCTCCCTCCCGCTCGTTGATCGAGTTTGTCACTGACCGACCTGGGCACGACCACCGTTATGCCATGGATGCAACCAGGCTCAAATCGGAACTTGGCTGGCATCCGCGCACGAGCTTTGCCGAGGGGATCCGACAAACCGTAACGTGGTACCTGGAAAATCAGGCCTGGGTTGCCGGAGCAATGACCAAGGGTTACCACCGCGAGCGCCTCGGCTTACCAACGGCACCTTCAAGCACAGATGGCCCCGGAGATTTACCCCCCACAACACCAGAGCCTGAGTGAGTCCCCAATAAACAGAGCGCATGGGGGTTTGCGCACAACTGCAAGCAGCCACTAACCTGAAACCGGATTGAACCGCAGGAAAAGTCAACACTGTCGGTTGCGGTTTTAATAAAGCTGCCCTCGCCTTGGCAGCTGGCCTCGAAGCCCTCCAAGGGAATTGTGTACCGATTGACTGCGTCTGGCGGGGCGTGCGAAGAGGCCGTTCGTTCGAATTTAACCCTGCTCTTTCCCGCGTAAATCCAGGGGAATTCTTGCGAACCAACGGGAGATTTGTTGGAACCGGGCCCGGAGGGGGACTTTACCCAAACACCCTTTTCTTGTCTGATCCAATATTGTCTGGGCATGGCCTGGTTTCTCGTGCTCGAAAAATCGTCAACAAGTTTGGTTCTGGCTGAAATATCTGCTGCCCTCCACAGAGGAAGCATCCATCGAAATGGAAAACTCACCCAACCGAATCTCGAGATTCCTGCGGCTTGGATTTTGGGCGTTGGTCCTTTGCTCGATTTTGGCGATTGTTTTGCTGGTTATGGAATGGGACCGGTTTGTACACACCCTGCCGGGCGGTGGCGGTAATTTTCAGGCCGCGCGAATCCTCATCCTGGTCTTTGTCAATTTCCTGTTTACCATCGTGCTGGTCACAATTGGGTTGCTTTATTTATGGGGTCGACTGGCAAAGTCATTGCCAGAACTGCACGGCTGGCATCTCCAGAGGCCCAAGTCGGAATTCACGGCTTCTGATGCGACTGACAACTATACTTTCGACGACTACTTGAAACAGGAAGAAAAAGTTTTCGACGAACTAAATGCGTTGATCACCGGTCCCTGGACAACACAGCAACCCGGCGCTTACAGCCGATACCATCAGGACTCGGTATGCAATCCAGCAACGATTGTCGATCGCAACTGGAATCGGTCGCACATTTTGGAGGCTGCCGAACCGGCAGGCGGAGTTTTATTATTGCACGGCCTGAGTGATTCGGCATACTCGTTACGCGCCTTAGGGCAACGTCTGCACAAGGAAGGCTACACCGTTATTTGGATGCGGATTCCTGGCCACGGCACCTGCCCCGGGGCGCTGGCCAACGTATCGTGTCGAGACTGGTCTGCTGCCGTACAAGTCGCCATGAAAGGCTTGCGCGACCGCCTGCCTGAGGACTGCCCTCTGTTCATCGCTGGCTACTCCAATGGTGGGGCATTAAGTGTGCACTATGCGCTCTCAGCGGTCAAAGATAAAACGTTGCCTCAATTAAAAGGCCTCTTGTTATTTTCGCCAATGCTAGGCATCAACCCGATGGCGAGAATAACACGTCTCTACCATACGGTTGCCCTGGTATCACGCAACCTAAAAGCCCAGTGGTCCAACATTGATGCAGAAGTCGATCCCTTCAAGTTCAGTTCCTGGCCGATGAATGCGAGTGTCCAGGCCTGGTCCATGACTCAAGAAGTAGAACGACAGCTTGCCCAGATGGAGAAATCGGGTCGGATGCAAGAATTTCCGCCGGTTATTGCCATGCAGTCCATCGTCGACTCAACCGTCGTCGTACCCAAGTTGATCACCACTCTTTTTGACCGTTTACGATCAAAGTCGAGCGAGTTATTCTTGTTTGACATCAATCGAGTCGATAAGCTCGGCAACCTGTTGAACAGGTCTTTCGAGCAGAAAATTGTTCCCCGGCTCGAACGAACCGACTTGCCATACCGTTTAACCATTTTGAAAAATATCCAGGCGGACTCACACCAGGTCGCAGCACACACGAGGGATGGGGAGTCTTGGACCGAGACAGCGACCGGCATGTCATGGCCGCAAGAGACCATTTCACTTTCCCATATTGCGGTGCCCATCCCTCCGGAGGACCCCGTTTATGGAACCCGCGAAGCCACGGCTGACACGGGACTTTCGCTGGGAACCGTTTCCATGCGAGCCGAACCGAGTGCGTTGCTAATCTCCAACTCGCTATTCGTGCGTTGCCGACACAATCCGTTCTATGGGCACATGGAAAACCACATCGTCCGATGGCTCTCGAACAACAATCCTTCTCCAAATTCCGAACCAGGCTCCTAAGCCAACTGCGCCTTAGGGCGATCCAAATCATGCCTTTTTCCAGCACGAGCACAGAATTGTGATTGACGACAAATTACTATTACTGAAACGGCACGCGTGCTCTAGTGGCCTCAGTGACGAGGTGCTTCGTGAAATCGCCAGTGCATGCGACCTGATCCGAGCTGAACCGGGCGACTACCTCCATCGCTCAAATCAAAAAGTAGAGTCCGTTTTCCTACTGGTTCACGGCCGCGCAAAACAGACGATTGTCGACATTCATGGCAATGTTGCCGCGCAGCGATTTCATATCGCGGGCGGACAATTTGGCGCCCTGGCGGCAGCTCTACGTGAACCAGCACCGATGGACCTGGTAGTCGTTGAACCGGCAACACTGCTGCGATTGCCGTATACCTCGGTCCTGGAACTCACGAAGAAACATGAGGCTTTTCGGCAAAATTTTTCGAAGCTGATTGCCGAGTCCGTGCTGAACACCCTACTGAAGGACCGGTCCCAGAAACAACCGGCATTAGTTGGCGTATTCCACCAGACCTCTGCAACCCGGCCAATCACGCGCAAACTGGTCTCACGCTTGTGTGAACTGGGCGAAAAACTCCAAGTCCTGGGGGATCACCCAGACTGGAAACCAATCGAGGATGCTCCTTACTTTTGCTTGAAAGACAAAAACGGATATATCCCAATCGAAGACGTTCGCAAACAAGTCAAATTGTCGGCTGATAGCAAACGGTCCTTTATCGATGTCGATACTCGAATCGACCCTGAAAGGACGTCATTAATTGCCGAAATTTGCGAAAAGATTTTCTGGTGCGTCACTCCGGAAAACTGGCAAGCATCATTGTCAAAACTTCGTTCGATTGTCGAGGAGGCTCCAAACTGGCGTGACAAAATCAACGTAATCTGGTTGCTGCCGGGAGATTCTCCCTGGTCTCCGGTGGCAAGCGAATTTGAAGAACTTGCCAAACGTGATTTCAAACTGTCATTTGACGAACCTCCCAAAAACCAAAGTCGCGAATTACTCAACGGCCTGGAGCGGATTATCCATCAGTTGCGGGGTATTCGTATTGGCGTGGCGCTGGGAGGCGGTGCGGCCCGGGGCATGGCTCACCTGGGAGTCCTCAAGGCTTTGGAGCAAGCCGGAATCCACATCCACATGATCGCCGGAACCAGTGCGGGAGCGATGACCGGAGTCTTTTACGCATCGGGAATGGAGCCCGATTACAACGCTGCCTGCTTCGTCAAAGATTTGACTCCGTCCTGGTTCTTTCGCATGTTGCCCAACGGAGGGTACTGGTATCTGCTCTCCAAGTACCGGCGACGGAAATTTGATCCCATGCTGCGAAAGTACCTGAAAAACAGTTCCCTCCAGCAACTGGCGATTCCCGTTCATTCGGTAACCGTCGACTTGATCAGCGGCACTCCCGTAGTGCGTGAAGCAGGAGACTCAGTCCATGCCATTACCGAGAGCATAAACCTTCCGGTACTTTCGGTACCCATCAATCGAAATGGCAGGGCCCTGATTGACGGAGGAATCGTAAACAACATTCCTGCCGACGTGCTCGTCGCCAACGGATGTAATTTCGTTATCGCCGTCAGCGTGACCGCAGGGATGGAACAGGAGTTTGCCTCCAACCGGCCCGACACGCCAACTGACAAAATGAAACGGGCCTCTTCGATCAAGACGATTCTGCGCACCTATATCGTTCAGCACGTGAACATGAATTCGGTGGGGGTGGCACCGGCCGACTTTGTGATCCAACCCGATGTGACTGGCTTCGACGTCACCGAGTTTACGCGCGCCGATGAAATGGCAACGATTGGGGAAGAAACCGCCATCGAATGCCTGCCCAAACTCAAGGAATTGCTAACAAGGTTCGACGACAAACTCTTTCCCCCCAGCCCGTGATGGGACGAAGGCCTCGACCGCATGGTGAACGAGGTCCCTGGTTCAAACAAATGGCAGGCCCTCTTTTGTGGAGTCTAGCCGCAGACCAACTGGTGTTAACAACGCTGCGGATGTGGCTCTAACCGCGGTGCCACGGCAGGAAAGCTGTTTTGCCAGGCAACACATCGCCATCGGCCTGGGCAGGCGAACCGTTTTCGGCCATTGCCTGATCAACAAGTCGCGGGTGGGCTGCAAAATCGGCCCCCTTCGATCGTTGGGCCGCACGAGTGGTACCGCCAACGAGGCAGTGCACCGAGTCGTGCAGCCCCGGGCCATGCTCAAGCTGATTTCTTAAACCCTCCTGAAAACTCCCACGGACCGGCATGGGATGGGGCGTGGGGTTTGAGCCAACAAGGCAGTGCACCGAGTCGTGCAGGCCGAGGCCGTGCTCAAGCTTGAGCCGTCCGGGATCCAAGGTGACCGGCCCCGTATCCAGGCCAACCGGCGTGGAACTCCATTGAGGCTTAAGACGAACCCCGTTGTTTGCAAAATGGCCCAAGTCCGTGGCCTCGCCCTTAATATCTCCAATCTGGTTCGTGTTATGGTCCGAGTCCGTGGCCTCGCCCTTAATATCTCCAATCTGGTTCGTGTTAT
>JAKVCB010000191.1 GCA_022448345.1 Pirellulales bacterium
AACGAATTTTGGGCCATCAAAGACTGCCCCGAGCGGGGGCCGAGTGAAGGTAGATTAGGCTCGGCTGCCATGATGGAACGGCAATTTCAGGGCGCCTGCTGGCTTTCAGGACGGGCACCCTAATTTGGCCCAAGCCAGGTTGTCACTCGGAGGGTAGTCGTCCATCCACCAATTCTCGTTCCCACTGGTCCATCAATGGCCAGTCCACCGCACAGGTGCCGAAATCGGCCATATGGAGATACGTCTCGAGGCGTGTGATGGTGGCGTCGATCTGTTTGTTATCCTTTCGGAAAACGGGTCCGTGGCTGGGGAGCAGCCATTCGACGTCGCTAGCACGAATCCGGCGCAAGGATGCGATGAAATCTGGAATACTGCTACCATGATGGGCATCAATCGCACCGACGCAGCCATCGCGGAAGAGGTTATCTCCAGAAAAAAGGAGATTGCCAAGTCGGAACGCAAGTTGTCCATCGGTGTGTCCGGGAGTATGCCACACTTCAAGCTCCAAGTCGCCAATGCGAATCCGATCTCCGTCATTCACCTGTCGTTCGATTTTCACCGGTGGCATGTCGAGAAGGATTCCCTGGGCGGCAATTTCGGCATAAGTCGCCAGTTTTTCGCCAGCTTCAAGGTAACCGGCCGAAGCCGGGTGGCACGTGACCATGGTTTTGAAGATTTGCTTGGCCCTGGAGAGGCCCTGAATGTGATCAACATCCGCGTGCGAGGCGATCAGCGTGACACATTTCGAAAACGGAAAATCGAGTTGGCGAATTAACTCGATACATTCATCAACCGCATCTTCATAGCCAATATCGATCAGCGCCCATTCACCGGAGTCGCAGTAAATCAGGTAAACGCTACAACTGATTCGCCGCCGAGCCTGATGGTTCAGTTCGATAACATGGGGAAAAATAGGAGTCCGTTTGAGCATGGCATACGGTTCCGAGCATAAGGGAGAGAGGTCTGGCTACGCTTTCGGGGATCATAACAGATTTATCACGCTTCCAGTAGGGTTGGCCGGCGGCGGTGCCCCCTGTTTTTCAATGGTGGAATATTGCGTGTAGCCCTTCAGTGTGGGAACGGTAGTCAAGATCGACTCCCAATGCCACGAGCATGCGGGCATTGCATACTCGTTTGTTACTGGCTGCCCGTGCCGTGCGAGGGGAATTCGGGTCAGGGTTTTTGAAAATTGGAGCTGGGACATGCATTTGCCGGGCAACTTCTGCATAAAATTCTTGCCGGATGACAGGTTTTCCGTCACTGATACAGAATAATTGCGGAGCGGAGTGGGAGGGCGGCAGGTTTTCGGCTGCCAGGACGCAATTTGCCGCGTCGTCAACGTGAATCAGGTTTAAATACCCGGCCGTGGGGGCACCAATGGGGTCACCGGCCTGGAGTTGGTCTTGAAAAGGGATCCGTCCGGGGCCATAGATGCCAGCCAGACGTAGGATAACCCCTTTTTGACCAAGGGGGTGGCTTTGCAATTGGTGTTCGGCTGCCAGGGCTGCCTCGCCTCCAGCACGTTGCGGGGCAGGGGGCGTGGTCTCGTCAATCCACCTCCCGTCAGCTCCACCATAAACGCCCGTCGTACTGATGTAGATGAATCGTCCTGTATCAACCGGCAGGGAGGCCAGGACATTTTGGACACCTCCCTCGTAGACTGCGCGGATGGACTGGGAGCTTGGCCGGGCAAATCCGACTGCGTAGACGACCGTTTCAGCACCAGGAAGCAGCTTGAGTGTTTGAGGATCGGTAACATGGGCGACGATAGCCTTGAATCCCTCATTTTGAAGCTGCGCTGCTTTTTCTTTCGAACGCGTAACCACAGTTACCTCGTCGCCGGCGTGGCGCCATTTTGCGGCAATCCGTGATCCGAGGTACCCGTAGCCAAAGAGGAGTTTCATACGTTGTCTTGATGTCGTGTGGTTTATGGGAACTGCGAATCAGGGCTGCTTCCTCTATCCAACAACGATAATCCTGTGGGGTGATCAGTCGATCGATTCAAGCCAGGGTTGTGCTGGACCCTCGGATTCGAGATACGCTGATAACATGATTTGTGCGGCAAGTTGATCACGACGTAGACCACGTTTTTTCTTGGTCAAGTTGGTAGCTGCCAGCACTTCGTCAGCCTCGACGGTCGTAAACCGTTCGTCGAAATAGTCGACCGGCACGCTGCTCAGCTGGTTCAGCCATTGGCCAAACTCTCGTGCCTCCTTCGATTTTTGACTTTCCTGACCATCAAGATGAACGGGCAAGCCGACAACAAATCGTTCAATTCCGTTGGAGGCAATGAGATCAGTAAAGAATTTCGCGTCAAGTTCCTCCGACTTGCGATGGCAGGTGCTGTGGGGAGATGCGATTCCGAGGGAAGTATCTGCAATCGCGATACCGATTCGCTTGGACCCATAATCAACTCCTGCAAGCCGCTCATTTTTTTTGATATCGCTTTCCACCTGCCATCCCCTGCGTCTTGATGCCTAGAGATGCTCTTTCCAGCCACGGGATTGCAACTCTTGAACCACCTTTCGAATACCCTCTTCATCATGTTTATTTGCAACGAGTGTTGCGTCTGGTGTGTGGACGACAATCGTATCTTGCAGGCCGAGCGTGACGACCAGGTGATCTTGGCTTGTATGGACGATAGAGCCCGATGTTTTCAAACCGATATGTTTACCCACAATGGTATTGCCATGGTTGTCGGTACCAACGGTGCGAGCGAGTGATTGCCAACCCCCCAAATCATCCCATTCGTAAGGTGCTTCAATCACTACAACGTCCTTGGCATGTTCCATCACCGCATAATCGATCGAGACAGCTTCAATGGCCGAAAATTCACGTTCAAAAACTTCAGCTTGCTGGGGAGTTCCCCAGGAGGCGACAATCGTTTCCAGCTTTTTTAGAATCTGAGGTTGACGCTTACGGAGGGCCTCCAGGATGGTTGACGCACGCCACACAAAAATGCCACTATTCCAATAGAAGTTTCCTGACGCGAGATAGGAGGCAGCCGTTTCGGCAGCCGGTTTTTCGCGAAATTTCTCGACTTCAAAGGCAATCGCACTGGTTTCATCCAACGGTTTGCCGCGTTCGATGTAGCCAAAGATTTCGGCAGGATACGTTGGCCGGATTCCAAAGGTGACAATGCGACTTGGTTTTGCGTCTACCAGATCAGCTGCCTCCCCAATTGCCCGTTGAAATCTGTCAGCTGGCTCAATGATGTGGTCGGCAGGCATCACAACCATGGTGGCTGCGGGGTCATTGCGACTGATCAAGAGTGCTGCGAGGCCAATACAGGGAGCGGTATCCCGCTTGCAAGGCTCACCTACAATAGCGGTCGGGGGAAGTTCCGGAAACTGGCGGCTCACCGCTTCGACAAGCCGAGTGTTGGTTACGATCATCCGCTGGTCAATCGGGAACGCATCGCCCAGCCGGTCAGCCGTTTGACGGATCATCGATGACTTGCCTACCAGTTGGAGTAACTGTTTAGGTGTTTCGATACGGCTAGCTGGCCAAAAACGGGTGCCAGAACCTCCCGCCATAATGATTGCGTGAAGCATATTAAATGATTGGGGGTGCGATCAGGATTTCAGAAGTCTCGACGATTAGTTGGAGTTGTGCAGCGCAGTTGGGCTGCCCCGATTTCTGCACCAGTCTGAAACAGGTCGTTATCGGGCAGCGATCATAGGCCAGCTGCTTCTGGAAGGGTCTCGTACGTGTCATCATAACGAACATGTTGGTCAGTGCCAGCGGGGATGATTGCGCAATCAACGAGGTTAGTCGGTCAAAGTGGGCATGTTGGTTTGGCGCACCAGCGGCAAAAGTCACCGGGTGCTTTGGGCAATTTCTCGAAATTTCTGCACCACCGCGGCAGGAGTTGGTGAATCGGTGACAGCTCGCCCGACGGCAATTCGTGTGATACCAGTTGAGAGAACCTCGGCAAGGTTGTGGGGGGTGACACCTCCGATCGCAAAGGTTGGTAGACTTGTTTCGTCAGCGACTTGTCGGAGATAGTCCAGTCCTGCAAAGTGAGTGAACTGTTTGGTTTGAGAAGGGAATGTCGGGCCGGCGCCCAGGTAGTTTGCCCCATCCAGCACAGCCTCTCGAACCTGGTCAATGGAATGGGTAGACACACCAATCAGCATTCCCGTTCCGACAATTGCGCGGGCGTCTTTGACGGATAGATCATCTTGCCCGAGATGTAGTCCATCGGCTCCTGCTCGCTGTGCGATGTCAGCGCGATCGTTCACAATGGATACTGTTTGTGTGCCTGCGGTGCGGGCACACATGCATCGGGCTCGACACAGGAGCTCGCGGTCCGAAAGACCTTTGTCGCGTAGTTGAATGGCCCCAACGCCGGCTTCGACAAGCTCCGCAACGATTTGGTCGAACGCGTCGGGGGATTTGCAACGATCGATAAGGATCATCAGGCTGATGTCAGCAAGCTTTTCGGCACCATGAAGCAATGTGCCAGTCGATTTTTCCAGCGTATAAACACGATATCGCAGCGACTCGATTTGGGCTGCAAATTGGGGTTCGATGAGTTTTCCGAATTCTTCAAGGCTACGTAAAGCCTGTTGGACCCGCTTGAAGCTTGCAGCACAAACATCCCAGGGATCTCGGCGGGTGGTTTCGTTTTTGAGTGTCAGATCGGTACCGATATCTCCGGAAGTATCGCGCGCCGCATGGCGGTCTGACGCGACAATTTGTGCACTCAGGCTGGTTAAATCGTGTCGTAACGACTTGGCTGCTTTGGTGAGCAGACGGTCATCGCGGTTGAATCGCACATAGTCTTCAACAACCCGAAGACCTTCGGCAGCACGGTTCAACGAGGCGTCGATCAGGCGTATTAGCAGAGTATCGGCCATGAACCCCGATTTTACTGGTCGGAGGCGCGGTCTGAAAGCACCACACCGATTGTGCGAAGACTGCGGCCGGTTTTGGGGGGTGGAAGCGTTAAACGAGTATCCGAAGTGTCGTGTCCTCCCGAAACAACCGGAAGTGTGGCTGCAACCGGTAGAAAATAGCTTGGTCTGGCAAATTGCATTCCTGGAAGTCAGGATAGCGATTTGGGTTGCCTTGCTGCTAGCAGATTAGCAGGCTACACTTCCCGAGAAGTCAGTAACCCCTGGTTGCCCTAATGCGACCAAAATTCGCCTTGCCTGCGTAAAACCAGAGGTATCCTCTGTCGAAGCGGGTTTTCCTGCGATTGGCCGTGGCGTTGGTGAATGGACTGAGGCAGGCGTCTTGCCGGGCACTTGGGCCGGTGACTTGCAGGGGTTAGGATTGTATTGTGTTAAAAGAGGATAGTTCAGGTAATAAT
The DNA here is from genome assembly GCA_022448345.1 of Pirellulales bacterium. Lineage (GTDB taxonomy): Bacteria > Planctomycetota > Planctomycetia > Pirellulales > Lacipirellulaceae > JAKVCB01. Next base: position 5,318 of record JAKVCB010000191.1, read on the forward strand.
TTGGAATTATCTGATTGTTCTCATTTGAATTAGATTGCATTTGGAACCTAGTCGCCTTTGAATCCGCATAGCAGCTGGTCAGACGGTTGACCCGACGGGAGAACGGCCATGTACGAACGATTTACCGACCGAGCCAGAAAAGTCATGCAGTTGGCCAATCAGGAGGCCCAGCGATTTAATCACGAATATATCGGTACGGAACATGTCTTGCTTGGGTTGATCAAGGAAGGTAGCGGTGTGGCTGCCAATGTTTTGAAAAATCTGGACGTTGACCTCCGTAAAATTCGCCTGGAAGTTGAGAAGCTTGTGCAGAGTGGTCCTGACATGGTGACGATGGGCAAGTTACCCCAAACACCGCGGGCCAAGAAAGTCATCGAGTACTCGATGGAAGAGGCACGCAATCTGAATCACAATTATGTTGGTACAGAGCACATTTTACTTGGTCTTCTCCGAGAGCAGGAAGGAGTTGCTGCTCAGGTCCTCATGAACCTTGGCCTTCGCCTGGAAGATGTACGGGAGGAAGTCTTGAATCTTCTTGGTCATGGGCTGGAAGGCCCAGAGGCTACAGAGCGTGGTGGCCGCGGTGGCAGCGAAGAGGGTGGTCGTGAAGGTCGTAAGGGCAAGGGCAAGAGCAAGACACCGGCTCTCGACAGTTTTGGCCGTGACCTGACCGAGCTGGCTCGTCAAATGAAACTGGATCCGGTGATTGGTCGGGAACGCGAAATTGAGCGGGCCATTCAAATTCTCAGTCGCCGTACCAAAAACAATCCGGTTCTTCTTGGTGAAGCTGGTGTTGGCAAGACCGCGATTGTCGAGGGTTTTGCTCAAATGGTCATTGAGGGGAATGTGCCGGAACTGTTGTTAGAGCGGCGGATTGTGGTTTTGGATCTGGCGATGATGGTTGCCGGCACCAAGTATCGTGGGCAGTTTGAGGAGCGGATCAAGGCCGTTATGAACGAAGTTCGTCGGGCCAAGAATACCATCCTCT
>JAKVCB010000192.1 GCA_022448345.1 Pirellulales bacterium
CACCGGTTGCTTGCAATCCAAAGAACCGAGCAAAAGCCTGGCTTTCCATCTTGCCCGCCTCAATATCGAGGTTCACAACGAAGGAGCGTTTGGCATTGATTTGCGAGGCATGAGCTACAGTCGGTTTGACGACCTGCACATCCACTTGCGGGCGGAAAAAACATCCGGGTTTTACGGCCCCGGCAACAGCATGTCACCTTACTACAATCTTTTTACTGCCTGCCATATCGCAGGTACGGCAAACTTACAGACCAATGGTTGTATTGGTTTCAATTTCGGCAGCGACGAAGCCACTCAGTTCCAATCGGCAAACTCTAATTCAATCATCGGTGGCCGCATTAGCACCTGTCAGATTGCCGTCCGTTGCCTCGGCACAGGCAACATGTTTTATGGCCAGGTCTTGGAAAGTGGCAAAGATGGCTATGTCTTTGACGTTCCCTCAGGCCGACTCAAAGAGAAACAACTCGGCACCAGCAACGACATCATCGGCTGTTACAGCGAACATGTGGCCCGAGTCATTGTCCAAAAACACGAACACTGCTACATCAATGCCCTACTTACGATGGTCACTGGCTATCAACAAGTTTTCGAGGCTGTTAACACGAAAAACTGTATCGTGATTACGTCGCACGACGGCAGCCTGCCTCAATCACGCAGCATCGTCGATCGCCGAATCGATTTCAAACAATTGAAAGCACCAAAAATGCCATAAACCCTTGGCGGCAGGCCTGAGTTCCTAAAACTAAAGCCAAGCTCCCCAAGAGATGGTAGAATCACAAACGTCTCGAGAACCGGTTAACACCCGCTCCCCATCATGAGTACCGCTCCCATGACTCGACTAACGATCACCCCCTTCCTGGCCGGTTTGTTTCTTTTGACAAATCTCGCTACTGCCCAGGAAAAAGTCTCCTTTGAAAAAGAAATCGTCCCGCTGCTCGCGAAGCGGTGTGTCGAGTGCCACAATGCCCGCGACGTCAAAGGTGGCCTGGATCTGTCCAATCGTAAAACTGCTTTTCAGGGAGGAGACTCGGGCAAAGCCATCACCGCCGGCAAAGCTACCGATAGCCCGTTGATCGAACGACTGGTGGCAGGTGAAATGCCCCCCCAGTCCCGCGGCCAGTCCCAGAAACTGCCTGCCCACGAAATTGCACTGCTAACGCGTTGGATTGCCGAAGGTGCTCAGTGGCCAACAGATCGCAAAATCGACATCTACGAAAAAACAACCGACGTGCGCGGTGGTCTTGACTGGTGGTCCCTGCAACCGGTGCAACGCCCGTCGGTTCCTCAAGTACGGCAAGCCGAGCGGGTAAGTAACCCAATTGACGCTTTCATCCTGGCACGACTGGAAAAACAAAACCTTAAGCCAGCACCACTGGCAGACAAGCGAACCCTTATTCGCCGCGCTTACTTCGACCTGCTAGGTCTTCCCCCCACGGCTGAACAGGTCACCGCTTTTGTCAACAACAAGCATCCCGATGCCTACGAACAATTGCTAGACCAGTTGCTCAAATCCAAGCATTACGGTGAACGCTGGGCTCGGTACTGGCTCGACTTGGTCCGCTTTGCAGAAACGTGCGGCTACGAACGCGATCAGTTAAAGCCAAACATCTGGCGTTACCGAGACTGGGTGATCAACGCCTTCAACAACGACATGCCCTACAACCGTTTCGTTACCGACCAGTTGGCTGGCGATGAAGTTTCCTATCGCGATGAACAGTCGGTCATTGCAACCGGTATGATTCGAGCAGGGACCTGGAACGATGAACCCAACGACGCAGCCGACTACCTCTATACACGTCTCGAGGACATGGTTCACACCACGACTTCGGCTTTCATTGGGCTAACCGTAAAATGCGCCCGCTGTCACGATCACAAGTTTGACCCAATCCGGCAAACCGATTACTACCGGACAGCCAGTATCTTTTGGTCCGGTTACATCGGGCAAGGCAACCTGGGAGGCCCAAGCAAGGAACAGTTGGGAATGGATGTATTTGGTTGGACCGACAAAGGACGGACCGCCGGACCAATTCGCCTTCTGATTAAAGGAGAACGCCTCAAGCCGGGTGACGTCATCGAACCGGCCACGCTTTCCTCGATCCCAACCTTGGAAAAAAAACTTTCCCCCCCACCGGCCGATAGTAAGACAACGCACCGCCGTCTGCAATTTGCCCAGTGGATTACCCGGCCTGATCATCCGCTCACAGCACGCGTGATAGTCAATCGACTCTGGCTGCACCATTTTGGCCAGGGAATCGTACGGACTCCCAATAACTTCGGCTTCAAGAGTAGTCCACCAACCCATCCCCAACTGCTTGATTGGCTGGCCGCTGAATTAGTCGCAGGAAAATGGACTCTCAAGCGAATGCATAAGCTGATCATGATGTCCTCGACCTACCGTCAGGCCTCACAGCATCCAAACCAACAACAGTACGAGCAGCAGGATTTTCTCAATGAAGCCTGGTGGCGATTTAACCGCCAACGACTCGACTCCGAGGCGCTCCGTGATTCCATGCTAGCCGTCAGTGGACGACTGAATTCAAAAATGGGAGGCCCCAGTTTTTATCCTCGGATGAGCAAAGAAGCCTTGGAAGGCCTATCCCGTAAATCCAATGCCTGGGGTACTTCCACGCTGCCCGAACGGTCGCGCCGCAGCATTTACATGATGACCAAGCGTTCCCGCCTGCTGCCCCTGATGACCACCTTTGATTTTACCGACACCACCCTCCCCTGCGGCCAGCGAGATGTCACCACGGTGCCAACGCAATCGCTGGCTCTCTTGAACAACCATTTTGTGCATGATCAAAGCTCCGCCATGGCCCGGCGGATCCTGAAGGAGATCGGCAACGATCCGGCTAAAGGAGCTGAACGCGCTTGGCAACTCGCACTAGGACGCAATCCAACCGCCGATGAAACCACCGCAGCCGTGGCCCATATCAAGACGCAGTTGGACAGTTTTAGCCAACAACCGAAGACGGGCTTCTCTGCGGACCAAAACGCGAACAGCTTAGCTGTAAAAGAAAAACTGGCCCTCTGGTTAAAGGCCGACAACGGTATACAACTCGACAAAGACGGCGGCGTGATGTTCTGGAAAGACAGTTCCGGCTCATCACTCGACGGACTTCATCCCCATGACGGATCGCAGTTTAATCCCATTCGGCGTCCTCGCCTGGTCCCCAATGTCATCCAAGATCGACCAGTCATTCGTTTCGATGGCAAAGATGATTTCCTGCACCTGGCAGGATCTCCACTCTGGGACCAAGAGTTCAGTCTCTTCGTGGTTGCCAGCGACCGGGGCAGCAAAACCGGGCACCGAGCCATCATTTCCAACTGGCATCGCCGAGGCCGCTCAACGACTTCCTTCTTTTTCGGCCTCACCGGCAAGTCGAACATCCGGCTTAGTGATGCTTTCGTTCCGGCCGGTTCATTGAAGAGTCCTACGACCCCCTTTCTGCTGTCCGGATTCAACTCCAAGCAGGGTGCTTCCACTTACGAAGGCCGCACCCTGTTGGCCTCGGCAGGCCAACTCTCTAAGCGGGATGTCGCCGGCCCTTACGTGATTGGAGTCCAGGGAAACTATGGAACTGAATACTGGAACGGCGATATCGCTGAAGTAATCCTTTTTGCCCGAACCTTAACCGACACGGAACGTGAAGCGGTCTGGAACTATCTGGCAAACCGGTACAAGCTCAAGCTTAATGCCCAGCCGGACGACCCGTTGCACTTGGCATTGGCCTCCCTTTGCCATGTCCTTATGAACACCAACGAATTCCTTTATATCGATTGACCAACAGAAAGAGCTCGACTGATGAAACGTTACTTTCCTTGTGGCAACACGCGACGCGAATTCGTCTGGGAAATGGGTGCTGGATTTGCTGGCCTGGCCCTCAGCTCCCTGCTCGGCAACGACGGATTTTACGCCAAGCATGCCATCGGTGCTGACAAGCGCCGCGCTGGTCAAGCGTTAGCGCCGCAACCGGCTCACTTCCCGGCCAAAGCTAAAAGTTGCATCTTCCTGCTGATGAATGGAGCTCCCAGCCAGGTCGACACTTTCGACTACAAGCCAGAACTGGAAAAGCATGCCGGTCAAGCATTGCCGGAAGGGAAAAAATACATTAACTCAGGAAACCGCAAAGTCGGCTTCCTGACGCCTAACTTTCGACCTTTTAAGCCCGGTGGTGAAAGCGGTCTGTTGATTTCCGACTTCTTTCCCAACGTCAGGAAACACGCCGATAAACTGGCCGTCATCAAATCCTGCCATGCCGACAGTCATGCTCATGGCTCGGCCCTGGTCGCCATGAATACTGGCAGCACCTTTATTGGCCGACCGTCAGTTGGTAGCTGGAGCGTCTATGGCCTGGGGACCGAAAACCAGGACCTGCCCGGCTACGTGGTAATGATGGACAAACGAGGAGGACCGATTTCAGGCCAGCCCAATTATTCCAGCGGATTCATGCCCTCGACCTACCAGGGAACTCTTTTCCGACCAACCGGAAACCCAATCCTCGACCTCCAGGGACCAGCCCACTTGGACCGGGCAGCGCAGCGAAAGCAACTGGACCTGCTGGCGCAGCTTAACCAAAAACACCTTGATGCCCGGCCTGGCGGCGCGGACCTGGCTGCGCGTATCCAGTCCTACGAACTGGCTTTTCGTATGCAATCCGCTGCCCCGGAGGCGGTCAACCTGCAAAAAGAAAGCCAGCAGACACTGGACGCCTACGGTGTTGGCAACAAGCAGACCGATGAATTCGGTCGCAATTGCGTGATAGCCCGCCGCTTGGTGGAACGAGGAGTCCGCTTCGTGCAACTCTACTCCGGAGGTGGCCACCTGGCTGATACCTGGGATGCCCATCAAAGCATCGAGAAGAACCATGGTCAGCATGCAGGCGAGGTAGATCAACCGATCGCCGCACTACTAACCGACCTGGAACAACGAGGCCTGCTCGATTCAACCCTGGTGGTCTGGGGCGGAGAATTTGGCCGCATGCCCTTTAGCGAGGGAAAAAATGCACCCGGCAGAAACCATAATCCTTACGGTTTCTGCATGTGGATGGCTGGCGGAGGCGTAAAAGGTGGTATCAGCTACGGGGAGACCGATGAATTTGGCTTCGAAGCAACCGTCAACCGCGCCCACGTCCACGACATCCATGCCACTATGCTGCACCTGATGGGACTCGATCATGAACGGCTAACCTATTTCCACCAGGGCCGCGAAGAAAGCCTGACCGATGTTCACGGTCACGTGATCAGCGACATCTGCGCCTAGCGGGCGGAGAAAACAAAGTGATGAACACTGGCTTGGAGAGTCCAGGCATCAATGGGTCATCGCGTAGGTGATGATGTTAATCCCCAACGGATAAGAGACCCGCTCAGAATAACGCTTGAAATACTCCTTGTTTTCACCTTCGCGTTCCCAGCCGTCACCGATGTCATTGTTGTGACAAAAGAGTGCCATCAAGTTCCCGTCGTCATCAAAATAACCCCAGAAGTGCGGGTCCTCGTCCCCTTCAGGATCACCATGCCAGTATTCAAACGTGTCACCCTGCTGCCAGGCAAAAATACTGGGCACCTGCAACTTGCCGCTTAAATCGTAGACCATGTGAAAGATCTCATGGTCGGGAGACAATTCGCGGGGTTCGCGATTGGGGAAGACCCGTTTCATTTGCTGCCGTACGTGACGCCAAGCCGGGGGAGCCCAGAAATCATCCGCCATCAGAAAACCACCGTTAAGCAAATAGCGGCGCAAGGCTACTTCCTCGTCAACGCTGAGCGCCATACGAGCCACGTTCGACATGTAGATGAACGGATAATCAAAGAGTTCCTTATCGGTCAACTGAACCACGCGACCATCCGGATCGACTTCCAGTGACGTAAGTTCCTGCAAGCGAGCAGAAAAATTCCAATCACAGTCGGGAAAATCATTACTCCACTGACGACCACGACCATAATTTGCTGATTCGTAGCGAATGCGGGCGAACGTAAAAACGTCACG
>JAKVCB010000193.1 GCA_022448345.1 Pirellulales bacterium
CGGCAGTTTCCTGCGTGGGAATGTTGCTAGCACCCGCCGCCCAGGCGGCCCAGTTGGCAGGGCCACGCGACGTAGCTCTGCAAAAAGGTGGCGTACTCTTAGGTCAGGTATTAGACGCGCAAGGTACCGTTTTGGCCAAATCGCCGGTTTCGGTCCATTTGGCGGGTAAAGAGGTGGCACGTGTCGTTACGGACCAGGCGGGCAACTTTTCTGTGCCGAATCTCCGTGGCGGTGTTTACCAGGTGGTTTTGGCCGGTCAGGCAAATGCCTGTCGCTGTTGGGCGCCTCGAACCGCGCCGCCGGTAGCACAGCAAGGTCTGCTGCTCGTTGCCAACAGTGATTTGGTTCGTGCTCAGAATTGTGGCAGTGGTGTTGGCTGTGGCTCGGTTTGTGGTCCAGGCGGAGGCGGAGTACTGAATTGGATGTCGTGCCATCCGGTTATCACCGCTGCAGCGATCGGAGCGGCAATTGCAATTCCGCTGTCCGTGGACGACGATCCTCCATCGCCAGCGTCTCCCTAAAGCAAGCTTTGTCTAAGCAAAATTCTTTGAAGGGCCCCCTAGCTATCGCTAGGGGGCCTTTTTTTGTTTTTCTCCAATGGAATTTTGCCACATGTTCTCATGGGACTGCTAGCATCTGCCGACGGCTCCTGGTGACCCAGTGGGCGTGCTCTTTGCGACAGGAGTAGATCTGCAGGAAGGAATTGGCCTTCTCTCTCCCAGGCCGACCAGCTACGATCCTCCCCCTAATCTAAAACCTTCTCATCGTTCTGCTCTGGGCGGCAAAATCAAGGAGATGCAAAGATGTCTGGGAAAAAAATGCATTCATGGCGCCACGCTGTCGCTTTAGCAGTCACTTTTGTCCTGGTTACCCAACCCCAGCTGCTACTTGCGGATGAGATTGTTCGCACCCCGGCTGCAAAAAGAAGTCTGGACCGGCCGCATGATATCGTGCTGGCCGAAGGTGGGCTGCTCGTGGGACAACTGGTCGATGAAAAGGGGGCCGCGTTGCCGATGGCACCCATCTCGCTGCGAATGGTTGGACAACGGGTGACCAAAACTACGACCGACCAGAATGGAAGATTCCAGGTTAAGAGTTTGCGCGGCGGTGTCTATCAGATCGCCGCGGTCGGACACGATGGCATTTATCGTCTGTGGGCTCCGCAAACTGCACCGCCGGCCGCCCAGGAAAAATTGACAATGGTCAGCCGTAATGAGATTGTACGTGGCCAATACTGCCCGCCACCCAGCAACCCTTTGGCTGCCGCAGGTCAATTCATTGTTGAACACCCGATTCTGACCGCAAGTGTGGTTGCCGCTGCGATAGCGATTCCGCTGGCTTTGGACGATGACGACTCGGTGCCGCCACCGGCGACACCGTAGAGTGTCGACTAACGCGGATTTGGTTTTGCGAATGACAACGCGCTGGCTATCAGATGGTAGCCAGCGCGTTTTTTTTGTGTTTAATGGGCGAGTTACTGCGGCCCTGTGCTACTGTTCGAGTGCACATTCCGTCTTCTGTTTTAATGGTGGCTTTGAGAATCGCGTGGCAAACCGTCTGGGTGGTCATCAGAATCTCCTGTTCTCAGAGAGTCGGATTTACTAGAAAAACAGGAGACAATGTTTGCTGGGTCGGTGAGCGTTACGCAGTCGCTTTGCAGGTCTAATCCTCTGGGCGAAATGCTTTTTTAAGATATATCTCGTTGCAATCACCACGCGTGGAACGCCAGCGCGTGGGACGCCTACACCTGGACGCAGCTGATCTTGCCCTTTATTGAGCAGCAAGACGTCTATGATCTTTATGAGGGCATCGAGATTCTCCACACACTGCTAGTCCAATTGCCGGCAGCGAGGCGTGTCACTCCCGAAATTTCATCGATTGCTGGTTTGGCGACACTCGCCACCTGTCAATGACAAAGTCGTCATGCGTTTGACATGGGGATGAAGGACATGATGTTGCAATGGGCAATATCTTAGATCTGGAGTGATTCAGGTAGATCCAAATGAGAAATTCCAGTTTGAGAATAACCGGAAGCGGCTTGGCTTTGATCGCCTGAATCAACACATTCTTGATGTTGGTTGTTGAGTTAACATTAACAGCCTTTTCGATAAGGGCTAGGTATTAACAATGGGTTCACGTTCCGTATTGACTTTGCGCTTTGGATTTCGCGTATCAATCACCAAGGCTGAATTTTCGACGACGAACGAGTAATTTTAAACGCTGTGATTCGTCGCGACGCGTAAACAGTCCTGGGCGGCGAGATGCTCGGCTATCAGTCACAATTCCACCCAGTCGACGAGATGTGCAAGATGTAACTTGGTACTCGGTTGAGTTGCCCCACGCTTTTCAGGGCAATCGCATATCCCAGATTGCCAAATGCGGATGATGCAAAGGCGTGAATCAAGTGGGAGATCTACCTAGTTCAAGTTAGCAAACGCGACCACAGCTTGTTTTTGTTCGATGGATGTTTCTAGGGTCTCCAATGGAGTAGGATCAGACATGTTTTGGCATTTTTCGGCGACTAATTCCTGCTGGCAGGCCTCGGAAGCAAGAAACCGGCAAAGCCTTTTTTTGCAAGTCTATCGAGAACCTCGTCTGGTGATGACCTTGTTTCAATTGTCAATGCACGTATGCTTTGGGCACACCGAGTGGTTAGAACGGACAACAGCGGGCTATTGGAAGAGAAAGAAATGGCTAATTATCTCGTAACTGGGGGGGCCGGCTTCATTGGCTCCCATATCGCGACCGCGCTGGTAAATCGTGGCGATCAGGTACGCATATTGGATAATTTAAGCGCGGGGACTCGCGAGAATATTTCCCATCTTGCTGGGCAGGTCGAGTTTCTTGAGGGAGACCTGTTGGATCGTGATGCCGTGGATCAGGCCGTCGCCGGAGTTGATGTAGTTTACCACCAGGCTGCATTGGCGTCCGTGCCACGAAGTGTGGCGGAGCCGCTGGCGACTCACGCCGCTTGTGTGACCGGAACCCTAAACGTGCTAGATGCGGCGCGCCTTGCGAACGTTCGGCGAGTCGTCTATGCCGGATCGAGTAGCGCGTATGGTAATCAGCCTTTTATGGCTAAACGAGAGCAGGATGTGCCGATACCGCTATCGCCCTACGCAGCCGCCAAGCTGTCTGGGGAATCTTATTGTCGTGCGTTTCACGCGACGTATGGGCTGGAGACGGTCGTGATTCGGTACTTCAATGTATTTGGGCCACGGCAAGATCCATTGAGTGAGTATTCGGCCGTAATTCCCATCTTTGTGACAAAAATTCTTACCGGGGAAGCGCCGACCGTGTACGGGGATGGTTTGCAGTCACGGGATTTTACTTACATTGATAACGTTGTCGCTGGCAATTTAGCGGCTGCAGACGCGCCGCAGGCCTCCGGAGGGGTTTATAATGTTGCCTGTGGTCGACAATTTAGCCTGCTAGAATTGATCGATTCGATTAACCGTGTGCTGGGCACTGAAGTTCAGCCGAAATTCGCCGAAGCTCGCGTCGGCGATGTTCGCGAAAGCCTGGCTGATATCTCGGCAGCGCGCACGGTATTGGGGTATGAACCGTTCGTCGATTTTGAAGAGGGGTTGCGGCGTTCGATTGAGTACTATCGGTCGCTGATGTAGGGGGCGATCATGCTGCGGCGCGCGTGGAGTTGGGCAGTCGCGACGCTGTTTTTTGAACTGGTATGATCTCGTCGAGAGCGGCTCGCACTTGCTCGTTCGGGCCATCGGCCAACACGCGTAGGCCGGCGATTTCGTTGATGACGCTGAGGAGATGACGCGGCTTGCTGGCGGCGACCATGATCTTTTTGTGGCTTGTAGGCCGATGGGCTTCCATGTCGCTGTAGAGTTCCTCGTACATTTTTTCGCCCGGACGCAAGCCGGTGACTTCGATTTCAATGTCGTCACCAACGCGTAGTCCAGACAAACGTATCATATCTCGGGCCAGGTCTATAATCCTTACAGGCTCGCCCATGTCGAGGACAAAGATTTCGCCCCCACGCCCCATGGCTCCTGCTTGCACGACAAGTTGAGCAGCTTCAGGAATCAGCATGAAATAACGAATCATTTCAGGATGGGTGACTGTGACTGGGCCGCCGCGTGCGATTTGCTCACGAAATATGGGCACCACACTACCGGCCGAGTCGAGTACGTTCCCAAATCGTACGGTGACCAGACGGCACGATGAGGTTTTCGCCTTGGCTTGTACGTACTGCTCCGCCAGCCTTTTGCACGAACCCATGACGCTGGTTGGATTGACCGCTTTGTCAGTCGAGATCATCACCAATCCCTCCACCCCATGTTCTTCAGCTAGGTCGACAACATTCTGTGTCGCCAGCACAATGTTTTTTACCGCTTCTCCAACGTGAGCTTCCATCAGTGGCACGTGTTTGTAGGCGGCGGCATGGAATACGATGTGCGGTTGATGAAGCGAAAACACTGCGTCCAGCCGGTTGAGGTCGTTGAGGTCAGCAAGCTCAACGGCGATGTCCGTATCGGTCGTCAGCCGCTGCAACTCGCGTTCGAGAAAAAATTGTCCCGTCTCGCTGCGATCGATGACAACCAGTTTTTTCGGTGAAAGCTTGAGTACCTGGCGGCAGATTTCTGAACCGATGCTTCCGGCGCTGCCCGTGACAAAAACCGTGTGTCCACCAATCCATTGCGTAATTTTTTGAGTGTCCAGTGCAACCGCAGGACGTTGTAATAAATCGGCGATTGCCACCTGACGCGGTTGAATGGCGACCTGTTCTTGCAGCAACTGTTCGTAGCTGGGAAGGATTTTTAAGCGAAATCCGTGCTGTTGGGCTTGCTCGGTTAGCTCGCGTATTTTTTTTCCAGGCAACGAGCCGGCGGTTAGCAGAACCTCCTTGACGGAATGTCGGGATGCTAACTCAGCCAGATCTGCATAGTTTCCGAGTACCGGCACGCCGGCGATGCGACGCCCCCGCACTTCGTGGCGATCATCAACAAAACCGATAGGTTTGTAGCAAAGAACATCGCTTTGCTTTCGAATACTGTGTAAAAGGGCTTCTCCAGCGTCGTTGGCACCAATGATAATAACGCGGGTTCCGGTATGCGCAGAAATGAATCCTTGTAGGTGGTCGCGGAGCAACCGAGGCATGGTCCGTGCTGCGGCTAAGAGCGCCAACGTGACGCCCCAATCGAGTAGCACGACGCTGCGAGGAATTGTAACGCTGGTGAGCAGCATGGCATCTACCAAAACGATGCCGATCGTACACAGGGTCGCTGTCCGTGTCAGCACTAGCATGTCGCGGAAGCTTACATAGCGCGTGTATTCCTGATGAAGCCTTGCTAGGCAGATGATAAGGGTCTTGACGGCCAGCACCCCGCCGAGCGTGCTAGCCATCAGGAGAGGATACGCGGCGTCAAGTTGGCCGTCGAATCGAAGCAAGATAGCCAAACAGTAGGCCATGGCCCCCAGCGGGACAATCATAGCCAGACCGACGGCGAATCGATAGTGTTTCTTTAACATATTGCTTATTCGATCCAAGATGCTTGATTCTTCGTGTCACGCGCCAGTCCAAGTTGGATGGAGGCCTGGTGACGCTGCTGCGACAAAGCTTCTAGGGCTCGTTCAACGGAAAGGTCTTCAGGTCGCCGCGTGTGGCACCAACGCAAATGTTTTTCAGCTAACTCGTACCGCCCAGCCTGTAGCAGAAGTGGCCCAAGGGCTCGATGTGCCAAATAATGATCGGGAGACACTTGGATGGCCGCCTGCAGAGTGGTCAATGCGGCATCGAACTGCTGCCGGTCCGCTTGCATGGTGGCCAGTTTATGCAGGACTTTTGCCGCAGACTCGTGGTCCCTGGTTTGGCATTCCGCTTGGGCCGCGTCCTTTGCATACTGAACTAAGCTATCTAGTTGTTCCGGGCCCGATGATTGAGAAAAATACTGCCAAACGCCTGGCAGTGTTTGCCAGTCTGGGTGGAAGGTTTCGAGAAACGCCTCCACC
>JAKVCB010000194.1 GCA_022448345.1 Pirellulales bacterium
GACTGCAAAACAGTAGCTTGAGATCGTTGCTATCCGGGCCGTAAAGAAACGGGTCCTTGACGTGAAGAAAACGTGGGTCAGCGGATTGCAAAACGGTTTTCGGCGGAGCGCTGGCAAGACCAGCGAGGGTTGGTGATTCGAGTTGTTCGATAGTCCAGACTCCGGCCCCTGGCTTGAGGAAATCCTCCAGTCCTTGCGGGTAGGCGATGCCTGATTTTTCGCTCGATACAAACAGTTGAAACGTGCCATGCGTGGTAAGCCGCAAGGCGGATCCTTCAATCGAAAGCGGGTCGTGCCCGTCAACGGCCAGGTCCTCTTTGGTCAGTGCGACGGCCTCTTCAAAGGGGGAATCGATACGGTTGGCCCGCAGGACGGATAGCTTCCAACCACGTCGGCCACTGGCCAGTCCCAGGCGCGAGTCTCCCGCATCTCGATAGCGGCCAACAAGCAGCAAGGTTCCATCGCTTGCCTCGATCATGTTCCCTCCGCCAAACCAGAAGCCTGAGCGGTCGCTATGGGGAGCAACGATTGTGCGCGCGCGGTGCTGATCGATGAGAGTCGTGGCCAAACGAATCAGGGCAGCCTGATCGTCTTGGGGAAGTTGACCCATGGGGTAGTTTTTGCTGTGGGGTGTGCTGTGGGGGTGTGCTGTGGGGCTCGAGGCGATGGTGGTTCCTTGGCGGGCGAGGTTTAAATTCTTCCGCACACCAAATTAGGTCTTTGGCGAGGACTTGTTAAATAAATGGTCATCGGTGCCACTGGCCCCACGAATAACTATCCAGACAACAATAACTATCCAGATAACTTTGACTAAGATAAACTGAACCAGGGTTTAATGGGACCCGTGGGGTAACAAAAATCTTTTTCTCGAAATATTTTCCGTCGAATATGAACGATAAAACACGCCGCCAGTTTTTGCAGACAGCCTTAGCCACCACAACGTTGGCTGGAACACCGGTAATTTTTTCGCGACAGGCTTTTGCTGCCCGGGATATCAACAGCAAACCCACCGTTGCTGCCATTGGCGTAGGAGGGAGCCGCGGTGCTTACAGCCGCGGTGGAGAAATCGCGCGTAATGCGGCAAAATTCGGCAAGATGATTGCCTGCTGCGATGTTGACGATTTGCATACCGGAGAATTTAACGCTGATTTTGACAACAAGCTGTCCCTGTACCGCGACTATCGCAAGCTGTTTGAAAACGAAACACCAGATATCGTCACCATTGGTACCCCGGACCATTGGCATGTTCCAATAGCCACCGCGGCACTCCAGGCCGGTTGTGATGTGTACTGTGAAAAGCCGCTGACACTAACGATCGCCGAAGGTATCGAAATCTGCAAAACCGTGAACGAGACAGGACGCGTTTTCCAGGTGGGAACTCAGCAGCGGAGTGAGTGTGGGACTTACTTTTTAAAAGCCATTGCGATGGCCCAAAGTGGACGGTTGGGAGGTAATCTCAAGGCTTATGTGGCCATTGGTGGAGCCCCATCCGGGGGGCCATTTAGCGCAACAGCCCCTCCCGCCGACCTTGATTGGAACCTCTGGCTGGGGCCTGCTCCGGAGGTTGATTACTCCAGCGAGCGACGACGCAAGTTTCGCTGGTGGTTTGAATATTCCGGGGGAAAGATGACCGACTGGGGGGCTCACCACATTGACATCGCGCAGTGGGCTCTTGGCTGCAATCATACCGGGCCGGTGAAGGTGAGTGGCACGGGGCAATTTCCGCCCCTTGTGCCGGACGATTTTTCCTGGGATGCCTTTCTCGATGGTGCAATCCGGTTGCCTGACGGCTACAACACACCGACCCAGTTCAGCATCGACCTCACATTCGGCAATGGCGCAGTGATCAACGTCAATCACCACTATCAAGGGGAAGATGGAAAAACGGCCTTTGGAAATGGGCTATTACTTGAGGGGGACCGGGGGAGAATTTTTGTCAACCGGAACCGGCTCTCTGGGCTGCCTGTCGAACAGATGACAGCGGAAGACCATGCCCAAATGGACGAGCTGGTGCTGGAACTCTACCAGGGAAAAACTCCTGGCAACCACATGGCAAACTTTTTTGAGTCGGTCGAGGATCGGACTCAACCAATTTCTGATGTGGCGACCCACCATCGTACGATGACGTCCTGCCATTTGTGTAACATTGCCTTGATGCTGGGTCGGGATCTTCAGTGGGATCCGGCAAAGGAAACGTTTATTGGCGACGACCAGGCAACAGCCTTGATGGCCCGGAGAGGGCGCAGGGGTTTTTAAGTGGTCATGGTGAATCGCCACCACAATTTGTCTGCATGGGTGGTCGTCGGCAGAGGATAATCATTTGCCTCTTTGCCGTTTGGCGCCCGGCATTTTTTGGGAGTCTTGGTTGCAATGGCTGATCAACCAGGCAAACGGACATCCCGCCAGGCCTGCCTTGGGATGAAGTCCAGCGCAAAGCGGGCAGACTCGAGGTCGTCGTGCAGGCACAACTCGCCAAACACCAGGCGGGCAATTCCAGCCATTAGTTTTGTGACCAGGCAATAAGTGGTTGACTGGCAGGCAACAGCAGCTATTCGGCCGCAGCAGGCACCCGCTGGCCATCGCTCTCGGGAGCCAGTTCTTCATCATCACTCACGACGTAAGCCATCATGGCGAGTAGCATTAGTATCACGACGACCCAGGTAGTCCATTTTTTGTGCATGGAAGCTCCTTGCTTGCGATTATGTTTCTGCGGATGGTTTCCGTGTTTGTGATGGGCGTGTTTGTTCTTGTGTTGACTCATAACTTTAAATTTTCGGCAAAGATAAAAGGAAAAGAAAAACCACGGCCGGCACCAACGGGGTACAAAATTCATGCGGCATGCACATCGACATGCTCCAAAGTTTTATCGGCCAGAAGATCTTTTGCGCGAACAACTTCCTCAATGGTTCCATGGAGAACGACCAGGCAGCTTCCTCGCTTGAGTTGTTTTTCATAGTGGGCAAGGTGGTCTTTGGACAACCCCAGGTGGAGCAAGCCAGCAAAGATCGCCTCGATCCCTCCCAGCACAGCCCCGCCCTCAACAGCACCCACCATCATACTTAAAAGGGGCCCTCCCACGATCAGAGGTCCGATTCCTGGCACAAACAAAAATCCGGCTCCTGCCAGCAGTCCAAAAAGGCCTCCCCAAATAGCACCTTGTTTACCCCAAAAAGACATCGCCTCCCCGGTGGTCACATAACCATGGATATGTTTGTCATCGGCATGATCTTTGCCAATCACCGACATGCTTTCTGCGGCAAAGCCTCCCGTCTGCAAGCTTCGGACCACCTCAAAGGCCTGCTCGTGATCGCAGGCGACGGCAATACAAATATTTTTATCGGTCATGATTCTTTCGGCAGCCTCCCGCATAGGTGCGAGGTCACATGATAACACCGGTCGAGATAACACCGGTCGAGGCAGGCTCTTGCGGTGGGGTGAGATTCCTGTCGGGTTTTCAAAACATTTTTTCGGGAAAGACGCATCCCTGATTTCTGAAGGATTGCTTTGGCCCCAAAACTCTCAATTCGACCGCAGGGGCCCAACCCGTCCTGAGGTCCCCGACATTAACCAGCAAACGGTCTCTTGTACAGCCTAAGATGGGCGATTCTTTCCAAACTGGCCAGGCCGGTACCGTGGTGAGCGGTTTGCCGCTTGTGATCACGCATTGCCCAGCGTGTACGGTGCTCGATAATTTTTCGTAAGCATCTGATTGGCCTCGTCGCAGTCCATGAATTTTTCGCGCTGTGGGTCGAAGTCGAGTTGACGGTTTGTTCGAAATGCAATGTCGCCCAGGTGGACCAGGGCGCACGATCGATTGGCAATTTCAGCAGTTGCCCTGGTTGGCGTGCGGTTACGGACCGCGTTGAGAAAATCGTCCATGTGTTCGGGGTATCCTTTCTGGCCACGGGTCTCCGGCAACTCCCGGGGACCTTTTTTACCTTTCCTGCCCAGGTAGACATTGAATGCACCTCGACGGGAGAAGACCATGTAACCCTCGGTTCCGTAGAACACATTGCCGTTATCGAATCCGTGCATGCCGTACTCGGTAAACGGGTAGTTCTCATAAACCAAAAGGCGGCCATCAGGATATTCGTAAGTGACATGCATGTTGTCGGGGTAATCCCCAAAATGTCCATGCAACATCATGCGGCTTCCGCGGGCAGTCACTCGAATGGGCAGTTCAGGGTCACCAAGTCCCCAGCGAGCCATATCGATATCATGGATGCCATCATCTCCGATTTCGCCATTACCGTAGTCGCGAAACATGCGCCACGAGTGGTGGAACCGTTGACGATTGAAGGGCCGTTTGGGGGCTGGGCCCAGCCATCGATCATAGTCAACGCCTTCGGGCACCTCGCTGTTGTTTACCGGAGCAATGGTTTTGCGAAGTTCGGCAGTCCAGGCACGGGCAACCTTCACTTCTCCAATAATCCCATCGGCCAATAATTTTGCAGCCTGGTCGGTGACCGGGCTTGATCGCATCTGGCTGCCATGTTGCACTACGCGTCCATATTTTTGGGCTGCAGCGACAACCTGGCTCCCTTCGTCGTAGACGTGCGAAATCGGTTTCTCAATATACGCGTCTTTCCCCTCGGTAAGTGCCTCAAGGGCAATTGGAGCGTGCCAGTGGTGTGGGGTAGCAATGAGGACCGCGTCGATACTCTTGTCAGCTGTTACCTCTTCATATCGAGAAGTCTGCTGCGGCGGAGTCGCTTGAAAGCCGTCGGTGAGTTTTGCGGTTTTGGCGAGTTGTTGCGGGTCGACATCGCAAAGCCAGCCAAACGAAACAGACTGCTTCCCGTCGACGAGCCGCCGCACATGCCCTCTCATCATGTTGCCACAACCAATAATGCCCAGCCGAATCGTGTCGACCTTCTCGGCAGCCGAGGTATGGACTCCCCCTAGCGTTGCCAGGGCAGCCGTGACTGCGGCAGTCTCACCACTGTGGACCATGAATTCTCTGCGGGAAGATGTTCGTTTTTCCATGGGAAGGTCCTGCTTTCAATCGTTGTAAAGTTTCACGAATCCAAAAACTTACCTGGGTGGCCAATTCAAATGCCGTGCGAGAAATTCAAAAGTTCCTGCCCCGTTGATCGTGTGGGGGCCAACAAACCATTCGATTTCTGTACGGCCCGGAAGATGGAGCCGGGCTGCATACAGAAACCGAACACGCGCGTATTCCCAGGCCACGGTCCAGTCGTCGGCAACTCCATCAAAATGACCCCGTTCGACCATAAAAGGGCGCGGGGCAATGAGTGCTGCCATTTCAGCATAGTTGAAAGTGTGTCCCAGGTTCCACTCGAAAATCTCGTATTCACCCGTCTTCATATAGCTCCGCCCGTTTTGGGTCGAGGCATTTTTGTCAACCCACTCGTTGAAATCGGCAGAGCAGATCGACAAGCAGTAGTCGGTGACCAAAGGTGGTACCCGCATGGCCGTTTTGCCCCCATAGCTTAAGCCATAAAATGCGATGCGATCTGGAGCAACGAACGGCTGAGTTTGGAGCCAGTCGACAATCTGTTGGTGCTGGGGGGTAATGAGTGAGAAAAGGGTCTTGCCCAGCGGGTTGGCCTTGCGCTGCAGGGTCCGGAAGCGATGTCCGAAAATATAAAGATTTTGCGGGGCAAACGTCACGAAGCCTCGCTCGGCCAACGTGGTTGCAAAGGCCTTGTAATAATGATGAGCTTTTTCTCCAATCACACTTTGAGGTCGTCCTTCCAGGCCGTGTTGACAAACCACAACGGGCCGGCGCTCTTCTGGTGTGATGCCGGTTGGCACCGTCAGGATACCGTAGGCAAACAGGCCGTCGAACACGTCGAGCACCACTTCGTATCGTTTCCATTGGTTCGACTCGGCAATCAGCCGGGTACGCGCATTGGGTGGGAGTAGGTGGAGATCAAAATGGCCAATGACCTCCTCGCGAAATTCCTGGCGAAACGGTTCGATCGATTTTTCGTACGCTTTAGTCGATGAGGTATCGAGTTTGTCCCAAAACCGCCCCTTGCGCACCTGGTGACTGTTACGCAGCAAGGCCTGCGTGTGACGATCCAGTTCGTCGATTTGGCGGTTGAGCCGGGCCGTCTCGCCAAACGATGGGTTGGGCGAGTTTGGGGGAGCCCCAATTGCGACCAGATTTACCTCGCCTGAGAGTGAATGGAGAAAAGATTTCAGGGCCGG
>JAKVCB010000195.1 GCA_022448345.1 Pirellulales bacterium
TAGGTATGCATCGTTGGGAGACCACGACTAGCCAGGATGTCGACTATATTGTTCGACGGGCCAAGATGGGCGATCTTGGTTCGGTCAAGTTTTACGTATTGCGCGGTGAAGATACGTTGTATGGTCAGATGAATGTGGCCAATCAGGCGCGCCGTCACGCGGGAACTGTACGTTAGCTGAGATGTGGGCGTTAGACCAACGCACCTGCCAGCCACACTTGTTTTACCGGTTGCCCGGAATTAAGAACTTCTTCCAAGAGGGCCTGTGGCGGTCCGTCATTTATCTCGCCCGTCGGTATTGTGACCAGATCGGCCTGTTTGCCCACGGTAAGACTGCCAACCTGAGTCGCCCTTCCCAGCGCTTCAGCGCTTGCTAAGGTCCCCATTTTCAGAATGTCATCGGGACGAATTTTGGGGTGGTGCCTTGCTACGTGTTGCATCTCGCGCAGGATGCAAAGATCTGGATTGGATGCACGGCTATCGGTCCCAAGGGCAAGGTGGACCCCCTGGTCGAGCAAATCGCTCAGCTCAAGAGGCGAATGTTCAAAAAATGCATGGGTGCGGGGGCAATGGATCAGGGACATATGTTCGCGGTGATCGGCCAGAAAGCAAAATGCCTCATCGCATAAATAGTTGCCATGCACGACCAATGCTCGTGGTGCCTGGGCCAGTAACCTCAGGTAGTCAAGCGGGTGGCTTCCGGATGTGAGAACCTCTGAATCCCACATGCTCCGTTCCTCAAGCAATTCGCGAAATGGGCCGGTGCCGTTGGTAAGAAGTTGAAGTTCCGCTACCGATTCGGCTACGTGCATGGTCACGGGAGAGTGGCGCTGCCCAGCAAGATCGACCAGGCTCTTCAATAGCGGTGGGGACACGGTATACGGAGCATGGGGGCTCACGCCAAGCTGCAGGTCGTTGGGTTGGTCTTCGTGGGGATGCCGCAATTCATGGAGTGAAGCGATCGCGGCAGTCAATGCTGAGTCGGCCCTGGCGCGCGAGAAGCCGATCACTTCCTGGAAGGCGGTGAGTCGAGGTGAATTATCCCGGGTGCAGTATGCCGGCGCGTTGGCCGTAACGATTTCGCCCACCGTGGTCACCCCGCTGGTCAGGCTTTGCTGGTAGCCCGACCGGATGGCCTTCGCGGGACTACGTTTGCGGCGACCCCGTTCTGCGAGAGTGGCACGAATCCATTCCACAAATGGCAAGCCAGGTTTTCCGAGTGGTTTTTGTCGGTCACTGAATTCCAGGTGGGTGTGCGCGTTGACCATTCCTGGCAACAGGGCAACATCGCCCAGGTCGATTAGTTCTCCCTCGGCACGATCAGCCCGACCAATCCAAGCAATACGCCCTTCAGTCACCGTCAAGGCACCGTTTTCAACCGGAGGTGCGTCAACCGGGAAGATCACTCGGGCACGTAATGCCAGGGAGGAGGAAGGCATATTTCAAACGAATTTTACAAAACGGTTAGAGAGGTCGAGAATCAAGACAGGTGTGGGAAATAAAAGGGACTTCAAAAAAACGATGGTAGTGCACAAGCTGCCTGTTAGCTACCGGAGGTGGCCTCGCCAGTCACATCGTTGGACTGTTGTTGTCGGGCACGCAGTTGTTGCAGACGCTCTTCTTCGGTTTGCTCGTATGGCAGGCGACCGAGCCAGTAAAGGAGCAATCCCACCAGGAGGGTGCAAACGAGTACCACAGGGAGATTGTAGCTCGTTTGGCCGGGTGCAATCTCCGTCAAGACCCACCGCAGGACCGAGGATTTGGCGATGGTGTCGGTGGTGAGTTCATTCCATTGGGTTGAGAAAAACATCAGCCCGTTATAGGTCATGTGAAAAAGCATGCAGGGTACCAGGCTGCTTGTTTGAATGGCGAGAAAACCGAGGACGACACCAACGATGATGGCTGCCAGCGATTGCTGAAGTATCGTGTGTGCCAGGCCAAAGAATACGGCCGACAAAATAATGGCCCACCACTTGTGCCCCATATGCCGAAAGCCCGACAGGATAAATCCTCGAAAGGCCAATTCTTCGCAAATGGCCGGCAGTATGGCAATCAACACAAATGGCAGCCAGGCGTAAGGCGCCATTTTTAGCATCTTGACCATGGCCTGGCTGCTGGCTGCGACGTCATCGCTCACCGGGTAAATTTGGCTGATCCAAATAGCCAACTGTTGCCCGATCGGATGAAGAAAGGTTGCCAACAGAAGGGCAACCAGGCAAGACGAGATTGTCGGGATCCTGTCGAGCCGTAACGTTTTCCAGGGTTGCGAGGTAAAGACAATCGTCATCAACATTGCCGGAATGCCAATACAAACGACCTGACTGATCAAAATCATCAGGGTAAAATAAGAGAAGCCGGGATCCGCAGGCGCACTGGCTGAAATCGCCAGGTTGGCAAAGAACTGAATAATAAAAATCAAAGCGACACAAGTGAATGCCTGGGCTGCCTGTGGAGTGGGGCGTCGGTTTCGCACCAGATGGATAATCCAACGACGTAAGTCAAGCCGTTCGCTTTCACGGAAGAGTACAGATTCCTGCTGAAATAATTCAATTGCCCCGCGGATTGCCAGCAGTACACAAAGAAACGTGATTCCTGCAACCGGAAGAATGAAGGGTAGGGTGGCGGCATAGTGACCTTCGATTAAAGATCGCAAAAGCAATACCATGCCAGTGACCGGGATCAAGCAGTTACCGAGGTCCAACTCGACTCCAGGTGCCATTGGGAGGATCATCAATGGCATCATGATCATAAACAAGGGCATGAAGTAATACTGTCCTTCTTTGGTGCTACGTGCGAATGCTGCGCAGGCAAGGCACAGGGCGCTGAAGAGGGCTGCCATCGGAATAAGGGCCACGACGAGCCAGAGTAATGCGGCTAGCGTCGGGAAGGAGAGGCCGTCGCCAGTTCCAAATTCTGCAATTCCCCGAAGTTGCGAAATTACATACTGAGCCGTAGCGCCGAGGCTGATGAGATTCAATAAGGCCGTCGCGATGCTGAAGGTCATGATGGTCAGTAGTTTGGCCCATACAATTTCTGCCCGCAGGGCCGGGCTGGAGAGCAGGGTTTCAAGGGTGCCGCGTTCTTTTTCTCCCGGACAAAGATCAATCGAGGGGTAAAATGCACCGGTCAACGCCCACACAAATAACACAAATGGCAGGATCTTGGACCAAAGGACGGCATCGCGTTGCGGTTTTGCGGCGATGTCGAAGGGCTTGATTTTAAAGGGCCGGGTGATGTTTGCAGGGACATTACTTGCCTGGAGGTTTTGCCGGGTCACCTGACCTCGCCATTGTTCCAGGATGCGCTGCAGTCGCATGTGGGTAAGGCGTGATTCATCGCTGGAAGAATTGTACAGAATCTCTGGCTCGGGAATCGCACGAATGTCACTTGCCGTGGTTGCTTCTGCGTCAATGGGACTGCGCTGCTTCAACTGTTTGCGTAACTGTGCAAGTTGGAGTGCGAAATCGGGAGGAAAGATGATGACTGCGTCGGCATCGTTATCGGTCAGGTAGCTGGAGATTCTGTCGGACTTGGTGGTCGAGCCTGCCTCGGCCGATCCCTTGGCTGTTGTATCGCGAATCAGAGTGTCAGATTGGCGGGGTGTGAAATCGAGAGTAATTCGTTTGCTCCACTCAGGATCGCCAAGTGTTTCGGGGGCAAAGTGCTCGGCTTCAAACAGGGGAGGCAAGTTGGGGACTTGTTGGAGCTGCTCGGCACCGACAACCATAACTCGAGCCTCATGCTCACGCATGAACTGGGAGAGCTGAAACACACTCATGCCCAACAGTGGATAAAGTAGCAGCGGTAGCACCGCGATCATGAAAACCGTGCGCCGATCACGGAGTTGGTCGAGGATCTCGCGAGCGTAGATCAGTCGTACGATGCGCCAAGACATGGTGGTGAAATGCTGGAGTGTGGTGAAATGCTGGAGTTAGGGAATGTTGTGTTAATGGGATCCAGTGGGAATAAATCCTTCGTGGCGCGACTTGCCTGCTTGGGCGTTGGAAGAGTTGCTGGTGCCTGTTGTGCTAGAGAGGGAGATTTGACTTCTTGGGAGTCGATGGATCCTGGTCATGTTGTCGTATGAGGTGAAAGAACAACTCCTCCAGATCATGTTCGTGATGGCGTTCGCGTAATTCATCCAGGGTCCCTTCGGTGAGGATCTTGCCGCGATGAATGATGGCTACGCGATCGCAAAGGCGTTCTGCTTCGCGCATAATATGGGTTGAGAAGAGAATGCATTTACCCTGATCGCGGAGTTCATTCACGGTTTCCAGCAGTGCACGGGCAACAAGGACATCCAGGCCATTGGTTGCTTCATCAAAAATTAAAACGGGGGGATCGTGAATAATCGATCGGGCGATGGAGACTTTTTGCTTCATGCCAGTCGACATCTTGGACCCCAGTAAGTCGCGGATGTCCTGCATCTGCAACCGGTCAAAGAGCCTTTCCATTCGCTCCTGCAGTTCGTCTTCGTCCATTCCATAAAGTCGGCCAAAATACTCGACCATTTCCCAAGCCGTCATCCGGTCGTAAACGGCGGTATTGGCAGACATAAAGCCAATGTGGTGTCGCACTAGTGTTGGTTGAGTCACGCAGTCAAAACCAGAGACAACCACGGTACCGGAAGTCGGTTGCAGAACGGTACTGAAAATCCGTAGTGCCGTGGTTTTGCCAGCTCCATTGGGACCTAGCAGGCCGTAGATTTGCCCTGGTTCGGCTCGGAAGCTGAGGCGATCCAACGCCACAATCTCTCCGCGTCGCAAATCGGAATAAGTCTTGGTTAGCGAACGCGCTTCGATCATGACTCCGTTGCTTCCTTGCCTGAATCGATGGGTCTCGCCTGTCCGGCGATAACTTCCTTGGAAAGGCTAGCTGATAATTGGCAGCGGAGAGAGACTGGCTGGTTGGGTTGAACTTACCTCTTGTGCCTCGTCAATCAACTCGTAGAAGACATTGCGTTGGCGGGGTTGATAGCCCATTTCGGAAATGGCTCCGCGTATCTGGTCGAGGGTGAGATAATGAACTGTTCCCGCTTCGGCGACCACATTTTCTTCGATCATGAGGCTGCCCATGTCATTAGCCCCGTAGTAAAGGGCTAATTGGCCTACTTTCAGCCCCTGGGTCACCCAACTCGATTGAATATTCGGAAAATTATCCAGGTAGAGTCGGGCCACCGCATTGGTTTTAAGGTATTCGTAGGCGCCGGCTGGGGGGATTTCAGACATCTCGGTATGATCTGGCTGAAAAGTCCAGCAAATAAAGGCCGTGAACCCTCCGGTCTCGTCTTGCAGTTCCCGCAGGCGTTGTAAATGCTCAATTCTCTCCTCGGGCGTTTCGAGGTGGCCAAACATCATCGTTGCGGTGCTGCGGCCTCCCAGTTCATGCCAAACGCGGTTGACGTTGAGCCAGTCGTCGGTCATGACCTTACCACGGGTCATCGCTTTGCGGACTCGGTCGACGAGAATCTCGGCTCCGCCGCCCGGCAGGCTACCCAGGCCGGCATCGCGGAGTCGCTCCAGTACCATCCGCAGAGGCAGTTTTGAAACTTTGGTGAAATGGTGGATTTCGGGAGGACTGAAACCATGGACGTTGACCTGGGGGAACCGCGTTTTGATATCGTGCAGCAACTGTTCGTACCACTCTAATTTGAACTCTGGATGCAGGCCCCCCTGCATCAGGATTTGATCTCCTCCCAGTTCGACGGTCTCCTCGATTTTTTGGAGAAGTTCTTCCCGGGGAAGGACGTATCCTTCGGGTGACCCGGGTTTGCGATAGAAGGCGCAAAAATCGCAGACGGCAGTACAGATATTGGTGTAATTGATATTCCGATCGATGTTGTAGGTGCGGTAGTTTTCCGGGTGAAGCCGTCGCGTGACTTCGTCGGCACCACGGCCCAGTGCCGCTAAATCGTGTGCACCTAGCAACCGCAGGCCTTCCTCGGGCAAGAGCCGCTCTCCGGCTACCGTTTTTTCGATCAGGTGGGCTTCGGAATCAGCGAGGATCATAGAATCAGCAAGGGATATAAATTAACAGGGATTATTGTCAAACGGTGCAGCCATCAATGTTGATCTGGTCGATCATCGATTCCATTCCAGCAGGGACAAGTTTGCGCTGGGCACACAACTGATAAAACCGCAAAAGGCCC
>JAKVCB010000196.1 GCA_022448345.1 Pirellulales bacterium
CAGCCTGCGCGAATGGTGACCAGCAGCCTGGTTGTCGGCGACCCCTCTCTGCTTGATGACCCGACCGGCCTCCACGGGACCAAAGCCTGGCACGGAGGAGGCGAGTACTTCAGCCTGCGCGTGATGAATCCACCCCAGCCCGGGGCCAAAATACGGGTGACCATCTCGGGCAAAGTTGCCGGTGGTGCGAAGAGCATGATTCGGGTGAAGGGATATAAACTCCCGGCCAGTTTTCACTCTTGGATTAGCAAGCCACTGCTAGTCGGTCGACTTGGGGAAAAGTGGCAGAACTCCGTCAGCCAGGAGATCGTATTGCCGGCCGAAGCCGACATTCGTCACGTGTGCGGATACAACGTCACCAATGAGGGTACCATTTGGTACAATGACATCAGCGTGACCGTGGTGTCTGACGACTCTGCAGAGGGTGTGGACGTAAGCGATAAAATCCACGGCGAAATCCCTGCACTGCACCTGCTTCGAGAAGACCCGCAGAACCAAGTCGAGCGTCCGATGGTCGTCACCTATCGTGACGACAGCAGGCCGGGCGCCTCGTACCCGCGCGTCGAGGTACAGCTCACAGAAAAGTAGCGTGTGTATCGCGGCGATTCGCGACAAGGGATGTTACGGACCACTGGCATCGTCGTCTCTTTAGAGAAGCCGAAACCGCCCAGGACGACCCCCGGCTGCTATGGCTAAATTCATGCTTCACCTGGGCATCTGCCTGTTTGTCCCATTTTCCAAACGACAGAATCACTAAACTGTATTTATCAGCTGTATTTATCAGCTGTATTTATCAGCTGTATTTATTAGCTGTATTTATCAGCTGTATTTCTAAACTGTATCTTTAAACTGTATTTATCAAAGGCCAGCAAAGACGCGACTTTGCGAAAGGACGTTTCGGATGCTTCAGAAATCCCGTTTTTCACAGGCGGTCACCAGCGGTGCATTCCTCTTGATGATGCTGGCTGTCGGCCTCTGCCACGGAAAAAAGTTGGCCCCTTACCGGCAAATCTCGCCGGGGGGAAAAATGCGTTACATTTTTTCCGAACCCTATCACCGGCTCAGCAACGACTACGTGACCCCACATATTCCCTGGGCCAGACCCTATGCAGGTGGGTCAGTGCGGGCACTCGTGATCGCACGGCGGTGGACACAACGTGAAACGGTCGAGCTTTCCCAGCGGTTGAGTCTTGATTACGAAACGATCATGGCCCTCGAGGATCCGGACCATTTCTACCCGACCAAGGCGCATGTCCCCGGGATCACAGGCTGTGGCCCAAAGGAGTTCCGGGAGGAGTTCGAACGAAAGCTGGCAGGCGAATATGACGTGATCCTGATGGGAAACTACAAGTGGAAAGTCCTGCCGCCGGATATCGAGCAAACGATTGCCAGCAAGATCCAGCAGGGAACCGGACTGGTACTGGTGTTAGCCCCCGACTCTGCAAGCGAAACGCTCAACGAGATTTTGTCTCAGCCCCGCCAAGGGGCAGCCGAGCGGGCAATTCAAAACGGGGTACCGGTCGCCCACGTGCCGGGGCTCTCCGAAGCGATTGGCGACCGCGAAGGTCCCTTAGTGCAATGTGTGCGGTACGGGGCGGGTAATGTCGTGGTCATACGCTACGCCAAGAGCATGTATGTCGGCGATTATTCGAACTTCGGCATGACCCCGCGGCCAACCGACAAGGTGGTCGTTCCGGCGTTGGCCTTCGATTACTACCAGTCGCTGGTAGCACGTGCGACCGTTTGGGCGGCGGGAAAACAAAGCCAGGTGCAAATCGGTTCTGTCGGCATCGCCACGACTCCCCTACCAGCTGCCCGGTTTGCAGCCGATCCGCTCAAGATCCAACTCAACAACGGCTCCCCCAAAACCCTCTCCGCCACTCTCGAAGTGATCGCCCGGCCCTGGAGTGGCGAGGCGGAACAGACGGTTCGGCAGACGGTGGAAGTGACGCCCGGAGAGTCGCAATGGTCGCTACTGTTGCCACGCTTGCGGGGGGGACCTCATTTCGTGGATACCTGGATCCGCCAAAATGGCAAGGTCCTGGACTGGTTTACCCAATACGTGGAGATTGCGCCCCACGGCCAGGTCACCCGGATCGAACTCAGCAGGCCTTCCTTTCCCATCGGCGGAACCGTCGATGGAACCGTCAGTGTCGCCGGCAGGCTCGATGGCGAAACGCAAATTGAAATCATCATGGTCGACAGTTTTGGGAGGGTGATGGCACGAGACCTCACCACACCGGAGGACTCGCCGGCGACCGTGACGTTTTCCTTTCCCTTCACACAACCGGTTGCCGTCGGGCATCGAATTGTCGCAACACTCACCGACGCCCAGGGTGTGATCGACCGCCAAGAACAATGGTTTGCCCCCAAAGACCTCCCGCCGTCCGATGACTTTACGATGCTGGCCTACAATGCCAATGGCAACAATTCCTATCGAGCGCGAATGACCGCCCAGCGGTGCTACGAACTGGGAATGGACCTGGCCTATGTGTGGCCAGGTTCCAGCCACCACGTGGACGGCGAGGTCGACTGGCAAAAGTCTCCTCTTGCCTACTGGACCACGCGCGCCGGGCTGAAGCTGGGCATCTACGCAACTTACCTGGGTGGCCCCATGAAAGATGGGGTCCGAAGACCATGCCTGTCCGACCCGAATTTTATTGCAGGAAAGATCCAAAAAATTGGCGATGCAGCGCGCGTGTTTCGGCACATGGGTGGCGTGTTCTACAGCACGGGCGATGAATACGTGCTATCCGAACCGGGCGATCATGGCTGCTGCTCCAAGTGGTGCCTGGCAGGATTTCGCGCGTGGCTCAAGAAAAAGCATGGCACTTTGCAGGACCTCAACCGTGCCTGGGCAAGCGATTTCACCTCGTGGGAACAAGTCAACCGGATAAACCTGCAGGATGCCCAGGCAGCCGGGCAGTACGCCCAGTGGTCCGATGGCCGGGCCCACATGGAGCATGTTTTCACAAACATCCACGCCACTTTGCGCCGCGAGGTGGAACGCCACCACCGGGGGGCGCCTGTGGGTGAAGAGGGAATGTTTCCGGTGGGCACGTACTGGGGCGTTGACTGGGAAACCTACCGCGATGCGGCGACCATTGTGCATGGATACGATCGGCGCGTGCAGCACGAGCAAATCCGATCGCTGGCTCGGCCCGGTTCTCTTACCGGGTACTGGTTTGGCAACTACCCCGAAGGCCTGGGCGACTATGCAGAGCCAAAGATGCGCTCCCATCCCTGGTTCAGTTTACTGAACGGGTACAATTCGGCCTCATGGTTTACCGCAGCCGGCTTTGGCACTGAGCGGGAAAGTGCATTCAATCCTGACTTAACGGCCAACGCAGCCTTTGACTGGTCGATGCAGGAAGTGCGCCAGATCCAGCGGGGGCCGGGCAAGCTGCTTTTGAATTGCCAGCGTCAACATGACGGAATTGCGATTCATTATTCGGCAGCCAGCGAACGGGCTGCCTACAGTCATCCTTTCGGCCAGCCACACTGGTCCGGGGCGGTCCACCATGCCCGCCAGGCGATTGGACCGGCCACGTGTGCCTGGGACATGATCTTCGAAGACCTCAGCTTGCAATACGACTACGTTTGTACTGCAGACATCGAAAAAGGGGCACTCGTCCGGAAAGGATTCAAGGCCTTCGTCATGCCGGTCTCGCAATCCCTGACCGAGCGGGAGGCACACCAGATAGAAGAGTTCGTCCGTTCAGGCGGGATCGTCATCGCAGACCAGCGGCCGGGAATTTTGAATGCCGATTTGAACCGCCGGTTCCCGGGCCTTTTGGACGAGCTCTTCGGAATCACCCGGCAGGACCACGTCGAGAGCCTGCACGAAGTCGACCTGACCGTCACGCTCGACTCGACGACCCACCACCTGAGACAGTCGCCCGTCGATGAGGGCGTCCTGCCGACCACGGGAGTACCACGTGGCGGCAGTCGCCGGCATCCGGTGGTTATCCAGAACAACTTTGGTGACGGTCGCGCCACGCTGCTGAATTTTGGTGTTGGCAACTACTATGACGAATGGCATGGCGAAGGCAGCCTGGTGACCGACCTGCGCAACACCTCCTGGGGCGAGAATCTCAGGGCCATGGTTGCCGACCTGCTCGCAGAAGGATCGGTGCAACCGCGAGTCCAAGTCCGGCAGAGCGACGGCAAGCCGCTGATTGCGGTGGAGTCGGTTTTTTTTACCGAGGGCGACAACCAGTATTTGGGCCTCCTCTACAAGCCAGACATCAGCTACTTCCTGCTTGGAAATGTTGATTGGGTGACCAACAACTACGACCTCCAACCCGACCTTTCCCCACAGCCGGTCGAGGTACAGCTTGACCGATCCTATCATCTCTACGATATCCGCTGCGGAAAGTATGCAGGTCACACCGACCAGATCTCCACCCAAATCGCACCTGGCGAGGCGCTGCTTTACGCGCTGCTGCCCTGCCGGGTTAACGAAGTTTCAGTGCGAGGTCCCGCGGAGGTCGCCCCTGGAGAGCAAGCCTCGTTTCGGGCGGCGGTTTCCACATCCGCCACCACCGAAGGAAACCGGCAAAAAACCAACCGTGCGCAAATGCACTGCTTCCACGTCGAGGTCACCAGCCCGGCCGGCGAAGTCGTCAAGGAGTACACCCAAAACGTGTTGGCTCCGGCCGGATCTGCCGGTTTTTGTGTGCCCTTTGCACTGAGCGACACCGAGGGCCTGTGGAAGGTTGTAGTCAACGACGTTGCAACTGGCGTCACCGGTGCGAGAGAAGTGAAACTGAAAGCCCCCTCGCCGCCGTAAAAAAGAGCCATAAAAAAGAGCCGTAAAAAAGAGGCGATCACCGGCTCCCTACCGGTCCCCAGACCGATCCAATGTTCAACCGCCCATAATTAAACCGCTTAAAAACGTCCCTTCGCGGCGATCCTTAGGTAGGCGGCAAGCCAAACAATTGAGTCGTTTTGACGCACAACCTAAGAGGCAGGGGCGCGGCACAGCCCAGTGCAATTGGCGTAAAAATTATTGACATCTAAGTCAAACAACAACACAATAAAGGGAACCGGACATGCTTTAATCTGAGTGTGTTCCCAATTGTTTGCACAACGGGATCTTGTCCGGCTGCCTACGATCTTTTCACACACGTTAACGGGGAGGGTTTTTTTCCAGAAACGGAAAACTTGCCTTTTGAGTTTTTTACGGTGCCGGTCGCGGGTGTTTGTGGGTTGCCTGGCCTTCGACTTATAACCATTGAAAGCTTATCGCAATTGACGAAAGGTACCTTGCGGGGTTTGAGCACGTTTGTTTTTGGTATTTTACACATTTGTTTGGTCACTTGAATTTCAACCGGAGGAGTAAGTCTAATGTCGTCTTATCGAAATTTTATGGTTTCAGCACTTTGCACCTTGGCCGTAGTGGCCCTACTGGCAGCACCAGCCTCCGCCATCATCATCGCCGCCGACGATATGGAATATGATGCAGGAACGCTGGTCGGTAAAGATGGCGGGTCCAGCCATGACGCCAATAACGGCTGGGACGGTGCCTGGCGCGATGGCACCGGCTTTGGGCTAGGAAGCCGCGTTGACAGTTTCCAGACCAACGGTGGTGGTCAAATGGGAGCACCCAACGGAGTGGCTGTCCCAGGCGTCATGATGGGAATCGAACGACAGATTAAAGAAAACCAGGCCCCCGGCACACCTTTTTACTTCGCTGCAGACATCAAGTTCTACCCTAACACCAGTTCGCTGGGCGTTGCCAGTCTTTTTGGAGTCGGTTTCGACAATCCGGCAACGGCTGGCGGCCCCGAAGCCCCACAGTTGATGATCGTGTCAGACTTTGCAAACAATGGTGGAACGAAGACAATCCTGCACGGCAACAACAAATCAGGTGGCCAGACTCACCCTGGCGACTTGCGGGTGGCGAATTCCACCGCATTGTAGGCCGCTTGACATTCAACACCGACGGCGTCAACGACGAGTTGCTCGTATGGGGCAACCCGACGGCTGAGACTGACGCAGCTGGCATTAACCATAACTCCCAAGATCTGGGCGCCGACATGAATGGGCTGACCATGATTATTGCGGGCCGTAACATCTATGGTACGCCCGGTTGGCAAGCCGACAACCTTGTCCTGGCCACCAGTT
>JAKVCB010000197.1 GCA_022448345.1 Pirellulales bacterium
CCTCCCCTCCACGTTTAGCTGAACCGCAAACTTTCCCGGATCATCGTACTCACCGGCATGGTATTAACCGGCCTTTTTCTTTCGAAAATTCTCAACTGCGACGTTAGACGACCAATCTTATAACGGTCCAGGTGACGAAATAGAAAGCTGGATGAGGCCGCGCTGGATTTGCACGGTCCGGGTACGTTCACGGATGATTCACAAACAGGTTCGACAAACGCTCGGCGGATCACTCGCCAGTCGATTTGTCGCCAACGTGGTCGAGGTATTCCGTGAACGAACTCACTAAACTTTTCTGGGGATCGGTAACCGTTACAGCTGGCTTTGGACTGGCCACTCTGTTTGGTACACCTGATTCGAAAATCTCTGATCACCATCCTCTAACCACGGATGGGACTTTCGGGTCAACGATTATTGACCAACACCCAATGGGACCGCTCCAACCGCGGGACAACGGTCGTCATTGGGGAACTCTGAGGGAAGGGCTATCCTCCCTGGCTCCAGACTTGCACCAAGCTGCTGCATCACCGAGCAGGCAACTTCAACCGCAAGAACCCCAGTGGCTGGCTCCAACTACCAATCCGCCGACAATCGATGTCAAGAAAACAAGAACGCACCACGAGGTCGAACTTACTGCAGTACAACTTCCTAAACCAACAAGCATGCCGACAGCTGCGAACGCCGAGTTTTGCACCGCGCAAAACTCGACACTACCTGTTTCATTTCAGCCTGTCACTCCGCAACCAATGGGGCAACCAACGGGGAATTTTTCCGTCAGCCCTGCTCCTCCCCTCCTTGAATCCGGGGCGTTTTCCCAGCCAGTGACTGATGTGCTCCACGCCACGGCCAAACCCCCAGAAAAAACCGCTGCTAATAGCAGGCCATCCCAACTCGGCAGGAGAGAACTCCGCAGGGCAGGCAAGGCACCTGTAACACCATCTGCTGTCTCCCCTAGGAACGACCACCTCGAATTGCATACTAAAGTAGGGCCGGTTTATGCGAGTACCAATCCGTCAATGCGGTTTTTAGAGGATTCAGAAACCATATCGTCTAACCGGGACGTTTCTACAGCTAACTTTTTTTCCACACAATCTCCGGTCATGGGAACAACGATCCGCGAAGACCACCCAGTGCCGCGAACACACATCGTGGTAGATGGCGACTCTTTGAAAAAACTAGCCTCGCGTTATCTGGATGACCCACACCGCGATTGGGAAATTTTCAAACTCAACCGCGACTCGCTCCAGGATCCCGAGTTGTTACCGATTGGCGCAGTTTTGAAAATTCCGGACCTGCAACAGGCCAAAGCGGCACCGGATCTGCAACAGGCCAAAGCACCGCGGGTTTTATCAAAACCCGCCGTGGCCTCTCAAAGTTCCCTGGTCATGATCGGAGACGCGGACCAATTGATACCTGTTCGCGCAGTCATGGCACCACGATCACGACCGCAAGCACAACTGCTGCGACCTGTACCGATCAAAGCAGGTGGCAATACCTACGGGAATTAATCGCTCACGGAATTCGATTGCGTCTCTTAAGCCACTCGTGGTCCTCTTGCGCCACGTGTAGGTTTAGAAAATCCGAAATTCTCTCTACGATTTTGTCCCTGAAACCAACCTCTTGCAACAACTTGTCACCTTGCAGACTGGTAGGCACGCCAAGCCCCACAAGATCGCGAGGCTTGTCGTCAACCGATTCCGGCTCGGGGTGGTATTTTTCAACCTGTTTCTTGATACGGCGGATATCGGCTCGCACTTTGGAATTGTCGCGACCGTAGATCATTATCAAAGCTATTTCCCGTTGCACATCCCGTTGTTGAACAGCCTTCTGGATAAGGAGACCATTATTCTTCCACCTCGGAGAGACCAATACGAGTGCCTTGACATCTTGCCCCTGCTTCCCAACCGCAAGTGGTGGATACGCCCAGTCGTGGGCTGCCCAAATCGTGGCGACACTGGCGCCCAGTCCAACACCAATAATCGATAGCTCGTTCAAGTTAATCTCACCTTGATCATTTTTGTCAACCAGGAATGCGCGTATTGCCTTCATGTCATACTGCACCATTGCTTCAAAGTCAGATTTTTTCAGTTTTGCTGCATCAAGTTCGCGGGCGCTACCATTACGCAACAGCTGTTTGGTACTGCTGCCATGCCCACGCAAATCAACAGTGATGACCGCAAACGATTCACCATCTTCTCCATGCGGCTGCTGCAATTTTCGAGCGATTGCATTATAAGCAGCACGCGAATCCTGCTGATCATGTAGAATCACAACGGGCAACGCCTGCTTTTTTCTGGCGCTGGGGTAGTAGGTAATCGCCAGCTTGACGCCATCCTTGGTTTTGAGCGTAATATCTTTACTCTCCTGTGCCCGCACCGTAGAGACCACGGCCAGCAACAAATACGCTACGAGCAGATACCTTGCGTTCCACCGCGCAATTTTCCGATTTTCCATCTCAGAACCTCTTTGTAAAACCTGGGTTATACCAACTGCCATGGACCTCTTTATTATAACGCAACCCCCCTGGAGAACGTCCCCCAGTTGATTTGTCCGGACCAGGTGTGAAGAATAAAGAACGGTACAAATGGCGAATCACTTTTGGGCCAAATAAGGGGTAGTTGCGGACACCGTCATTTTACAGAGAAATCAGGGGGATCGCTTCCCTCCAAGATTGGAACAGAATTCGAACATGCTTCTATTCGACCACCTTCGTCGCTGGTGGCAACTTCGCACGGGTGAAGAAGATACTCCATTCGACCGTGATGTTGCAGCATGGGTGATCAGCCTGATGGTTCACATCGGGCTTCTTGTGCTGTTCGCAACTTTTTCGCTCTTGCTACCTACCGATAAAAGGCTAGTTCTCACGGCTTCGGCGGTGGAAGTCGAAGAAGAGCCAATCCCGAAAGAATTCCACTTCGCCGAACACGCTGAAGAGTTGGGTGCGTTGGCCGAAGGAGGCGTTTCAGACGCCCGCGCAGAAGCCCCGCTTGTGGTCGCCGAAACAGAAATCGTCTTCGACGTAAAACTCGAAACCCCGTTGGGCGATATCCCGGTGATCGAATTCGACGATCCGATTCTGGAAGCCACTGAATTTACCGAGGATGTCGCGATCAAGGGCGAGGGAAGCGTGGGCACGATGGGAGCTGCGGGGGCCATCGACCGCATTACGAATGAGATCCTGCTTTCACTGGAGCAACGACCAACGCTGGTGGTATGGCTCTTCGACCAATCGGCAAGTCTTCAAAATCAAAGAGACCAAATCGTAAAACGTTTCCAGCGCGTGTACAAGGAACTGGGTATCATCGAGTCGTATGACAATCCCGCATTTAAACGGCATAAAAACAAGCCCCTGCTGACATCGGTTGCATCGTTTGGCAAACAATTTCAGGTCTTGATTGAAAAACCAACTGACGACATCGAAGTCATTCAGAAAGCTGTGCAAGCCGTTGAAAACGATCCCACTGGTACCGAGAATGTATTCTCTGCAACGACACAGGTTGCACGTGATTTTCGTCACTACCGCCTCAAAGCACCACGACGTAACGTAATGATCGTGGTGTTCACCGACGAAGCTGGAGACGACTACCAGGCACTCGATACTGCGGTCCACCAGTGTCGAAAGTACGAGATGCCCGTTTACGTCGTCGGTGTACCAGCACCGTTTGGTCGCAAAGATGCCTATATCCGGTATGTCGACCCTGACCCAGACTACGACCAACGAACGCAATGGGTACCGGTCCACCAGGGACCTGAATCACTTTTTCCGGAGCGGTTACGACTTTATTTCAGCGGATCGAATCGGAAGGATGGCACCCTGGACTCAGGCTTCGGCCCTTTTGGACTGACCCGGTTAACCTATGAAACAGGTGGCATTTATTTTGCAGCGCACCCCAACCGCAAAGTTGGTCGGCGCCTGCGCGGCAACGAAACGGGGATTATGTCGGCCTATATTTCGCGATTCTTCGACCCCCACGTAATGCGAGCTTACCGACCCGATTATGTCTCCGTCTCCGAATACCTGGATCTCTTGAAAGACAATGCTGCTCGAGCTGCTTTGGTTAAGGCCGCACAAATATCCTGGACCCAACCGATGCAGAATCCACCCATGCAGTTTCCCAAGATTGACGATGCAGAATTTGCCCGAAGCCTGTCACTTGCACAACGCCAGGCAGCAGACCTGGAACCTGTTATCCGGCAGGTGACGGAAACATTGCGGAGTGGCGAGGTAGACCGGTCCAAGTTGGAAAACCCACGCTGGCAAGTTGGTTTTGACCTCGCGATCGGACGAGCGTTGGCTGTCAAAGTGCGTACTGAAGGTTACAATATGATGCTTGCTAAAGCCAAGCAGGGCATGAAATTCAAGAACGAGAAAAGTGATACCTGGGAATTACAACCCTCCTCGGAAATATCAACCGGAAGCGTACTGGCCAAGGAGGGTAGGCAAGCTCGCGATTATCTGGAATCTGTTGTGAACCAGCACCAGGGAACCCCCTGGGCACAACTGGCTCAGCAAGAACTGGCGACACCTCTGGGCTGGAAATGGCAGGAGCGTTTCCTGAACCTTTCTGCCCGACAAGCTTCGACAGGTGGCGGCAACAGCAATCCACCCCGCACTCCCGGCCCACCACAGCCTCCCTCAAGACCTTTGCGTGAGCCTCCAGCGCTGTGATCCTAACGGTGCGCACCGCAGGTGAGTCAACACGGTATCCCCAGGGGAATGGCAGACAGAAGGACGCGCCGCTCAAGCGTCACACAAAATCCAAGGCACCCCTTACCTGGTTACCGGTTTGCCAGGGCATCTAACGCAAACATGGCATGAGGATCGTGTGCGTAAAAATGAAATGAGATTTGCGTCGAAACATTTTCAACAAATTCCCGCCGGAAATGCTGCAACGGCTTGTCTTGAACTGGTATCCCGCTGTTCTTCGGATAAAGCACCTCGCCTAAATGCTTGTCCCACACCAGGTCGGTGCCATCGGTCATATCGTAAACACTAATCGTGATATCCGAGTTCCCCTGATACAAGGTCTTGCCTTTGAACAGCTCAAAGCTTTCCAGCTCAATGTAGAGGACCATGTCGGCTTTCACTGCCTTGGCAAGGCCTTTCCATTCGTCCCAATCACTTTCGTCAATCCAGTTATCGACTTCTCGCGGATCAACAATGTCAACTTTTTTGACATTCTGAGAAAGGTTTCGGCTAACCTGCTTGGCAATCTCACGTGATGCACCCGCATGTCGATATTCGTGGGACGAAGGTGGGCGACAAACAACAACGACCCGCTTTTCTTGCAGTGCATGACACTCGGCAGGCATGGTATTCCCACCCTGAAAAAAGTAGATGCCGGTTGCCAAAATTTGATGGACACACCCGGTGGACGGAAGCAATGCCACGACCACCATTATCACAACCAGGAAACGAACCGTTGTCGAACTGCAATGGGAATCATCCATGATTTTTTTAATCGCCGGAGTATCATTTTCGGAAAGACTCTCGTCAGCGAATCCAGCAACGCTGAACCCAGTCGACGAGTATTACAATGACTATCACAACTGCTGTGGCAATCAACCAGTTCTGCCGAGGTTTAGCCAGCAACCAACGTCCGGCAAGTGCGGAAACTAGCGCCCAGGGAACTATCGCCAACCCCAGGATTCCCATGACCAATCCGCCCAAATTGGCGGTTGCAGCGGAAGCCACGTTTCCACGTACTAACCACGCCCAAGCAGTCGTCATCCCACACGACGGGCAAGGCTGATTCAGCAGCCGTGCCATCGTGCACTCAGGCAACCCTAATTGGCGATGTGTTCCAAACCCAGCCGGATCAGGCCGAAGGCACCGGACGGTGACAAA
>JAKVCB010000198.1 GCA_022448345.1 Pirellulales bacterium
ACGCACGGCCCCACGGTGGTGCGGGTCGAACGAAACTCGCAACCAAGCGAGGTCTTTCGCCGCCTGAACCACCTTCCCCACACGGTTTTCCTCGACAGCGCGCTAAAACACCCAACACTGGGCCGTTATTCGTTTGTCGCTGCCGACCCGTTTCGCTGGCTCGAGTTCTCTCCCAACCAACCACAAGCGCTCCTGGAGCTTGAACAACAATTGAACCAATTCCCAACTGGTAACCTGCCAGGTTTGCCTCCCTTCCAAGGGGGAGCCGCAGGTCTCTTTGGGTACGAATTAGGCCAGTCCCTGGAGCAGATCCCTCCGGCATTTTGGGATGAATTTCAAGTACCGGCACTTGCCGTAGGACTGTACGACGTGGTTGTGGCATTTGACCATGCAACGGACCAGGCATGGATTATCTCCCAGGGATTCCCTGAACTCGATCCTGCTGCCCGCAGCGAACGAAGTGAAGCCCGCGCCCGGCAGTTTCTGCAATTGCTCCAGCAACCGCCCGCATCCCCGCCTGCGCACGACCAGCCTCAGGCGGAGCAGTTTTCGCGGCTCCTCAAAAATGACATGGCGCCACAACATCCGGTTTCCTCCCGGTTCAACGTCACCAGTGATTTCACGGCGGACGATTATCACTCGGCGGTCCAGGCCGCTGTTGACTACATTCATGCCGGCGACATTTTTCAGGTCAACCTTTCACAGCGCCTGCTCCACCCTGCCCTGGACGATGCCACGGAACTTTACTTGCGGCTTCGCGAGCGAAATGCCGCTCCATTCGCAGCTTATTTCGATGCAGGAAAGTTCAAAATCTGCAGTGCCTCACCCGAAAGATTCCTGTCCATCCGTGACCGCCAGGTAGAAACGCGACCCATCAAAGGAACCCGCAATCGCAGCGCATCACCAGAAGCCGACCTGTTTGCCGGCGATGAGTTGCGATGCTCTGAAAAAGATCGCGCCGAAAACGTGATGATTGTCGATTTACTTCGCAATGACCTCTCGCGTATTTGCAAACCTGACAGTGTCCACGTGGCAGAACTTTGCAGCCTGGAAACGTATGCCTATGTCCAACACCTCGTCTCCACCGTCAAGGGAACGCTCACCACGGAAACGACCCTCACCGACCCCATTCGAGCTGCCTTTCCGGGCGGGTCTATCACCGGGGCACCCAAGGTTCGCGCGATGGAAATTATTGCCGAGCTTGAACCGACAGCTCGAGGGGCCTACTGCGGCGCACTCGGCTACCTTGGCTTTAACGGATCGGCCGATAGCAGTATCCTAATCAGAACCATTACCGCTGGATGCGGCTGGTGGCAACTGCCGGTTGGTGGTGGGATCGTTGCCGCCAGTCACCCACGTTCCGAATATGAAGAAACCTGGCACAAAGCCGAAGGCCTTCTGCGAGCACTCCTGCCGTGATTTTACTGATCGACAACTACGACAGTTTTGTGTTTAACCTTGCCCGGTACCTGCACCGGCTGGGTGAACAGACACACATCGTGCGCAATGACGCAATCGATCCAGCAACCGTCGAGGCGCTCTCGCCGCAAGCCATTGTCTTGTCGCCTGGCCCCTGCACCCCCCGTGAAGCAGGTGCCTCAATAGAAATGGTCCGCACCTTCCATGATCAACTGCCCATCCTGGGCGTTTGTCTTGGCCACCAGGTGATTGCCGAGGCGCTCGGCGGACAGGTCATTCGCGCTGCGACCCCCCGCCATGGACAAACGTCTCCTGTCCTCCATCAAGGGTCAGGCCTCTTTGCAGGACTTCCCTCCCCGCTCCAAGCATGCCGCTACCATTCGCTGGTGGTCGACCCGGCAACCTTACCGGCAACTTTCCAGGTTACCGCCACGACCGACGACCACGTGCTGATGGCCATCGAACATGTTGAATTACCCGTTTTCGGTGTGCAATTTCACCCCGAAGCAATACTCACCGAGGGAGGATACCGGTTGCTGGCGAATTTCCTGACACTGGCCGGGTGTCACACGGTAGCCAACCCTGACCGACTGACCGCCGATGAACATTTGCGGACCGAACCCGACACGAGTCCCCTTCCCACCGCGCCTGTCACCTTTTGATTTTTCCTGGTTCGTATCATGCCTACCGCCAACCCTTATCCGGAACTTGAGTTACCTGTCGGAGCACTTTTGGAAGGGATTGTCACCACACTCAATGCGGACCGCACCACGAATATTTCGCCGATGGGTCCGATTGTCGACCCCAAGTGGACCTGCCTGCGACTGAGGCCTTTTACCTCTTCCACCACCTACAAAAACCTGCAGCGCCACGGCGAAGGCGTACTGCACGTGACCGATGATGTTCTGCTCTTCGCATTGGCGGCAACAGGCCGGCTTGACCCCCAGCCCAAACTCACTGAGGCCACCGCCGTGGCGGGAAACATTCTGGTCGATACCTGCCGATGGTACGCCTTTCGAGTTATTTCCCTCGATGACACCACAGAGCGAACTAACATCGTGGCCGAAATTGTCGACCAGGGCCGAAACCGTGATTTTTTCGGGTTCAACCGTGCCAAACATGCCGTCATTGAAGCTGCTATTCTCGCCACGCGGATCGACTTTTTGCCCGCAGCTGAAATTCTCAGCGACTTTCAGCGGTTGTCGACACCTGTCCACAAAACGGGAGGCCAGCAGGAACTTCGCGCTTTTGACTTTTTGCAGCAGTACGTTCAACAGGAACTGGCCACCAAAGACTCGACCTTGAGAACCACCTGACCATGAGCCGCGAGGTCCTTATTTCTGCAGCCAGCCGCCTGCACTTTGGCATGTTCAGCTTTGGCCACGTCGATCAGCGGCAATTCGGTGGCGTGGGGGTGATGGTCAATCGCCCCAGAGTCGAACTGACGGTTTCCGAGGGGACAACCCTGCGTGTTTCGGGCCCCCTGGCCCAACGGGTAACCAACCTGATTGGTCACCTCGGCCGGGAGTGGGGTTTGCCTTCGCCGCCAGCTTGCCAGGTCAACGTCAAGTGCGCACCACCACCCCACACCGGGCTTGGTGTCGGCACCCAACTGGATCTTGCCGTGGCAGCCGGGCTGCGGCATTTTTTGGGGCAACCACAACTCTCGCCGATCGAACTGGCGGGCTCTACGGGACGCGGAGGGCGGTCCTCCATTGGAACCCACGGATTTGTGTACGGCGGCTTGCTGGTCGACACTGGAAAACTGGCCGATGAACCACTTGGAACCTTAGAATCCCGCCATCCGGTCCCGAGTACCTGGCGAATTGTGTTGATCCGGACAAGTGAACAGCCGGGGCCCTCTGGTATGCCAGAGACAACTGCCTTCAAACGCTTGGCCCCCGTACCTCCAGCGGTGACCGACGAACTGTGGAAAATCACGCGCCACGAACTGCTGCCAGCCCTCCACAAAAGCGACCTCGCCAAATTTGGCGAAGCGGTTTACCAGTTTGGCCTTCTCGCCGGTGGGTGTTTTGCCGAGGTCCAAAATGGGCCTTTTGCCAGCCAGCCGATTCAAAAGCTGGTCGATGCCATTCGCGCGCGGGGTGTGGCTGGCACCGGCCAATCGTCCTGGGGCTCGACGGTCTTTGCCTTCACGGCTGATCAAAACGAGGCGGAAGCCCTTTCGCACACCCTCACAACCGAGGAAGGTATCGATTCAGGATCGATCACCATTGCCGAGCCAAACAACGATGGAGCCACCGTCACCTAAACCGGCGACAAGCCTCCTCTCATGACAACAGTGTTTCGTATTGCCGACCAAGCCTCTCGGCCGTGAACTCGATGTCAAACGCTTGCTCGGCCCGCTTCCGACCCTGCTGGCCACATGCCCGACGTCGAGATTCGTCCCCTAACAGAGCAAGGGCTGCTGCCGCCATGGCAGCAGGTGATTCGCTCGGCACCAAAAGTCCCCCATCACCGGTTGTGGGAAAAATCTCACTGGTTCCACCAACATCAGTAGCCACCACCGGCACGCCTGCCGCGGCAGCTTCTAAAAGCACGCGCCCCAGCGGTTCCTGGCGGGCCGCGTGGAGCAACAGACAACATTCACAAAGCACGTCATGAACATCACTGCGGGTTCCCAGAAAATGGGTGCGGCCTGACAACCCATCTGCACTCGCCGACCGCCGCACATCGGCCTCAAACTCCTGCGACTCGTCCTTGGTCGAAGTCCGCTCCCCCACCACAAGCCAGTGAATGTCTGGTCGCTCACAAGCCACACGTCGCACTGCCTCCAGCGCGACATCGGTCCCTTTACGAATTCCAATTTGACCAACCGTCACAATCAACTGCGCGGTTTCGGGCAAACCCAGTTCGCGGTGGAGATAACCGGTTGGTACCCGCGGGGAAAATTCGTCGAGCGCGACCCCGTTGTGGGAAACCACGCACCTGTGGGGGTCCACGCCCTGGCTAATATGAAACTTGCGCGTCGCGCCCGAGACAGCAATCAAACACCGGTGACAATTTAGATCCTCAACGGCCTGTCGTGAAACTTTCACAATATCCCTCAGGTGCCCAACAGATGGCAGGTCGCAACCGTCAACAACTGGTCCTGCAAGACGGGCCATCGACAAACTATTGGCATGCACCAAATCTGGCTCGACCACACGAAGGAGTGCCGCAAGCTGAAGGCGGAGGTCGGATAATTTCCGACGTTGCCCATGGGGGTCGTGGAGGGACCACTCAACCAGGGAAATTCCCCGTTGCTGAACCGTCTGCGACAGGAGGCCTTTTACAGGACAAGCCACAGTGGCCTGGAATCCAGCCCGGTGCAATGCAGGCAACGTGGCCAGCATCGACCGCTCGCCACCGAGCATCGTGGGATACTCGCAAAGAATCAAAATCTTTGGCACGAGATTACAACAGGCCGTAGCCAACGAGTGTTTGACGAAGCATTGCCTCCTGAGGAGGCTCAAGAGGTGTCATCGGTAACCGCAATTCTCCCGTATCGCGACCTAGCATCTTCATCGCTGCTTTAATCGGAATCGGATTGGTCGAGAGGCCAAGCATGTCACGACAAAGCGGGAAAAGCTTGTGGTGCGCCTGCTGGGCCTGAGAAAGATCGCCTGCCTCAAAAGCATCCAACAAACCGATCATGTCGTGCGGAATAACATTCCCAACCACGGAAATTACTCCCCGGCCCCCGACAGACAAAAGCGGCAGGGTAAGACTATCATCACCACTGAGAAGGGTCAGGTTGGTCGAGGAAATAACTTCTGATGCCTGGTCCAGGGAGCCGGTCGCCTCCTTGATCATGGTAATGTTTTCGAGTTCAGCCAGTCGCGCAATCGTCTCAGGCTCAATATTCTTGCCGGTCCGACCGGGAATATTGTAAATGCATTGAGGAATATTGGTTTCCTCGGCCAGAACTCGAAAGTGTTCGAAAAAACCTTGCTGGGTTGGCTTGTTGTAGTAGGGTGCCACCTGCAAGGCGGCGTCGGCACCTGCCTGCTCGGCAAAGCGGGTAAGCCGCAGCGCTTCGGCCGTGCTATTCGACCCCGTGCCGGGCATCACTTTAATCTTGCCAGCCGCTGCCTCGACCACCGTCGCAATCACCCGCTCATGCTCATCATGACTGAGCGTGGGGGACTCACCCGTTGTCCCCACCGGACAGAGACACGTGGTGCCCGCTTCAATCTGAAATGCAACTTGTGCGCGCAGCGTGTCAAAGTCGATTTCCCCTCCCTTAAAGGGAGTCACCATTGCTACA
Organism: Pirellulales bacterium; assembly: GCA_022448345.1. Classification (GTDB taxonomy): domain Bacteria; phylum Planctomycetota; class Planctomycetia; order Pirellulales; family Lacipirellulaceae; genus JAKVCB01. The sequence continues at coordinate 5,690 of JAKVCB010000198.1, forward strand.
GACAGCCCTGCAAACGCTTCTCCGTCAGTCGCCATATTCGCATTCCTCACAATACATACCTGGATCTGAAAACTTCTCGCCCATGATAGCGCATCGGGGCGGGGGGGCCCGCGGCCCCGGCGGGGGGGGGGGCGGGGCC
>JAKVCB010000199.1 GCA_022448345.1 Pirellulales bacterium
TGGAATTGCTCCACTCAACCAGATCTTCAGTGACATGTATGCCGCTGGATTTCGTGGCATGCTGTCGTTGGAATTATTCAATCGGGAGTACTGGAAGCAGGACGCGCTGAAAGTAGCCCGCACCGGTTTGGAGAAGACGCGGCAGGCAGTGCGTAAAGCGTTTGCTGATCAGTAAAGTTTTTGCGCAGCAGTGCACCGCGAGTTATCAGTGGTTTACCTGATTAGTACGGCTTAGGGACTGGCCCATTTCTTTAGTGCCATACGTTGCACGGAGCCCCAGTAAAGTCGTACGTCTTCTAGTTGACCCTGGAAAGCGAAGTCGTTCTCGTATTCACCGACGAACGATCCGGAATCGGCACCGATACTAAGCCCATCGGCCGGTCGGCTTCCTACCAGGCCGACCTTGGTCGGCTTACCGACGGCTTTTCCGTTGACCATTAATTGCACTAGCCCGTCCTTATCGAGGCTGGCAGCCACGTGGGTCCATTGGTCATTTTCCAGCTTGGGGCCTTTAGCTGTTTTGAGGATCATGCCGGCTCGTAAAGCGAAGACCAGGACATTGTCCTTGAGGTACAGGCTATACCCTTGGCTAATACCTCCCTGGGCAATCAGTACCCCGTTTCCATTGGCGGGTTTACACCAGCCGCCAACGGTCAAGGGAATTCGAGAAGGATCGAGTTGAGGGGTGCTTGGTAGTGAAAGTGCGGCGCCGCTGCCATCGAGCTTGAGGGCTTTTCCTTTTTGGCCATCAACGATTGATTGCTTCGTTAACTTGGCCGTTGCCGGATCGGAAAAATCAAACTGGCGAGCCAGTTTACGTTTGACCTTGCGCTGATTGGTAGCTCCAAACGTCTCAACCGTTCCGTCGTCCTTGTATTGTTCGCGCAGGCGTTTGAGTTCTGCTTCCATTTCTTTTTGGACATCCGCGTAGTCATCTCGTCCATAGACGCTGGTCAGTTCATTCGGATCTTTTTCCAGGTCAAACAGTTCCCATTCTTGTTTTTCATAGAAGTGAATCAGCTTGTACCGTTCGGTACGAACACCGTAGTGCTTTTGCACACTATGGGGACCTGGAAATTCGTAGTAGTGGTAGTAAACCGATTTACGCCAGTCGGCGGGAGTGTTTCCGGTCAGGACCTTGGTAATGCTCTTACCCTGCATGTCGGCAGGAATGTCGACACCGGCAACATCCAGGAAGGTTTCAGCAAAATCGAGATTCATCACCATGTCGTTATTAATGCTGCCCGGCTTCACTTTACCCGGCCAACGAACCAGCAGTGGAGTGCGGAAGGACTCTTCGTACATCCAACGCTTGTCAAACCAGCCATGTTCACCGAGATACCAGCCCTGGTCGGAGGTATAGAAGACGATCGTGTTATCGGCGAGTCCGGATTCGTCCAGGTAGTCGAGGACTCGACCCACGTTATCGTCGACCGCGTCGATGCAGCGGAGGTAATCTTTGACATAGCGCTGGTACTTCCAGCGGATCAAATCGGATCCTTCCAGCTTAGCCGCTTCGAATTCCTTGTTCTTGGGGCCGTAAGCCTTGTCCCAGTCAGCTCGCTGCTTGTCGGTCAAGCCACGTTGGGGTGTTAGCTTCAGGTCATTGGAATTGAGGTGCTTGGAGATGGTCATGGCCTGGTTCTTGGCGGCGCTGGTGCGGCCATTGTAATCGTCAAAGAGCGTTTCCGGTTCGGGTAGCGTAACGTCGTTGTAACGATCCAGGTACTTGGGTCCCGGTTGCCAGTTGCGGTGCGGGGCTTTGTGCTGGTACATCAGGTAGAAAGGCTTTTCCTTGTCACGACCATTTTTGAGCCACTTAAGGGCTTCGTCCGTGATGATCTCGGTCGTGTAACCAGTATGTTGGACAATGCCTGTGGGCGTTTTCATTGGAGGGTTGTAGTAGGGTCCCTGGCCGATGAGGACGTGGTAATGATCAAAGCCGATCGGATCACTGCGCAAATGCCACTTACCAACCACGGCCGTCTGGTAGCCAGCTTTCTGTAACAGCTTGGCAACGGTTTGCTGGTTTCCATTGAATGTCCGGCCATTTCGTTCAAAGCCGTTCAAGTGATTGTACTTGCCAGTCAGGATGACTGCCCGGGAAGGTCCACAGATGGAATTGGTCACAAAGCAACGATCAAATCGCATCCCGTCACGAGCAATGCGATCCAGGTTAGGTGTCTTGTTGACTTTGCTGCCATAGCAACTCATTGCCTGGTAGCCATGATCATCCGACATGATGAAGAGAATATTGGGTCGACTGTCTGCTGCCCGAACGGCCGTTGAGAGAGTAGGAGCCAGGGAGAGAAAGAATCCCAACCCAAGGAGCAAGGCTCGTCGTGATATGGGAAGCGTGGAATTCAAAAACGACATGGGCGAAACTCCTCTACTGACTTTTGACCGTGTTAAAGATGTCAACAAGAATTGTGACGGAAACTGGGGTGCCCAACAAGGAGAGAGAGGCCGTGGAAATCACGAGGCGGGTGATGCTTCCAGCGAAGCTGAGCGCATAAAAAAAGCCCATCCATTGCTGGCTGGGCTGTCTTAGATTGGTCGCTGTTAGGGAGCTCCAAAAGGATTAGCGGCTGGTTTAGTTGGTGCCGGTTTAGCCGATGCTGGCTTAGCCCCTGCTGGCGCGCCGAAAGGATTGGCAGCTGGCTTTGCTGGTGCCGGGTTCGCCGGTGCAGCTCCGAAAGGATTGGCTGCCGGTTTGGCCGGTGCTGGTTTGGCCCCTGCTGGTGCAGGTTGGGCACCCGGAGCTGGACCAAACGGATTGGCTGCTGGTTTGGCAGCCGGACTGACATCGATCCCTCCATCAGGACCCGCTTCATTGTCAGCGCTGACTTCGCTAGTGCTTTCGTTACTACCGTTTCCTTGGATTGCTTTGCGGGCTGCATCTGCACCAGGAATTGATTTAACCGTAGCTCGGAAGAGAGCACCAAACGCGCCACCTTTTTTCCCAACGGGTTCTGCCTTTGCTTCGATCACATTCCCCGGATTGGCTGCTGGTGCGGCTCCGAAAGGATTGGCAGGTTCTGGTTGGGCAGGTTCTGGTTGGGCGGGCTTAGGATCTGCTTCACCACCAAAGGGATTGGCTCCGGCTGGCTTGGCAGCTGGTGCAGGCTTGGCTGGTTCAGCTGCAGGTGCGCCACCAAAGGGGTTGGCTCCGGCTGGCTTGGCTGCAGGTGCACCACCAAAGGGGTTGGCTCCGGCTGGCTTGGCTGCAGGTGCACCACCAAAGGGGTTGGCTCCGGCTGGCTTGGCTGCAGGTTGTGCGGCTGCTGGTTGGTCTGTGGTTGCCGTGTCAGCGGGTAATACAGGTCGTCGTCGCGTGGTGCCGGCCGTTGATTGTCCACCTGGTTTTTGCTTGGTTGCCTGGGCTGTTCCGCCACCGAGTGCTCCCGCTTCATCCCCAGAAAATGGGTTGTTCGGATCGAGCTTAGCGTCATCCGGAACTTGTGGAACATTTGCCGGTGTTTGCGGTTGGGGATTTCGCAGGACTTCTTGTTCTGCTGCCTTGAGTGTTTCATAACGCACGCGCCGTCGTTTTTCTTCGTACTTGCGCAGTTCCAAGCGTGCTTGCTGTCGATGTGCTTCCAGGGTAATACGAACTTTTCCTTGGACCCTTTGGAGTGAACGATTGACGGGGTAAACCTTCTGGACGTCCAGGGCTTCTAAGCGAGCACCTTCTTCAAAATCCTTAGTGGCTTGATCAGGACGGCCTAACCGTGTGTAGACAGCACCGCGAAAATAATAGCAGCGTGGATCTTGGGTTTTTTGTTCGATGGCATCACTTAGCAGTTTGTGAGCCGCATCGAATTCTCCTTCGAAGTAGGCGTGCACACCACGACCATACAAATCTGCCACCAGTTCATCTTGTTGTTGAGCCGTGAGTGTGCTGGCTGCAAAGGTGATGGAGATGGCAAGTCCGATCTGCATCAAAAGATTCCGCGTCATGGTTTGTTTCCCTTTTTACGCAACATTGAGGTCACGATTGTTTTGATTTGCCATCGTGATTCTTCCAGTGAAGTGATCGCGCGGCATGATTACCAATTTTTTACGTGATTTCATGGTAGTCCATGCAGGTGCATCCGGCAAGGAAGATCACGGAGTGCAATGGACTCCCTTTTCTCTATTTTTTTCGACTCGATTGTGTGCTGAGGTGAGTTCTTTGTGCTGTTATTTTGGAAGATCGTGGACCGTTTCAGGAAAACGTGGCAAAGCAGACCGTTGGGCCTCCCCCCAGAGGTCGCTACAATGGATCGCTGGACGGCTTTGAGAATGTCCGTAAAGCCTTTGAGTATCAATGCTAGCGTCTATTGTAAGAGACCTTTTTCTAGTCTTTTTGAGTGTGTAATTAACGGACCATGATCGATTTACAGGCATTACCCCGATATGACCGTCATCAGAGCTATGAATGGAATTATGAGCATGTTCCGGAGCCGGTCAGCTTGGAGCTCCCGAACGTTGCTGGTGAATGGCGTTTTTGTGGACTGCCGGTTCCTTCTCCATTAGGGGTTCCTGCTGGTCCGTTGCTTAATGGTGGCTGGTGCCTGTATTACGCGAGTCTTGGTTTTGATGTACTGACTTATAAGACAGTCCGTAGTCGAACGCGGGCCTGTTATGACTTGCCGAATTTACAGCCGGTGGACTGTGGTCATTTATTTGGTGGTGAAGCGGACTTGCCGGCTACGGAAACCATGGCGGGCAGTTGGGCTGTTTCGTATGGGATGCCTTCCCGGGAACCGGATGACTGGCGGGCGGACATTGAATGGACGCGGCGCCAGTTACCAGCGGGAAAAATACTCTCGGTTTCGGTGGTTGGTACGGTCCAGGAGGGTTGGACGATTGAGGATTTGGGTGCTGACTATGCGCAATGTGCTCGTTGGGCCAAGGAGAGTGGAGCTGATTGTGTCGAGACAAATTTCTCCTGTCCCAACGTGTCAACTTGTGATGGACAGTTATTTCAACAGCCAGCAGATTCGCAACTGGTAACGCAAATGGTGCGCGATGCGATCGGTGATTTGCCCTATATTGCTAAGATTGGCCGCATCCAACAGCGTGAGGATGCCGAGGCCTTGCTGGCTGCTGTACACGAATCGGTGGATGCGTTGGCAATGACCAATAGTATTGCCTCGACGGTTGTGAAACCGGATGGGGGTCACTTGTTTGACGGTGAACGTCGCGGAATCTGTGGAGCAGCTACGTTAGAGGCTTCCGTGAAGCAGACTGCAATGCTGGCTGACTTGGTTGAAAACAACCAGTATCAACTTGAGTTGATTGGTGTTGGCGGAGCGTCTTGCTGGACGGATGTGCAATCTTATTTGCAGGCGGGTGCTAAGGCGGTTCATATTGCGACGGCAGCCATGACGACTCCTTCGACTGCTTTGGAAATTCGCCAACAGATGGCGACTGAGAACTAAAGGTTAAGCACTCGTGCAGAGGTGCTGAAGAAGCCGGGATTCGGCCAGTGCAGGACCTTAAAGACAATGATGCGACTGTGAAACTGACGAACCCATGCGCCACGGAGTGAAGCATCCTCCGCTGTTGTGCTGCCGCTAGTCTTTAGGGTCCTACACCGAAAGCCGATGAATACCCGTTGATGAAGGGTGCCCGTTTCCCCCACAGATACGGGGCAACCCTCATCACCTACGAAGGTCAGAAACTCCCTATCCTTCCTCCGTACCCTATTCATCGTAAAACTAGATTGTTCATCTGATCCGGAATCTTACGCATATCAAAAACTCTTCTCAGGATTGCTCAATTTGATTCAACCTCTGCTGGTTGTACCGATTGTAGGGCGGATTGCAGCAACGCGTTGTCG
>JAKVCB010000002.1 GCA_022448345.1 Pirellulales bacterium
GCTGGCGGGGCAGCGATCGGCTACCCGCTTGCCGCCTGGCTGGGCGCCATCCGCCCCCTGGTCAGCCCCCTTGTGGCCGTTCCCATTTGGACCCTTTCCGGAGCTGTCTTGGCCCCTATACTGCTTAGGATCTCCATAAAGCAAAATGGAGAAATGACGAAACCATGAAACCTGGCAAAAACATCCTCAGGTAAAACGCATGCAAATTGCTGTCACAGGATCGACCGGTTTGGTTGGTACGGCTCTGGTTAAATCGCTGGAGGCAAAAGGCCACCAGGTTCGGCCAATGGTGCGCCGTACGGTCCGGGATCACGATCGAGAGATTTACTGGCATCCCACGAGCCGTGCGATCGAAGCTTCCAAGCTCGATGGCATCGACGCGGTGGTACACCTGGGTGGAAAAAATATCGCTTGCCGCTGGACGGATGAGGTCAAAAAGCAGATTCGTGACAGCCGCGTCGAAAGCACCCGCCTGCTGGCCGAAACCCTCTCGGGCCTGCCACACAAACCAGCGGTACTCGTAACCGCTTCGGCCATTGGCTATTACGGAGACACGGGAACAGACGAGGTTTGTGAGGAAGGACCCCCTGGCACGGACTTCCTGGCCCAGGTTTGTCAGCAGTGGGAACTTGCCAATGAAGCTGCCTCGAATGCAGGAATCCGTGTTGTTGAGCCGCGCATTGGCGTGGTCCTCAGCAATCAAGGCGGAGCACTGAAAAAAATGTTGCGGCCGTTCAAGCTCGGAGCTGGTGGCGTGATTGGAACTGGCCACCAGTACATGAGTTGGATCGCGCTGGACGATGTAGTCGGCGCCATTGAGACATCGCTCGAGAATGACCAGTTGCATGGCGCCGTCAACGCGGTTGCCCCGCATCCGGTCACCAATCGCGAATTCACCAAAACGCTCGGTCGAGTCCTCGGCCGGCCAACCCTGTTCCCCATGCCTGCCTTCGCAGCCCGGCTTGCTTTTGGCGAAATGGCCGATGCTTTGCTGCTCGCCAGCACCCGCGTAGCCCCTCATCGATTGCACCAATCGGGCTACCAGTTCGCCTATCCCGAACTTGAGCCAGCGCTGCGACATCTGCTCAAGAATTAGCCGCAGAGATTTTCGCCAACGAAGGCGCGTCTTTCGTAGTCGGGCTCGACAACCAACAATGGCCCCTTACTACCGGCACTCAGGCTGGCAACCGACCCGCCATGACATCGCTAACCATCTTCAGCGAAACAAAACGAGCCGTGGCAATTCGGATCACCGCCGTGATGGGAACGGCCAGAATCGCCCCCATGGGACCCCACAGCAGTCCCCAGAACACCAAGGCAATCAAGATTACGACCGGATGGAGTTCCAATCCTTCCCCCATCACTCTAGGTTCGATCACGTTGCCAATGAAAATCTGCACGCTGCCGGGAATGAGCAAAATTGCCAGAAAACGCAGCCACCCTGACTCGGTCAGAAATTGCCACCAACCTGATTGCTCGGTCGATGGCAAATCCCCTCGAGGGGATGGAACGTGAGGCGGCATGTGATCTTCCGCCCCGACAGTCGCCACGGTCGCCACGTGGCTCGGGGGATCCTGGTTCAACACAAATTCGGCATAGGCAATTGGCAAGGGCAGCAATGTGGCAATGATTGATCCGATGGACGGGATGAAATTGAGCAGGAATGTCAGCACACCGAACACCACGGCAAGTGGCATCCCCAGCATGCTGAGAATAATACCGACGAAAATTCCGGTCATTGACGACATGCTCGTCTTGATCATCAAGTAACGACGCATTTGACGTTCGATGACCGCGTATCCGCTGAGCTGCAAGCGACTTGGATCGCGGGCAACTAACAGGAAAAAGACAAAGATCGTCATCAGAAAAAAAGTCGAAACGGTCGAAACGATCGTTTGGACTTGTCCAAAGAGCCAGGAGATTGCCTGTGGGACATAGCCTTGCCAGTCCTGTTTGGCCTGCTTCAAAGCGTTCGCCACAAATCTTTGCAGCCAATCGAGTTCAAAAATCGAAGAATCGTTGTCCAGCTCGGCGTCACTGTCAAGATTGGCGCCTTTGTCAAGATTGGCGCCATTTCCAGGACTTCCCTTGTCGGACCTGGTCGCCCTTGGCTCCTGCCGGCTGCTGTTTGCGGGTCCTTGCTCCCCGGTCTGCGGTGCAGAACCAGGCGCTCCACTTGTCTCAGCATCCGCTGCTGGAGTGGATGACGCTTCTAGAGTCGATGCCTGATCCTGTTCTTCCAATTCCACGGCGGCAACCCACTGTTCGGCAATCGCGAACACATTGTTGCCATACTGGGGAATCACCTTGACCACTTCGCCGGCTGTATAAGTCAACAGCAGCAAGACACCCACAGTCGCAACCAGCACCAATACCATCACCAGTGGCACCGATAACCAACGGCGAAATTTTGCCTTCACCTCCAACCAGTCGGCGAGTGGGGCTACAACCGCAACCACAAAAATTGCCAATACGAATGGAATCATCACCGTGCGGGTGAACCACAACACAAACCCCAACGCCACGGTCGCCAGGATCATCAGCGAAGCGGTAATCAACATCCAGCGTTCACGGCGCGATTCCGACATCACCACATTGTAGCCTGCTGTGCGTCCTGCCGTCAGTCCCAGCAGTGCTCGGGACATCGTGATCCTATCCCAAGCTGCCGTTGAGGATTACAATCATTCCCTTCGGACCGCTTCGATGTACTTATCCGCAATCAACACACTTCTCTAACCTTCAGACGCCGCGAGGTGACCCCCGTGCCCTTCGACTCTCTTCCTGCCTGGATACGAGGCGATCGTTATGCGTTGCTGCTCATTTCACTGGTCGCCACACTTTTCCTACAACCACTGTTTGCCCACGAGCAAACCAGCCGGGTTTTTTCCTCGGTCTGTCTGACACTCGTCTTTCTCACGGGAGTGCTTGCCAATCGTCACCGCAAAGCCGTGTGTGCGGTCGCATTAGTACTGGCCCTGGCAGCAATTCTCCTGGGGTGGATTTGTCCCTCCGACTCTCTAGGCTTCTTTAAAATCCGCCTCGTGGTCGACCTGGTCTTCCTGGGCTTCACGGCTGTCATGATCTTTATTGCGGTCGTCAAAGACCGGATGCCTGGTATTCACGCAGTGTTGGGGGCCATCTGCGTCTACCTGCTACTCGGATTAACCTGGGCATACGGGTATCGACTTGTTGAGTCCATTGAGCCGGATTCCTTTCGCTTTACAGAACGGTTGCTCGACAGCACCACCGCCGGTGGGCAACCGCTAACAGACAAGTCGCAGATGATTTACTTCAGCTTCGTTACCATGTCGACCCTCGGCTATGGAGATATCACGCCCCGTACCCCCCTCGCTCAAACCGTCACCTGGATGCAAGCAGTGACCGGACAGTTCTATCTGATCATCCTGATTGCCAAGCTCGTGAACGAACTCCCCAAACGACACGAACACCGCTGATGTGCTTTGCGGACATCCATTCAATCGGTAAACTTGCGGCGACAACCCTTCCTTGGCACGGCAATCTTTGATGCAAAACCAACCTGACTGGCAACGCGACGGTGCCCGCCATGTGTGGATGCCCTACACCCAAATGAAAACGGCTGGTGTGCCCTGGCCCGTCGTCGCGACCGACGGAGTTTACGTGACTCTCGCTTCGGGTGAGCGGCTCATTGACGGGGTGGCGTCGTGGTGGACTGCCTGCCACGGGTACAACCACCCACACATTATCGCCGCCATCGAACGGCAACTCAAAATCATGCCGCATGTTATGTTTGGCGGCATCCACCATGAACCAGCCTTGCGCCTGGCGAAACGGCTGAGCCAACTGTTACCCGGCGACTTAAACCATGTCTTCTTTGCCGACTCGGGATCCGTCTCGGTTGAAATCGCCCTGAAGATGGCAGTGCAATATTGGCTGAACCAGGGTTTCGCTGGTCGCAACCGGTTCATCTCTTTCGAAAATTCTTACCACGGTGATACCAGCGGTGCGATGTCGGTCTGTGATCCAGACAACAGTATGCATGCTCATTTTAAGGGGTTTTTGCTCGAGCAATATCCGCACAAAATTCCCCGTACCGCAACAGATTGCCAAGCTTTCGAGAAATTCGTCGCCGAGCGGGTCGATCGGCTGGCCGGTGCGATTATCGAACCACTTATCCAGGGCGCCGGCGGAATGCGATTTCACAACCCCGAATCACTCAGCATGATTCGGCAGGTCTGTAACCAGCATGGGCTTTTGTTGATTGCCGACGAAATTGCTACTGGTTTTGGTCGGACTGGTACCATGTTCGCCTGCCAACAAGCGGACGTGGTGCCCGACATCATGTGTATTGGGAAATCTCTGACCGGTGGTGCCATTGGTATGGCAGCCGCCGTTGCTACCACCGGCGTGTTCGAGGCCTTTTTAGCAGAGGACACCTCTAGCGCACTGATGCACGGGCCCACGTTCATGGCCAACCCACTTGCTTGCGCAGCCGCCGGGGCATCGCTCGACCTTTTTGAGACAGAGCCACGCCTGGCTCAGGTCCAGAAAATCGAGACGGCCCTTCGCCAAGGGCTTGCCCCATGCCGCGACCTGCCAGGAGTCGTCGATGTACGTGTTCTAGGCGCTGTCGGCGTCGTTCAACTCCAACAGCTTGAGCACCGGGAAAAATTGATGGAAAAGTATCGGCAGTTGGGAGTCCTCATTCGTCCCACCAAGGATGTTGTCTACCTCACCCCACCGCTGGTGATCTCTGAGAACCAACTCCAAAAACTTTGTTCCACCCTGGTTTTTGGGCTGCAAGAGTGGTCCGCTGGCGACGAATAACGGGTCTGAAGTTAAAATTTGGAGCAGGGACCCCCATTTTCGATCGTCCAAATGTCCGCTAGACTGGGTTGTTTGTTGCGGTAACTACTTGACAGGCAATAAGTTTTGCATGCACCGCTCAATTTGAACTCTCTCGAGCCACCAGGATATGTCGCTGCACTCACAGGTTGTTGTTTTGGGAGGAGGGCCAGGAGGATACGCTGCCGCCTTTCTCGCCGCTGATTTGGGGATGGAGGTTACTCTGGTCGAAGCCAACGCTCGGCTTGGTGGAACCTGCCTGTTGCGCGGATGCATCCCGTCGAAGGCATTATTGCATGTGGCCAAGGTGGTAAGCGAGGCGGAGGAAATGGCCGATTGGGGTGTCGACTTCCCCAAACCGAAGATCAATATCGACAAAACCCGCGCCCGCAAAGAAAACGTCATCGAGACTCTTTCGGGGGGACTGGCCCAGTTGGCCAAGCGGCGCAAAGTTCGTCGCATCCACGCCCGAGGAATTTTTGTCGATTCGCAAACCCTGCAGCTCGAAGGTGGCGATCCGGATAGCTATGACGCCGAACGGATCACCTTCGACCATTGCATCCTGGCAACTGGTTCCGTACCAGCGATGCCCAAGATGTTCGCCATCGATTCCCCCCGCGTGTTGGATTCGACAGGTGCTTTGGCCCTGGAGGATATTCCCGAGTCACTGCTGGTCATTGGTGGCGGCTACATCGGCCTGGAGATGGGCACTGTCTACTCAGAACTAGGCTCGCAAGTTTCGGTCGTGGAGTTAACCGAAGGCCTCTTGCCCGGCGCTGATCGCGACCTTGTCAAACCACTCGAAAAGCGCATTCGCCAGCGGTTTTCCCATGTTCATCTCGGCACCAAGGTCACCGGTTTGAAAGAGTCCGGCAAAAAAATCGAAGTGCAAATGGAAGGTCCTGAACTCAACGGCACCTACCCATATGATCGGGTTTTGGTCTCGATTGGGCGGCGCCCCGTTTCGTCAGGACTCGGCCTGGAGAACACGGGCGTGAAAATCAATGACCACGGATTTGTAGTCGTCAATGATCGGCAGCAAACCGATGATTCGCATATCATGGCTATTGGGGATGTGGCCGGAGAACCAATGCTCGCCCACAAGGCATCCCATGAAGGTAAAGTCGCGGCCGAGGTCCTCGCCGGAGAGCCGGCTGCCTTTGACGCAACAGCCATACCCGCCGTTGTGTTTACCGATCCCGAAATTGCCTGGGCAGGTCTCACGCAAGAAGCAGCAAAACGTGAGAATCGTGAAGTTGCCGTTGCCGTTTATCCATGGCAAGCGAGTGGACGCGCCATTGCTATTGGCCGGACCGATGGAATGACCAAGTGGCTCATTGATCCAGCCAACGATCGACTCCTGGGTTGCGGAATTGTCGGCGCTGGTGCGGGGGAACTGATTGCCGAAGCGGTTGTTGCCATCGAAATGGGGTGTTCAACACGTGACCTGACGGAATCGATCCACCCACATCCGACCCTGAGCGAAACGGTGGCCTTTGCCGGAGAAGTCCATCTCGGGTTAGCAACCGAAATCTACAAACCAAAGCGGAAATAAAGCCAACACCCAGCCAGACGAAACGCCACCGACTTTTCTTGACCGGTGCCACAGGAACTATCCTTATGGCCAACGCTGACAAAACCAAATCGCCGATTGCCGACGACTCCGATTCCAACGAAACGGAAGAATGGCTCGAATCGCTTGACTATGTACTGGAGAGCAAAGGCCCGGAACGTGTCAAGCAGCTTTTGACGGTGCTCGAAGAGTCGGCGGTTCGCAATGGTGTGGAACTGCCTTTCACGGCAACCACACCCTACGTCAATACGATTCCTCGGGACAAGCAACCCCCTTATCCGGGCAATCGGGAATTAGAACGGCGGATCAAGAGCTTTGTGCGGTGGAATGCCATGGCCATGGTCACACGGGCCAATCGCGATCATGCCGGAATCGGGGGGCACATCTCAACATTCGCCTCGTCGGCTACCTTGTGTGAAGTGGCCATCAATCACTTCATCCGCGGTCGCGGCGAAAGTGGTTACGATGGGGACCAGGTTTACTTCCAGGGACACGCGTCCCCAGGAATGTACGCCCGGGCATATCTGGAAGGACGTCTCTCCAAGGAACACCTGATCAACTTCCGACGAGAATTGACTCCCGAAGGAGGCCTCTCCTCCTATCCCCACCCATGGTTGATGCCCGATTTCTGGGAATTCCCCACCGTCTCGATGGGCCTCGCGCCCATCATGGCGATTTACCAGGCTCGCTTCAACGAATACCTCCGCGACCGATCCATCCTCGACACCTCACAAAAACGCGTGTGGGCCTTTTTGGGTGACGGCGAATGTGACGAACCAGAAACCCTCGGTGCCATCACGCTGGCTGCCCGCGAACGTCTCGACAACCTGACTTTCGTGATCAATTGCAACCTACAGCGACTCGATGGACCGGTTCGAGGAAACGGAAAAATCATCCAGGAGCTCGAAGGGGCGTTTCGCGGAGCCGGTTGGAATGTGATCAAAGTGATCTGGGGCGACGACTGGGACCCGCTGCTGGAGCAGGATGAACGAGGACTGCTTGCCGCCCGCATGATGGAAGTTGTCGACGGACAGTATCAAAAATACATTGTCTCTGATGGCGGCTATATCCGAGAACATTTTTTCGGTGACCATCCCGAACTGCTCGAGCTGGTCCAAAACTACTCCGACGAAAAACTGCAAAAGATGCGCCGGGGAGGACACGACCCGGAGAAAGTTTTCGCAGCCTATCAAGCGGCTATGGACTGCAAAGGGAAACCTACGGTGGTCATTGCCAAAACGATCAAAGGCTATGGGTTGGGTGAGGGCGGTGAAGGCCGCAACATGACCCACAACCAAAAAAAGCTCAACGAAGCAGAACTTCGTGAGTTCCGCACACGTTTTGGCATCCCGATCTCCGATGAACGTGTCTCGGGTGCACCCTTCTACAAACCGCCCGAAGACAGCCCTGAAATGGAATACCTGCGTGAGCGGCGCGAAGCGCTTGGAGGCTACGTCCCTGCGCGGACATCGAAACCTGTCCAGATGAAAGTTCCTCGCCTGGCCGATTACCCGAAAACAATGGCAAAGCTGGTCAGTCAGGGCAAAGGCAAAGAAATGTCGACCACGATGGGCTTTGTTCGCCTGCTCAGCGATCTCTTGCGCGACAAGGAGATCGGAAAATTTATCGTGCCAATCGTTCCCGACGAGTCCCGCACCTTCGGGATGGAAGGCCTCTTTCGTCAGGTCGGTATTTATGCTCACCGAGGTCAACTTTACGAACCGGTCGACTCCGATCAAATCGCTTTTTACAAAGAAGCCCGGAATGGGCAATTGCTTGAAGAAGGGATCACCGAAGCTGGTTCCATGGCGTCGTTCAATGCCGCCGGCACCGCCTACGCGTCGCACGGCGTCAACATGATCCCGATGTTTATTTACTACTCCATGTTCGGCTTCCAGAGAATTGGTGATTTAATCTGGGCAGCCGCCGACATGCGGGCCAAAGGCTTCCTGCTAGGTGGTACCGCTGGCCGAACCACCCTCAATGGCGAAGGCTTGCAACACCAAGATGGGCATAGCCTGGTCAACGCAATTGCTTTTCCAACGGTGCGGGCCTACGACCCCGCATTCGCTTACGAAACGGCTACGATCGTCTTCGATGGGCTTAAACGGATGTACGAAGATGGTGAAACAGCCATCTATTACATCACGCTCGAAAACGAAAACTACCACATGCCTGAAATGCCTGATGGCTGCCAAGAAGGTATTATTCGGGGCATGTATAAACTGGCAACCGTCAATGCTGACGGTCCCCACCGTGTGCAACTGTTTGGTTCGGGGGCCATCTTGCGCGAGGTGTCTCGAGCTCAAGCTCTGCTCGCTGAAAAATTCGGGATTTCCAGTGACGTGTGGAGCGTGACCAGTTGGACCGAACTTCGCCGCGACGCGGGCGAATGCCAGCGGTGGAATCTGCTCAACCCGTTAGCGCCGTCGCGAGTCTCTTATCTCGAAGAACAACTTAACGGAGTCGACGGACCCTGCGTTGCGGCCAGCGACTACCTCCGCTGCCTGCCTGAGCAAATCAGCCCTTGGATCCCAGGCGGACTGTTGACTCTCGGCACCGATGGAATGGGCCGCAGCGAGACCCGTGAAGCACTACGACGCCATTTCGAAGTCGATGCCGAATGCGTCGCGTTGGCCGCCCTGCACCAACTCAGCCAACAAGGAAAAGTTGACAAAACAACTGTCGCCGAAGCGATCAAAATACTGAATATCGACCCGGAAAAACCGTCGCCGCTGTTCGCGTGAACTGCCTGTATCCGGTCACTCCATTTTCCAAGTCTTACCCCTGGTTCGCTGCTATGACAAACCAAATTACCCTGCCCCATTTGGGGGAGAATATCGAGTCGGGTGACGTCCTCACCATCATGGTTAGTGTGGGAGATCTCATCGAAGTCGAACAAGATCTGCTCGAAGTCGAAACCGACAAGGCGACCATGCCTGTCCCCAGCCCCGAAGCGGGCAAAGTCACCAAGATTCTTGTTAGCGAAGGCGATACCATCTCGGTCGGCTCACCCCTTCTCGAACTGGAACCCACCAACGCGCCCGCCCCAGCGGAGAACTCTAAAGACTCTTCAGGCTCAGCGCCTCCAACCTCTCCAGCCGCTCTCGAACCTGCTGCACCCGCACCACCTGCCGCTGCTGGACCATTGGCTTCCGCACCATCGCCCGCTGCGGAAGTGCCACCGTCACCCAACACCATCCAGTCGGCACCACCTGTGGTCTCGGCAACAGCACCCGTGCCACCACCGGCTGCTGAGGAACCAACCGAAGCCTCCCCGGACCTCCACCTGGCCGCAGCGGCAGGCCCAGCCATCCGTCGACTGGCCAGAGAACTGGGTGTCGATCTTCGTCGTGTTCAGCCTACCGGAGAAAGTGGTCGAATTACCGCCGACGATGTACAGGCTTACGTCCGTTCGGCCAATCAGCAGGCAGCAACAGCAGCACCGGCCGGGATCACGCCACCAGGAATCCTGGAATCAGATGGGCAGGGAGCCGTTCGTGTCGAAAAAATGACGCGATTACGGCAAACCATTGCGCGTAATATGCTCAACTCTTATTCCACCATCCCGCAACTGACTAATTTCGACGACGTCGACGTATCGGCCCTGGAAGCCATGCGACAGCAAAGTAAAGCCGACTACGCTGCTCAAGGACTTAAACTCACCTCGATGCCTTTTTTGATTAAGGCCATTTCCTCGTCGTTGCGGTTACACCCAATTGTCAACGCCTCGGTGGATATCGAAAACAACCAAATCGTTTACAAGGAATATGTAAATATCGGGATTGCCGTCGACACAAATCGGGGCCTCATTGTGCCGGTGATGCGCGACGCTGATCGACTCACGATTTCACAAATTACCCATGAACTGGCCCGACTCACTGAAATGGCTCACCTGGGAAGTTTCGCCGTCGAGGACCTGCGCGGAGGCACTTTCACGATAAGCAACCTGGGCTCCGTTGGTGGAACCTACTCAACCCCAATCATCAATCCCCCAGAAGTTGCCATCCTCCTGGTTGGTCGTAGTCGAGAATTGCCCATGTACATCGATGGTGAACTTCAACCACGGTTAATCATGCCTCTGTCGCTGACTTACGACCATCGCATCGTCGACGGCGCTAGAGCAGCGCAATTTCTGAACGAAGTCAAAGGCTTTCTGGCCGCTCCCGGCCGACTGCTCCTTGCTCCCTAGGCGAACCTGCCGCTATCGGCAGGCTCAACAACCGCCCAGAACGGAATCGGCTTCCCGCTACTGCTTCAGTCCCAAAAGTGGGAAACACAATACGGGAATCGCCAGCGAAGCAACTCCGATCATCCAGCGGACGTTGTCCAGTTCAACACTGTCGTCAGAGGTGGGCGGATGATGGATTCCCATCAAGATCACCAGAATCAACATCGGCGTCCAAATCGCTGCCTGATCCAAATACATCACGACGTAAATGATCGCGACAATGACAAAAGCTCGGGCTAATTTGTGGGCATCGCGGCCAAAGAGTGCATAGATCGTATGCCCACCGTCGAGCTGGCTGATGGGCAACATGTTCAAACCAGTAATAAGCATTCCCACCCAGCCGGCCATGAAAAATGCGTTGAGCTGCGAAACGGCCACCCAGGCCGATCGATCTGCCCACTGTGGGTGAATCCATTCAATCATCCAGCGAACCGCGATGGGGTTGTGTAACTGAATATCACCCGCCCGCGGGGGAACCGTCAGATCAAGCTGCTGGACCCCGAAATAGAGTACCGGAACGGCAACCGCCAGCCCCGCCAATGGCCCAGCAATCCCAATATCGAATATCTGCTTCCGATTGGCCCGCATCCCATCCATGCTGATGACCGCCCCCATCGTCCCGATCAAGCTGAAAGGGACCGGTATGCAAAGCGGATAGCTGGCCGGAATTTGGTACCGCAGCGTTTGCAAAAAGTGACCCATTTCGTGGGTCAGAAGAATGGCCAACACGGCCCCCATGTAAATCAGTCCCTGTTGCCAATTCAACTGGATAACGTGCCCCATTTGGGCATACGTCTGCTGGTCCTGCGGTCTCCAATCAGCCGCACCTACATAAAACGTTGAGAGACACGTGGCCACGAACAACACGATCGGCAAAATCGTCCGTCGTCGCAGTTGCTGAGACGTCCCCAAGTCAGAGGCTCGAAGTTCCGGATATTTGGCGGCCTCCGAAGCCCCCATCGAGCGATCAGGAGTTGGTGCAGAATTCATCCTCCGATCATAGCAGAAGGCCTTCCCCTGAGGGAATGCGGAATGACCGCCCGAAGTACCGATCCCCGGAGGTTCCACCCCCCCAAACTCACTAGGCCGTTGTTTCTAATGGCGGTACTTACGCTATACTGACTCCGATGGCATGGATGATCGGTGTTGATGAAGCGGGATATGGACCGAATCTGGGACCACTGGTGGTCGCTGCCAGCGCGTGGCAGGTTGAATCCACCCCTCTTCAACCGTGCAAAACACCGTCTCCTCCGGCAACTTTCGGCGCGGACTCCAGGTCTGGCCCCACGGCAGTTGCCACGCAGTGCCAAGCTGACCTCAGCCATCTGGGGGCAATCGATCTCTACCAACGGCTCGCCCCGGTGGTCGTTCCCCAGTGGGATGGCGGAAAAAACCTTGCCATCGCTGACTCAAAAACACTTTACGCCCCGGCGGTTGGACCCGAACGTCTGGAGCTTGGTGTACACACGGTACTGCACATGATGCGGACCGCGCCACAAACGTGGTCAGAACTGGTGGAGATCCTGGAGGCTGATTCCGACGGTCGCCGGGCACCACTCCCCTGGCACCAAAACTACGAGTGCCAATTGCCGGTCAGTGCCTCCGAAAGCCGGATCTTCGATTTAAGTAAGCAGCTGCAAGAACGGTGTCACGACTCGGGGGCAATTCCGGTAAAACTCCAAGCCCGACTTGTCTTCCCCGCTGAATTCAACGACCTGGTCCAGTACTACGGCAGCAAAGGTGCTGCTCTTTCACACGTGACACTGTCACTCGTACGACAACTGGTCGACTTTTTGAAAACTTCACCCGGTTTGTCCCACACAGTCGACCCGGGCGACCCGGACGCAAATTCGATGTTCATTGTTTGTGACAAGCATGGTGCCCGCAACCGTTACCTGGCGTTGCTGCAACATCATTTTCCTGAACCTTGGATCCAAATCCTCACTGAAGGCAAAAACGAGAGCCGTTACCACTGGGACCGGTCGACAGCGGGTGGTGTGCCACCGCATCTGGAGGGAGAGGTTGCCGATGGGGGTCCCGTCGAAATCTGCTTTCGTACCAAGGGAGAGTCTTTCCTGCCCACGGCACTTGCTTCGATGACCGCCAAGTATCTTCGCGAACTCTCGATGCGAGCGGTAAACGAGTTCTGGTGCCCGCGCGTGCCCAACTTGAAACCTACCGCAGGTTACCCGACTGATGCCCGGAAATTCAAAAAGGCCATCGACGGCAAACAACGCGAACTCGGCATCGACAACCACATTCTTTGGAGAAATCGCTGATTTCCAGTGAAGTCGTTTTTGCCGAAACCGGTTGTCCGCTCAGCAAGGTTATTCGACATATAAACAAGAACTCGACCTGCCGGGCAAAAGCCAAATACAGTATCGTGTCCGGCGGTGGATGCTGGATTTTTTAATTGCAATCCACCACAAGCCCATTGGTCGTGAAGACAAAACCGGTGTTGATCCTTGGTGTTGTGGTACCGATGGGAAGTCATTCTGCAACCGTGATGGAGCACGTTGATGTCGATCGCTAATAAGTACGATGCCATTATTATTGGTGGTGGCCACAACGGACTGGTTTGTGCCGGCTACCTGGCCCGCGAAGGCAAGCGTGTTTGCGTCCTCGAACGTCGGCACGTACTGGGAGGCTGCGCCACGACCGAGCAGCTCTGGCCCGGCTACAAAGTTTCCACGGCTGCTTACGTCATCAGCCTCTTTCTGCCTCAAATCATCCGCGAACTCAAACTCAAAGAGTATGGGCTAACGATTCTACCGCGATCCCCCTCGTCATTCACTCCGCTGCCGGACGGGCAAAGTTTGCTCCTGGGGCCCGATGCGGCACTTTGCCAGCGTGAGATCGGTAAGTTCAGTTCGGATGACGTCGTCGCCTACCCGAAATACAACGCCTTTCTGGAACGTATCGCAGCCGTGCTGGAACCAGTCCTCAGCCAGGCGGCCCCCGACCCGCTCCCAATGCCTGCAAGTTGGCGCCGCATTGGCATCGGCAAGAAAATGCGCGATGCCAAAAAACTTTGGTCGCTTTACCAGGCAATGAGCAAACTCGGGACCGATCAACCAGAGGCTATCGAACTGCTGACCGGCGCCGCACGCCCAATCCTCGATCGTTGGTTCAAGTCCGATGTTCTCAAAGCAACGCTCGCTACCGATGCGATCATCGGCGCATTCCTCTCCATCAGTTCTCCCGGTAGCGCGTACGTCCTGCTCCACCACGTGATGGGTGAAGCAGGCGGAGCACGAGGTGTGTGGGGTTATGTGCAAGGTGGCATGGGAGGTCTTTCGGAGGCCATCGCTGCAGCCTGTGAAGACATGGGAGTGACCATTCGCCGCGAGTCTCCTGTGCAGGCAATTCTCACCAACGGTCGGCGAACCTGCGGCGTGCAACTGGAGGACGGGACCCAGCTCGAGGCAAAAATCGTCGCCTCGAGTGTCGATGCTCACCTGACCTTCGAAAAAATGCTCGACCCGGCCGAACTGCCTGAAGATTTTTTGCAGGCCATCAGCCGGATCGACTACAGTTCGGCCTCGGCCAAAGTGAACCTGGCTCTTGCCGAACCGCCCCGCTTTACTTGTGCCGATGCGGCCGGCGTGGGGCCGCATCACCACGGTACGATGCACGTGGGTCCCTCACTCGACTACCTGGAGCGGGCTTACGACGATGCCAAGTATGGTCGTCCCAGTGAAAACCCAATCCTGGAAATGACCATGCCCACCAGTGTCGATCACACGATTGCACCTGAGGGAAAACATATTTTAAGCATGTTTGTCCAGTTCGCCCC
This sequence comes from Pirellulales bacterium, assembly GCA_022448345.1. Classification (GTDB taxonomy): domain Bacteria; phylum Planctomycetota; class Planctomycetia; order Pirellulales; family Lacipirellulaceae; genus JAKVCB01. The sequence goes on from JAKVCB010000002.1 coordinate 14,425, forward strand.
CTACCGCCTGGCAGAGGGTAACTGGGACGACATCAAAGAGTCGTTTGCCGACCGCTGTGTCGAGGCGCTTGCCCAGTACGCGCCTAACGTGCCCGCAGCCATTGAACACCGCCAGGTACTCAGCCCGCTGGACCTGGAACGCACGTTTGGCATCACCGGAGGAAACATCATGCAAGGAGCAATGAACGCTCACCAGTTGTTTTTCTTCCGCCCGGTACCCGGCTGGGCCGATCATCGCACACCGATCCGTGGTCTCTATCTTTGCGGCGCTGCCAGCCACCCTGGTGGAGGGGTCATGGGCGCCTGTGGAAAAAATGCGGCCGAAGAAATCCTGCGCGACATCCGCTAAGTCCGCTGCGGTTGGTTGTCGTCACCGATGGTGCCACGCTGTCCTGGCACCATGCTGGATCTGGTACCATACTGGACCTGGTACCACGCTGGATCTGGTACCATGCTAGATCTGGTACCATGCTGCTCTGGAAACGCTGTTCTGAAAACCGGCAACTAACCAAGCAGCGCACTCTTCCAGGCAGCCGAAAGCTCTGCGACCTGGGCCAGGAGCTGTTTTTCCTGGTGCCTTTCCCGTGCGTAAAATACCTCGTTGGCGCGCGCAATCGTCCAGTCGCTACAGGGCCGCTCAACCAGCTCAACTGGGTCGCCCGGCGTGAGCGCGCCCTCCTCCAGGACGCGCAGGTACCAACCAGTGCGGCCCGAGTTTACAACTTTTTTAACCAGGTCACTCCTGCGCCACCGCCGGGCAAGCTTCCAACAAGGTTGCCGCGGCTGGGAAACCTCAAACAAAACATCACCGGCGCGCCATGTGTCGCCAATAGAAACATCTCCCTCAGTCAGGCCGCTGATGGTGAGATTCTCGCCAAATGCGCCCGCCTCAAGTTGACCGATCCCCAATTCCTGCCGCCAGAGGTCAAAATGGTCGGCCGAGTATGCCAGAACCGCCTTGTCGATCCCTCCATGGTGCTTTTGGTCGGCCTGGTGGTCCCCCTCGATGTTCGTACGGGTCACCCACACCGGCCCGCCAACTGGCTGCTTGAAAAAAGCGGTAACCCAGGGCTGCTGATGGGGATCGACTGCGCCGTCGGTCCCATACTGCCGGGGATGACCCACCTGGATTGAAACAATCGTACCGCTGGATACAGGGTTCACCGGCTCTTAAGGGCTGGGTGGTTCATAGAGGTTTGCTGTTTTGGAAGAGGCACCAGAGGTAGAAGAGGCACCACAGGTATAGGTCGCGGGCGGTCCGCTAGTTTACCACGATCACCCACCCTGAAAGCCGCCAAAAACGTAAAAGGATGCTGTCGCGACAAACGAGCCCCCAAAAAACGGCCCGGGTTGCGTTCGCGAAACCCGAACCGCTCTGGCCAAGAGTAAAGCTTGCAAATTGCCAATGATTTGCAGATAATAACGGAGGAGTTTCCGGAACGATCAGACGGAGGAGTTTCCGGAACGATCAGGTAGATCAGGTAACTGCCCGATACCGTGCGGAAACCGAACTCGGCGAGTGAACGAGTTTATTTTTAGCACCACAGAATCTCTGCAAAGCAGAATAATTTCGAGTTATGCAACAAAAGAAAATTTTTCAGCGTGGTTTTACGCTTGTAGAGCTACTGGTGGTGATCGCCATTATCGGCATCCTGATCGCACTGCTGCTGCCTGCCGTGCAAGCGGCGCGAGAAGCGGCAAGACGTAATTCGTGCCTGAATCATTTGGGTCAAATTTCCAAGGGCGTGCATCTCTATCACGATACGTATAACCAGATACCCCCCGGCGCACATCACGATGAGGTTCCCAGTTGGTTTGTGATGATTATGCCTTTTATCGAAGAATCAAACCAATTCGAACGCTGGAACATCGATATACGATGGCACCAGCAACCGGACCTGAGCAACGGTGACTATGCATACCAGGAAAATATTCCCCTCTATCAGTGTCCCACGCGTGATCGGGGGCAGTCGCTGACGCTTGAAGACTTTCCTGGCAAGGAGCCACACCCGGCAAGTGGATTGCTCGACTACGCAGGTAACGCCGGTAATTGGCTTGACCCGGAACTTCCCCCCCCCGGAAACAACCCATGGGCGGGACAATCACTAACTCCCCATGGGGTAATTATTCTGCAGATGTGGGGCCCGCGACACGTGCAGGCCTACTCGCCGTACAAGTCCAAATTGAAATGGGGCAAAGTCACCGACGGTCTCTCAAAGACTTTTCTCGTTGGTGAAAAGCATGTCGTTCAAGATGTCTATACGCCTAGTGCCGAAATGCCCGTTAGGGCCCGGCCCCCGCAATGGATTTACGGCGGCGACGGCGGCTGGTGTTCAGGCAACGAGTGGGTCCACTACAGTCGCATCGCAGGTGGTCCGCGTACCGACGCCGACGGAGATGGGATCGCCAACGAGTACACGGGGCAATTTCCGATTGCCTTTGGACCGAACGATGATACGATACCCAACAACTACGTGTTCGGAAGCTGGCATCCGGGAGTTTGCCAATTCGCGATGTGCGACGGCAGTGTCCACGCGATTTCTGTCAACCTGGATGTCAACGTCCTGGGTCGACTCGCCGAGCGAGCAGACGGAAACGTCGCAAATCTTTCCGAAGCCCTCTGAATTCGCATGAAAAAATTTTCCTGGGTTGCATATGGGCTGTTGCTCCTTGGCATCGCCACTGGCGGTTGTGGAGACGACGGGAAATTAAAGAGATACCCGGTCACAGGGGTGATTACTTACCCTGATGGCACCCCCATCCATAACCTGGTCGTTCTGTTTCGATCGGACGAGCACGACGTTCGCGCGCGGGCCCGTACGCTGGAAGATGGCAGCTACCGCCTAAGCACCTACGAAAAAAACGATGGAGCTGTCGCAGGCAAACACCACATACTGGTGATGCCCTGGATGAAGCCGGACGGAACACCCGGACTTTCTATCCACCCCAAGTTTGGGCAGTTCCGGACCAGTGGGCTTGAGTTTCAAGTCGAGCCAGTCGGCAAAAACGAGTTTGATTTCAAGGTAGAAAAGCGCTGACTGAATCGCTTTTTGGCCGATCTTTTAATTCTGCAAACGGCCTCCCCCCCCCCTCTATACGTCCTGATTATCTATTTTTTTGTTTTTATACTTATCAATCGCTCGCTTTTTGCGTTAGACTGGGTACATTAAGAGTAAGAGGTGTACGGCTGTTCGAACCGCAGGGGTCCGGCTGTCGAGCCCATAGTTTTTCCGCGATATCTCACAAACGTTTTAGAGATCGCAGTTTCTTTCGATTTTGAAGTGGAGGAGTACCAATGTTGAGGTATCTTGCTGTTCTTGTAGTTATGAGCGTCGCGCTCGTTGCGGCCCCAGCAGTCGCGCAAGTGGATCTCATCGCCGTCGGCTTTGGCCAAGGTGATGACAACGGCGGCACCGGCGTATATCGCCAGCAAGGCGGGGCATTGACGCGAAATTATAAAATGACTGGCGCCGGTGGCAATGTTACCAGCGTTGACTGGTTCACGGACGCATCTGGATTCGCCTATGTCACCGACGCAGCAAGCGGTGCGTTTGCTAGTGTCGATCCGAATGGTGGCTGGATCGCACCCCCAAATGGCCTTGGTTCTCCCGGATTGGACGTGACCGTCCTGTCACAGTCGAACGACAAAGTTGTCATGAGCCTCGAAGGCGCATCGGCCCAAACTCGCAATAAAGCACTAAACGGGATTGTTCACGGTCCGGCAATGATGGGCGCTGGCGTTATAACATCGACCGAGCTTCCCAACGGCAACGTCATTTACCTTTATGAAGATCCCGGTAGTGATCGCACGCGGATCCGCTCTGCCCCTGGTGGCGATTGGAACCAGCAGCAGGATATCTTCGATAACGGTTTTGGTGCGGGCGACCGGGCCGTAGTGCTTTCCAGCCTGCCCAACGGTCGGGTGATTATCGGTAGCGATGATAATGGTCGTATTTCGGTCCGTCCTAACGATGGCGTATGCTGCCACGACAATGGCAACATGCGCGGCCCCGGTATTGGAGTCACCGACGTGCTTGGCCTGCCTGATGGCAACATGGCGGTTGCATTTAGCAACGGTGATTTTAACATCTACACTGGCGCGGCACCCTTCAACTCGTTGGGAGGCGGTGGCGGATGGCACGTGACCTCAATGGACGTCAACCCTGTCACCAATAACCTGGTGTATGGCACCGCAAGCGGTGATGTCTGGGTGCGGGACCTCGATGGCTATACCCCAGGGGGGCAGTATCCGCTTGCTACCATTGCACACCAAAATGTCAGCAATAGCCCCATCGGTTCGATCTCCGTCGCGAATGCTGTTCCCGAGCCAGCGTCGGCCGTGATGCTGCTTATTGCTTCGCTGGGCGCGGTTTGCCTGCGTCGCCGCAAGTGAGGTGAAAACGAAACCAGTTTCAGATTTTGAAACCGGTTTTTGATAGCGTGTAACAATCGCCCGGCGGGTTGGTCCTGGGACCTGCCCGCCGGGAATTTTTTAGTATTTTGGCGGTGCCCAACCCAAAAAGGACTCCTTACCGGTTGGTTAACACGGCACTATCTACGAAGCTATTTTGTTTGTTCTTTTATAAGTAGAGATAAATTTAGGGCTACCGCAATGAGAGCTACCGCAATGAGGGCTACCGCAATGAGGGCTGCTTGCCTATCGAGTTTTATAATCGCAATTGGTATCGCACCGACCGCCTATGGGCTGGACCTGGACGATATCGTGCTGGTCCATGCCGGCGGCGATAACGGGCACATTTCGATTCTCAACGAGGATACGCTCGCGGTCGATTCTTTTATTTCCGGACAAGGGTTTGGCTTGGACACCGGTAGCCAGGTCGTCGTACAAAGCGACAATCACATTGTGACCGCCCTCAACAACTCCGGTGGAATGAATTCTGCTTTTAGCCGTCGACCGGCTAACGACTTGGGCAATCCCACTTACCCCCCCAATGGCCTCGGTGCTGCTATCAGCACACTCCTGGCTTACAACGACGGCGCCGGATATGAAGATTATATCTTTTTCGGATTGGACGATTTGGGAGGAAACTTTAGCAACCTCCAGGTCAGGATTCCAGATTTAACTGCCATTGCAAGCTGGTCAGCGCACGGTCTCAACGGCGGACCGAGCGATCTGAACAGCCCACCTCTCAACCTCCTGGGACCGATCAACGGTGCGGTCATGAATAGCAGTGGTGCCCTGACGCACTTGTGGGAGAATACCGTCGGTTTTGGTCCGGGCCAGCAAGGTCGACTTCATCGAAACCCCACGGGCGATCTGGCGATTGGCGCCGGCGATACACCCATGGGAATGTCTGGGATGGACGATATTTTTGGTGTCGCCTTGGAAATCCGCCCCGACGACCTGATGGTGCTTGCCAAAAGCAACCGGATCGTGGAACTTCGCACCAGCGATGATCGTTTGTCACCTGACGTTGGCGGTTTTGAAGTCAACACCGGCCAGTTTTTGGGCGGCCCGCATGCGGACGATATCACGGCATTGGGTGTACTGAACGACAATCGGTTTGTCGTCGGTCTTGCAAACGGTGAGCTGTCGCTTTGGAGCACCGACCTGCAGGCGGCGGGACTGAAAATTAACCGGGACCAAAACGTAACACTTGCCTGCCCGGGCGGAAATTGCACCATTAACACCATTGGCGTGCAATCGGATAACGATATCATCGTCGGCACGGAAGAAGGTCGCCTGTTCCGGCTCGACACGAGTCTTAGCACGATTACCTCGCAGGACGGCTTTGGACGAATCGATGACATCGCCTTTTTAAACGGTGACGACTCCCCTGGGACTCCTGGTGATTACAATAACGATGGTGCGGTCGACGCAGCAGATTACACCGTCTGGGTTGACGGCAGCAGCCCCGATTCCTCCGCTGCTGGGTACCAGTTGTGGAGTGACAATTTTGGTAGCGGAAGTGCATCGGGCAGCCTGGTTGCTGCCAATGTACCCGAGCCAGCTTCACTGAGTTTGTGCATGCTTGTGTTGACCCTCTACGGATTTGTGCGCCGGCCCTAAACGAGGGGTTCCCCTGTAAGCCCAGGGTGTGTAACAAGCGTCTTTCACCACCGGCTGCCGCAGGGCGCGGCAACGCAAATTGCCTCGTTCCGCAGAACAACTTTTTGTGTCGAACCGCCCACTTGAAGCGCAATTTGTTCGGCTAATATACGGAACCCTTGAGCCACTTATTTTCGCCGTTTTAGGGATATTGGCCTGGGACCCTTGCAGAGTTTTTTTAAGATGCATCGGTATCTGTGCGCAAACACCCCTAAAATAGAACTACCTGATATGAATTCACGACTGGCAACCATCTCCCTGCTCACTTTATGCATAGCACTGGCCGGACAAATCCGTGCCGACACCGTGGCCCTCTGGTTGTTCGATGATCCGGTTGGCTCAAGCATTGCTACAGACTCCAGCGGCAACGGCTACCACCTGACGTTGGGACCTGATGCTGCAATCACACCTGGCGGAAAATATGGCGGTGCTCTCGACGCCGACGCCAGCCCCGAAGATGGAATGGGTGCGTTTCGCTACCGGGCGGAAAAGCGGCTTAACCCGGATGACCAGGACTGGACGCTCGAGTGCTGGGTCAAGGCCAAACCTAATATGACGGCAGACAACCGCATTTGGGGACTTTCGGGTATCAACTACATCGACCTTGGCCGTAACGACGCCACGGGGCTCTTTATCGCAAGCCGGTATCTTCCGATCGACGGCGTGAATGCCTGGGACAAACCAACCGGAAACATCCGCCAAGGAAAACACTTTCACCATTTCGCCGTTGTCTATGACTCGACCGCCAAAGAACTACGGCACTATTTCGACGGCAAGCTTCAATTTAAAGCCGCTGGCACCTGGAAAAACGTTCCTACCGGCAAGCCTCCTTATGCCGACGCGATCATGCCGCCCCACTACCCTATGCTGCAAATTGGCTGCCGTGACGCCTATCAACAGTGGAATCACCGTGAGATTCATCTTCACGGGCGGCACATGAAAAAGTTTCAAGGGTACCTCGACGAAATGCGGTTTTCTGATTGCGCAATTTACCGAGAGGACTTCACACCCCCGGAAAGTTTTGCCCGGCCGGACCTCCGAATCTGGCCGGAAGCGATTTTCCTGTCGCACGTCGTGGGCAATTCAGCCTCCGCAGAATGCTCGCTGACGATTCAAACTGGCCAATCTGATCCGGCGCCTGCCATCAAGGAAGCTGCCACATGGCTTGAAGTGATCCCCTCCCAGGGTTCCCCATCGCAGTTTAAAGTTCGAGCCAACGCCCACTCGCTCAAAGCGGGAACTTACCAATCCATGGTTCATGTCTCAGCCGGTTCAGCAGGCCGTCGAAAAGTGCCCGTAACGCTGCAAGTCACAGATCCAGATTCAATCCGCAGCGTGGGTGACCGAAAACAGCTATTCATCGACCGGCGGTTTGTTGATCAAAGCGACAACGTCGTTTTGCACATTAATCCTGCACAAAAAATTGGCGTCGATTTTCCAGATGCGCATTACACCCGAAATATTATGTATCTGGAGAATCAAAAGGTCTGGCGGATGTACTTCTCGCCATGGTCTGGCCTCGAACACGCCGAGAGCACCGATGGCATCCACTGGAAGCGGTTTGGCCCGGGTCACATTGGTTACGAATCCGAAGACGACCCGGAAAAACTCATCCGGCTTGATTTCGCGACGACCGTCATGCTCGATCCCCACGATGTTCCCGAAAAACGGTTTAAGGCATTTCAAGAGGTCAACAGTCACACCATCGATGCGGATGGCTACGAAATTGCAACTGCCGATGCAGGAAAACCAAAACGAGAACTCGCTGGCATCTATGCCTTCTACTCAGCCGACGGTTTACGGTTCAAGAAAGCTGGCCGCGTCTTTCCGGCACTTCCCGAGTTTGTCTCCTGTGCGCCGCATTACGATCACAATACGGGCAAGTACCTCTGCTTTTTTCGATGCCAGAATACAAACCTTCCCGGGCTCTCTGCGATTCAAGGATGTCAGTTCTACTACCAGTACGGTTTTAGTTACGAGAAGCCTGACGGTCTTGTGACCGCGGTGGCCCCCGAAACGATGATGCAACATCCAGGATTTGAAAACTTGCGGAGTGTTTCGCGGATTGAAACCGACAACTTGCTCAAACCGTGGCCGGTGGCCCGTGATGTCGAAAAGAAGACCATGTATACCACATCCTCAACCACCGACATGGTCGCGACCGCTGATCCATGGGATGGCTTTGCGGATTTCTACGTACACGCAACCACCGTCTACCCGTACGCCGAAGACGTTTACCTGATGTTTCCCACGTTTTTTCGCCATCTGCATCCTTCGCGGCAACCGTGGTTCCACGCATTTGATGATGCAAACGGCCCGCTTGAAACCACGCTTGCGGTCAGTCGTGACGGGATTCGATGGGACCGGATCGATCGCAAGGCGTATATTCCCAACGGACGGCATGACGAACCGGACCGCTGGCGAACAATGACCGGTCTCGGGATGTCGCGCGCCGGTAACGACCTTTACCAATACTACTGGTTTGGTGGTGACATGCACGATTCGTTACCGCTGCGGCCAGAAATGAAAAGGAAACCGCAGTGGGGTCAAGGACTGGGCCTCGTCAAGCAGCGTCTCGACGGCTTTGTATCGGCAGATGTTGACTATCGGGGCGGCTTTATTACAACTCCGCCGATCACGTTTGAAGGCAACCGGTTGGAACTCAATTACAACTGCGGCGCACAAGGAACGATATTTGTCGAGCTTCGCGACCTGAACGACCAGCCGATTTCCGGTTTTACCCTTGGCGACTGTGAAGAAGTGGCCGGCGACGACGTTGCCTGGGATGTCCGCTGGCGAGGAAGCGCTGACGTTTCATCGCTTGCCGGAAAACCACTTAAAATTCATTTCAAGATGCATAACGCGAAGCTCTACGCGTTTCAATTTGTAGGCGATCACACGCCGAAATTTCAAGGTCCACCCGCAAACCCTCCAATGCGCGTAGGAGCACCCGTTGGCCAGTCAATGGCCCGATTGCCGATCGCGGTTCAATCAAATGGAGATCTTGTTGTTGCCAAAGAAAATCAACACGTGGAAATTCTCCGCGGCGACAAGTTTGCAGAACAGGTTGCCGTGGCCGGCAAGTTTGGAAGTCCGATCGCAGGCCTTGCTGTACTTGGCGATGATGCTGTCGTAGTGGCAACCATCGCTGGAGAAATCCAGGTCCGCTCACCTGACCTCGGCACGGTGTACGCTGGCGGGGAGGGGATGGCTGGCCCCGGTGATGGCATTGAACATGTCACCGTCAATGGTCGTGACGACATTGTGATTAAAACGTTGCGAGGAAAAGTACGGATCGTTTCGCGCGACCTTCGGGAAATTGCGCCCTTGCAACAGCTTGTACAACCGCAAGGCGGCGCAGATCACAAAGTAAACCTCTGAAAAGCAAAGGGTATGCTCGAGTTGCCGCCACAATGACCCACGTTTTGCCCTGGAAACATTGCCACACTAATGCGTCTATGGGGCAGCCTCTTCCTAAATCAGCCGCCCGAGTACGCCAGGACGGCATTGTCCAGCCTCCGGCGGTGACCCTACTCTGCCTGGCAGGCCCCCTGAACCCAGGGGCTCAACCGATCGCACCGACTAAAAACAGGGTTCACCGGCGGCTGAAGACTGCAAATAATAGAATAGAGGTGTCGTAAGCGGGTTCTGAAAGCAGGTACCAGGCCCGCTCCCAGGCGGCCAGTTGTTTACCAGGATCACATGCGTGCCGCTTGCCTCGTGCCGAAATAGGTTCCACCCAACCGACCGGCTCCTGTTGGGTGTGGGTTGCATGTTGCATCGAGTTTAAAAATGGTCCAAGCCAATACGCATCGATGGCCCCGCTTTGGGCTCCGCACCCTGCTGTTGATGGTGATACTCTGTTGTTTGATGCTCACCGCGCGGCATCTCTACCTGGCCCCCTTTCGGCACACGGCCCGCGTCATTGACCAGCTGCGCCGCCTCGATTGCTACGCACAAACGCAACCTGCCAACGGCCCCTTTTTTCTTGCCTGGCTGGTCGGAAAAGAAGATTTTGTGGTTTTGACCGACGTCTTGAATTATCCGGCAGAGACGCGCAATTCGGTCAGCGATACAAACTGGAACCTGTTTGATTTGCGCAATCGCAAGGTCGACGATCGGGTCCTTGCGCAGTGCACCGGGATGCACGCCCTGCGCAATATCTCTCTGATCGACAGTCAAGTCACCGACGACGGGCTTCGTTCCCTGGAGGGCCTCCAAGGACTGAAGCGTCTTACGTTGTCCGGCACCCAGGTCACCAGCGGTGGCATGCAGTCGCTACGGAAAATCACCAGCCTGCAATCGCTTGCCCTGAACGACACCCAAATCGACGACCAGGGACTGGCCGCTTTGAGCGGGCACCCCAACCTCAAAGCGATTTACTTGAGCAACACCCGGATCACGACAGCTGGCCTGGTGCATTTAAAAAACCTGCCAAAGCTCGAGAAAGTCGCCCTAAAATTCGACAAGTGCCGTGACCCTGGTGGGCACCAACTGGCGCAGCTAAAAAACCTTCGTCACCTGGTCCTGGAGGGTTCCGGCATCACTGACCAGTGGTGCGAGGGGCTGGGCAAACTCACCGGGTTGGAAATTTTTGTCCTCAGCGATACGGGCGTGACCAGCGACGGCCTTGCCAGGCTTGCCAACTGGCAGCAACTCAAGCAGGTGACCCTCTGCTTCAACAAGATTGATGATGATGGATTTCAACACATGGCAAGCTGGGAGTCGCTGGAGTCCATCACGATGTACTCTCACCTGGTCACGAACGCAAAACTCTCGGTGCTCGAAAAACTGCCAAACCTCAAGTGGGCCAAGGTAGACGGGCCGGCGATCACGGTGGAGGGCTTGACCCAGGTTCTTAACCAGCTCCCCCAGAACAAGGATCGTACTTCGCGACAGGAACCAGGAAAACCGGAGAAAACCTTCTTGCAACCGACCACAACGCCCCCACGGGAAAGCGAAACGGGCAATGCCAGTTGAGCGCACTTTGGTAAACGACCGGCGCATTTTGGAACGCCGCTGACCACCAAATACGGGCCGCCCGGGCCGAATTTCCCACATCGATCCGCCGCCGCTGATCTCATGCCGACAAGCATGACAGCGGGGCCAAAATTTTTGGCTCACTTTTCTAACGCCCCCTGGTCGAATAAGATAGATCTTCTACAGTTACGCACGATTCGGGGGCGAACTGGGTTCGACCGGGTTGATGAAGCGTAAGTGGCGTGTCGTGGTTGATCAGCATGTGCCACGTAAAAAGCTGATCACTTTGTTAATTGCCAATAGCAATTACGCACTGGCCGCCTAAATAAAGGCGACCCGGGCTAGGGGTCATAGCCGGATTGACCCGGACGCCCGTCACCAAATCCGGACCGCTGCCGGTCACGTCGAGTACGTCGGTGGCTAAATCCGTTCTCGTCTAGCCGTCAGGTAACCCGGTCGGCAGGGGTGCCAGAGGGCAAAATTTAAAGAGTCCGACTACACACGTAGAAGCTTGCGTGGAGCGATCACGGGACGCGGGTTCGATTCCCGCCGCCTCCACTTTTTTTCGCGGCATGACCATCAACAACATAACCGCTGTTTTACCTTTTGAATCTCAAGCCGACTAAATTGCATGCCGCTTGGGGGTGACAAGAAAACGTCACCACGATCTTCCAGGCCCATCGGTATCCTTCGAAAATCCCGCGCTGCGCGGGTCACTACTTCACAAAAACTTGGGATCCCTGTATATAGAACACGTTGACAAAATCGCGGAACTCATTTGGAGAAAAAATATGACCGCCGAAAGCAAATGCCCTGTGATGGGCGGAAATTACGCACATACCAAGGCCGGGGCCTTTTCAAATCGAGACTGGTGGCCAAACCAGTTGAACCTGCAGATACTCCACCAGAACTCGCCCCTGTCCGATCCGATGGGCGAGGATTTCAACTACGCCGAGGAGTTCAAAAGCCTCGACTTGAATGCCCTCAAGCAGGACATCGACAAGTTGATGACNACCTCGCAGGACTGGTGGCCGGCCGATTACGGCCATTATGGACCGCTCTTCATTCGCATGGCATGGCACAGTGCAGGTACCTACCGCATTGGCGACGGCCGCGGCGGTGCATCTAGTGGCACCATCCGCTTTGCTCCTCTCAACAGTTGGCCCGACAACGTGAGCCTCGACAAGGCACGCCGGTTACTCTGGCCAATCAAACAAAAGTACGGCCGAAAACTGTCATGGGCCGACCTGATGGTTTTTACCGGCAACTGTGCCCTGGAATCGATGGGATTCAAGACGCTCGGTTTCGCCGGCGGGCGGGAGGACGTCTGGGAGCCAGAAGGGGACATTTACTGGGGACCTGAAAGTGAATGGCTGGGTGATAAACGTTACACGGGCGAAAGGGATCTCGAGAATCCGCTCGGTGCCGTTCAGATGGGCCTGATCTACGTCAATCCGGAGGGCCCCAACGGTACTCCCGATCCGCTTGCTGCCGCCACCGACATTCGAGAGACGTTCGGGCGCATGGCGATGGATGATGAAGAGACCGTCGCGCTGATTGCCGGCGGACACACGTTTGGCAAAGCCCATGGTGCTGCCGATGCAGACAAGTACGTCGGTCCCGAACCAGAGGCCGCCAGCCTCGAGGAGCAGGGCCTCGGCTGGAAGAACAGTTTTGGCAGTGGCAACGCCGACGATACGATCACCAGTGGATTGGAAGGCGCATGGACCACCGACCCGGTGAAGTGGGACAACAACTACTTTGATAACCTGTTCGGCTACGAGTGGGAACAGACTCAAAGCCCTGCCGGTGCGACACAGTGGACTCCCACCGATGCATCGGCCGTGGGCACCGTGCCAGATGCGCACGACCCGTCGAAGAAACATGCTCCCATGATGTTCACGACGGACCTCGCACTGAAAATGGACCCGATCTATGGCCCGATTTCAAAACGCTTCCACGAA